>NZ_MAUH01000001.1:0-508462 GCF_001693475.1 Chryseobacterium sp. CBo1
GATGGTTTGGAGCGGTTTCGCCAAAGGCGAAACCGCTCCAAACCTCTTTTACAACATCGGATGCCTTTCAAATTCCTTATTTTGATCGAATAAATAACGATATGTTGCCAATTTTCTCGTCACAGTTGTGTCCAGATTTTCAGCAATTTTTATCATTTTTGGATTAAAATCACCGATCCACTGCATTTCTGTGACTTTAAAATCGGTGTGTTTTCTTAAATGTTGAGTGCCCTCCCAGATCATATATCCTTCCAGACCCTTTTTTTGCCATTCAGGAACAACTCCGAAAACGAGTCCGATCATTTTTTCGTTTTTCTTAAACCTTTTAATCCAAATAAATTTTAGCTTTTCCCAGATTCCAAATTTTCCGTTTAAATATTTAAACCATTGATTGGTATCAGGAAGATTCATCCACATGGCAACAGGTTTTTCATTTTCGTATACAAACCATGAAATATGCTCATTAATGATAGGCTTCATCATTTTAAACATTTTCAGAACCTTAGCTTCTTCCATACATTTTCCTTCTCCGTGAGAAGCCCAGGCTTTATTATAAATTTCAGTAAAATCTTTAGCAAATTTCTCCAGTTTATCCTTAGTCATTGGTTTTGCGGAGATTTCAGGATTCTTGCTGTGTTTCGCATGCATCACAGTGAAAACTCTGGAAACCTCTGCAAAAATCGGTCGCGAAAAACAAAGCTGTTCAAAATAAACTTTAAAACCGTAGTTTTCTAAAAGATCTTTGTAATACGGGAAATTGTAATTCATTCCATATAATGGTTCGATAAAACCTTCAATTACAAGACCCCAAAATTTATCCCGTTCTCCAAAGTTGATCGGGCCATCCATCGCTTCTATTCCTTTTTCCTGAAGCCAGTTTTTACAATAATCAAAAATGAAATTGGCAGTTTCTTGGTCATTAATACAATCAAAAAATCCTATTCCGCCGGTTGGTTGGCTTTGTTCGTATAAGTTATTGATGAAAACGGCCACTTTTCCAACTGTTTTAGAATTATTTTTAAACAGAAACCTTGCACATTTGCCATCTTTATAAAATTTGTTTTTTTCAGGGTTGAAAATATTTTCGATGTCTTTGTCTAAAGGCCTGATGTAGTTTTTGTCGTACTGATAAAGTCTTGCCGGAAAATCGAGGAATTCCTTTTTTTGATGGGTATCTAAAACTTCTTCAACAGTAATCATAGCTTCTTTACTCAGTATAAAACCGAAAGGTAATATTTTTAATTATAAATTGAAATACACGAAAAGATTTTATCCGTATTTTTGTTGCAAAATAAATAAAAAATGGTTGATTTTACCGATAACGACGATGATATTTTCACAGGAAAAGAACATACGCCTATACGAGATGATGCTTTTGAAAAATCACCAGAAGAAAAAATAGAAAAAATTACCGGACTTTTTGCAGAAATTATGGAAACGCTTGGCCTTGATATGACCGATGATTCTCTTAAAGATTCTCCAAAAAGAGTTGCGAAAATGTATGTTAATGAGATTTTCGGAGGACTTCTTCCTGAAAATAAGCCGGGAATTTCTACCTTTTCAAACAAATATAAATACCGCCAAATGCTGGTGGAAAAAGATATCACAGTATATTCATTCTGTGAGCATCATTTTTTGCCGATCATTGGAAGAGCGCATGTTGCATACATTTCAAATGGTGAAGTGATCGGATTGTCAAAAATCAATAGAATCGTTGATTATTATGCGAAGCGACCACAGGTTCAGGAAAGACTGACGATGCAAATTGTTAATGCGCTAAAAGAAGCTTTAGGAACAAAAGATGTTGCCTGTATCATTGATGCTAAACATCTTTGCGTAAATTGCAGAGGGATAAAAGATACGGCAAGTTCAACAATTACGGCTGAATTGAGTGGTATTTTCAGAACCAATCCGATTACGAGACAGGAATTCCTTCATTATGTGGGAAGCCATGCGAAATTGGATTATTAATTAAGAGAATATAAGTATGGATTATCAGATTCTCAAGAATATTGTGAACGAAGAACTTCAAAGGTTTGAAAATATTTCGGAAGAAGAATGGTCAGCAAAAATTTTGCCTGAAAAATGGTCGAAAAAAGAAATTTTAGGTCATCTTTGTGATAGTGCTTTATCAAATATCAGAAGATTTGTAATCACTCAATATAAAGAAAACGAGAATATTGTTTATGATCAGAATTTTTGGGTGAAAGCTCAGAATTATCAGAATACTCCGACTTCAGATATTATTAGTTTATGGAAATTTTTGAATTTTCAGATAGTAAATACTGTTGAAAATATTCCTGACGAAGCTCTCCAAAGAACTTGTGATATGACAAAAACGGAATCTCAGATTTTCACTTTAGAATTTATTATTAATGATTATATTGGTCATTTACAACATCATTTAAAAGCTATTTAGTAATGATAAAATTTAAAAAAGTTTCAGATAAGATTTTTATAGCAACCATTATTTGTTGTTAAAAACCTCTATAAAAATTTTGAATCTTAAATCTTAAACTTTGAATTAAATTATGCAATTAAAAATATACAACTCGCTTGCGGGAGAAAAAGAAATATTCAAACCCATTTTAGAAGGAAACGTAGGAATGTACGTTTGTGGACCGACGGTTTACAGCAATGTGCATTTGGGAAATGTACGAACTTTCCTTTCTTTCGATTTTATCTATAGAAGTTTGATGCATTTGGGTTATAAAGTTCGTTATGTAAGAAATATCACCGATGCAGGCCATCTTACAGACGATGGAGATGTGAATAACGATCGTTTCGTAAAACAAACCCGTTTGGAAAAACTTGAACCAATGGAAATCGTACAAAAATATACAGTCGATTTTCATAAAGTTCTGGATATGTTTAATTTATTGCCGCCAAATATTGAACCGACTGCAACAGGGCATATTGTTGAACAAATCGAGTTAACACAAAAATTAATCGAAAAAGGATTCGCTTACGAAAGCAATGGTTCTGTATATTTCGATGTTTTGGAATATAACGCAAGAGGTCTTAATTATGGTGAATTATCAAAAAGAAATATAGAAGAACTTTTCGCAAATACCCGTGATTTAGACGGACAAGGTGAAAAGAAAAATCCACAGGATTTTGCATTGTGGAAAAAAGCCTCTCCGGCTCACATCATGAGATGGAATTCGCCTTGGGGAGAAGGTTTTCCGGGATGGCATCTAGAATGTACTGCGATGAGCACAAAATATTTAGGTGAAACTTTTGATATTCACGGTGGCGGAATGGATTTGAAATTCCCACACCACGAATGTGAAATTGCACAAGGGAAAGCTTGCAATGATACCGCTCCGGTAAATTACTGGATGCATGCCAATATGTTGACAATGAATTCCCAGCGTATGAGTAAGTCAACAGGAAATTATATTTTGCCGATGCAGTTGGTTTCAGGTGAAAATGATTTTTTCGAAAAATCATTTCATCCTGCGATCGTTCGTTTTTGTTTTTTACAGGCGCATTACAGAAGTGTTTTAGATATTTCAAATGAAGCAATGTTGGCAAGTGAAAAAGGTTTCAGCAGATTGATGGAAGCCTTGAAAATTGTTTCGAATTATGAATTTCGGCTTTCGGATTTGTCATCATTCGATTTGAAAGGTTGGAAACAGAAATGTTATGATGCATTGACGGACGATTTCAATTCTCCGATTCTGATTTCGCATCTTTTTGAAGCTGTCAGTTTCATATTTAAATTAAAAGAAAATAAAGAAACGATTTCAGCTCAAGATCTGGAAGATTTAAAATCTACCTTAAATGCTTTTGTTTTTGATGTTTTAGGTTTACAGAATATTGAAGAGAATAACAATCAAAAATTAGATCAAACTTTGCAGGTTTTAATTGAACTGAGAAATCAGGCAAGAAAATCTAAAAATTTCGAACTTTCAGATCAGATCAGAGATAAGCTTTTAGCAGAAGGAATTGAATTAAAAGACGGAAGAGACGGAACTTCTTACGTTTTGAATTAGAACGTAAAAATATTTACTTTAGACTCTCACATTTTGTGGGAGTTTTTTTATGCATAAATTGTCATTTCGACGAAGGAGAAATCCATTTTCAATCTTTAACTTAAATATTAATCTCAACCTAAAAAAAAATATAATCCAATCCGAAAATTATGTAACTTAGTCATACTAAAATGATTAAAAATTAAAATTTATCTATTATGAAAAAACATTTATTTCCTATTGTCTTATTATTACTTGGAAACACAGTTAGCGCACAGCAGGATTTTTTTGCACTAACAGGAAAAAACTCTCCCGGAATTGAATTCAGTGATTTTCGTGCAATGAATTCAGACGGAACATCCGGTGAAAGTATTTTTGGTGTTTCTTCAGAAGCAAAAGTGATTTCACAGGCGAGAAAATCGGCAATTACAGAGGTTAAGAATTCTTATAGTAATTCTCAGGCAACAACTTTAGCGACATTAGCATTTGATGCTTCAGGAAACAATTTGGTGTATATGCCAATGTTTTCATCCAATATTTATGTTTTAAATCAGAAAACAAAAGAAATTACTTTGGTCGAAAATACAGTTGCGAGAGTTAGTTCTTGTGACATCAATTCGCATATCACGAGAATGGCAACCGGATATGACGGAAATATTTATGCGATCAACAATGCAGGAACGCAATTTCTTCAGATCAGCAAAAAACACGATCAATACATCGTCAGTGATCTTGGAATCATTAAAGATGATGCTTCCAATGGTAAGAATTCGTTTACGTCAATGGAGACGGGTTTTGGTGGTGATATTATTGCTGATGCAGATAATAATTTCTACGTTTTTTCGGCTTCAGGAAATGTGTTTAAAGTTTCAACTAAAGAACTAAAGGCTAAATTCGTAGGGAAAATTACAGGTCTTCCTGAAAACTATTCCGTAAACGGGGCAGCTGTAAATTCAAAAGGGAATATTGTTGTGGCAAGCGCAAAAGGTGCTGCTTTATATGAATTGAATCTCAATAGTCTAGAAGCAAAACTGCTTCCGGGAGAACAAAGTCTTCACATTTATGATTTAGCGAGTAAGTATTTTGCAAATGACAGAGTTGCAGCAAACAATACTTTTGCGAATATTGATATTTATCCTACAAAAGTTGAGGATCAGACAATAACGGTAAATGTGAATGATAAATCGGTGAAAGGAAATATTAAAGTGAATATTTTTGATATTTCAGGAAAATCTGTCATGTCTTCCAATCTGACGGTAAAAGATGGTAATCTTAATCAGCAGATTCAGTTAAGAAATTTGGTGACTGGAGCGTATTTGGTGAATATTATTGAAGAATCCGGGAAAACTTTACTTTCAAAGAAAATCCTCGTGACAAAATAACTGACTTTTTTTATAATATTTTAAGACCTTTTCTCAGCTTTGAGGAAAGGTTTTTTAATGAATATTTGATGTTGCAACAACTTGTTTTTCAATTTTAAAACGTATTTTTAAGGAAAATATGCATAGATGAAATTATATTTTAATATAGAATATCATACAAAACCCGGCGAAAAATTAGAATTAATCATCGATGAAAAAGATTCAGCTCCTCGAAGTCACTCAATGTTTCATACCGAAAATGGTTTGTGGAAATGTGAAGTCGATTATTTTTCAAAATCAATAGATTATAAATATCAGCTTACAGATGACAGAAAAAATGTTTTGCGGGAAGAATTCGTAAAACATGGTTTAAATTTTCCACACAACTATAAAGAATTTTTAATTTTTGATGAATGGAATAATAAAAATTTTCCCGAAAATTATCTGAACAATAAAATTCTTCGAAATAAATTCACTCAGCTAAAGCCGCAAAAACTTCCGAGTTTAAAAAAACATACCCATTTATTCAGAATTGAAGCACCCATTTACAATCATGATTGGGAAATAGCTCTTGTGGGAAATACCTCTTCATTAGGCAACTGGAGCTACGAAAACTTCATTCATCTTTCCCAGACAGATTTTGGAATTTGGGAGGCTTCGGTTGAGATTCCGGAAGTTCAGTTGATTCAGTATAAATATGCCATTTTTGATAAAGCACAGCAAAAAATAGTAGATGTAGAAAGTGGTGCAAATCGATCAACAGTTCCGAATACACAGAAAGATGTTTTGCAGATTGTTGCAGATCATTATTTTAAATTTAAGTCTTATCAGATGTATCATGATGCGGGAGTTGCTGTTCCGGTATTTTCGTTGAGAACTGAAAATGGCTTTGGTGTCGGTGAATTTTCAGATATTAAAAAACTAGGAGATTGGGCAAATGAAACTTCCTTAGGAATTATTCAGATTTTACCAATTAATGATACAACGGCAAATTATTCATGGACAGATTCTTACCCATACGCCGCAGTTTCTGTCTACGCTTTACATCCGCAATATATTTCTATTGAAAATCTTGATTTTAAATTACCGAAGGATTTAGTTGATGAATATCAAGCTGAAAGAAATGAACTGAATGCTCTTGAATTAGTTGATTATGAAAAGATGATTTCCGCAAAATGGAAATATCTTAAAATCATTTTTAATACTGAGAAAGAGAGCATTTATAAAGACAGGAGCTTTAAAAAATTTATAAAAGATAATGAAGAATGGCTTTTGTCTTATTCGGCTTTCTGTGTGTTGAGAGATAAATATAAAACCCCAAATTTCAACACTTGGAAAACCCACAAAAAATATATCGCAGGAAAAGTTGCTCCGTTTTTCTCTGCTAAAAATAAAGATTATGATGCATCTATGCTTCATGCTTGGGTGCAGTTTCAACTTCATAAACAGTTGAAAGATGCTGTGGAATATGTTCACAGTTTGGGAATTTCTTTAAAAGGAGATTTGCCAATAGGAATTTATAGATATTCTGTTGAAGCTTGGACAGAACCTGAATTGTTCGGAATGGATTTTCAGGCTGGAGCTCCGCCTGATCAGTTCACAGAGATTGGGCAGAACTGGGAATTTCCAACTTACAATTGGGAAGCTATGAAGAATGATAATTATCAATGGTGGAAAAATAGATTCAAAGCATTGGAACAGTATTTTGATGCGATGAGAATTGACCATATTTTGGGTTTTTTCCGAATCTGGAGAATGCCAATTTCTGCGACTCAAGGTATTTTAGGTTATTTTTATCCGGCAATTCCTGTGGTTTTGGATGAATTTAAAGCAAGACATATTCCTTTTGATTTTGACCGATATTGTAAACCCTTCATCAATGATCAGATTTTATGGAGATATTTTGGAGAAGAAAATTTCAGAGCATTAGAATTTTTGATTAAAAACCCAGACGGAACGTATCAGTTTAAAGAAGAGTTTGGTACACAAAGAAAACTTACTGATCATTTCAGCAAACTTCCCAAAGATAAAATTGCGGAAAAACTCATTTCATTATGTGCAAATGTTTTGTTTGTAATAGAAGAAAAGGATGGTGAAACGGTTTATCATCCCAGATTCAATATTTTAAAGACAGAATCGTATCAATATCTTTCGGATTGGGAAAGAGAATCAATTTACGAGCTTTATCAGGATTATTTTTACAAAAGACAAGATCATCTTTGGAAAGAAAAAGCAATGGAAAAACTTCCTGCTATCTTAAGTTCTACAGATATGTTGATTTGTGGTGAAGATTTGGGTCTGGTTCCTGATTGTGTTCCCGAAGTGATGGATGAATTAGCAATTATTGCCCTAAAAGTTCAACGAATGCCTCCCGGAAATCTTTCTTTTTACAATCCCCAAGAAGCAACTTATCTGAATGTTGTTACGGCTTCTTCTCACGATAGTTCTACGCTTAGACAATGGTGGAAAGAAAATGAAGTTTTAACGCAGACGTATTTTAATCAACAATTAAATCAATATGGAAAAGCACCGGATGATTTGAACCCATATTTAGCTGAAATCATCATGAAACAGCATCTTTACAATGATGCAATGCTGGCAATTTTTCCGATTCAGGAATTTCTGGCAACTGAGGAAAGTCTTACAAATCCCAATATGAATAACGAAAGGATTAACGATCCTTCAGTGTTTCCGCATTATTGGCGATACAGAATGCACTTAAATATTGAAAATTTAATTGAAAATTCAGAGTTTAATAATAAAATTTCAAATTGGATCAAAGATAGTGGTAGGGAGTGATTGAAATTATTTGATTGAAAATCAGTTATTTAAAAATGTTTTATAAAGAAGTTTTATCTCAGGATTTAACTTCTTTTTTATATCTACATCAAAAAGACAGGAATGAGAATTCTTACATTAACCAATTAATGATTATCGAAATGAAAAAAATATTTATAGGATTTGCACTTGGATTAGCAACGTTGACGTTTGCACAGCAATATCCAAATAACGGTTGGGATAATGATGGATATTACGGAAATAACGACGGATATTATAGTGATGAGGATGATAGAAATTATTTCCCTGATGATTATTATTACAATTATCCACAAGATTATTATCCGTCAGATTATTATCAGAGTTATTACAATGATTACAGACAGAGTATTATCAATATCAACTGGAACGGGTTTTTTGTTCAGAACAGATTAAACCGATGGCAGATTGACCAGATTTTATATCTGAATAATCTTTACGCAAGTTTTTCAGCTTGGAATAACTTCTATAGATACAATCCGGACAGATGGTATTATGACAGATTCTATGCAATGGAAAGAATTTTAGGACCAAGAGTTTTTGTGGTTTTCCAGAATAATTATTATCACGGCTCAAGCCCAATCGTGTATTTCCAGAATTACAGAAGAACGCATTATGTTCCGAGATTCAGGGTAACTCCTAGATATAGAAATGTAAACATCAATATCTATAGAGTAGACAGAAACAGCTTTAGAAGAAATGATAATCCTACTTTGAATGTTGTAAGAAACTCAGGATTCAGAAACGGAAGTAACAATTCGGGAGGATTCAGAAATGAGAATGGAGTGAGATCAGGAAATAATGGAGGATTCAGAAATTCTGACAATGGTGTAAGAAATAATAACGGAGTAAGAGGAAATTCTGGTGGTTTCAGATCTGAAAGTCCAAGAGCAGAAAATAATAATTCTCCGAGAAATAATGGTAATGGAGGATTCAGATCAGAAACTCCGAGAACAGTTTCTCCGAGAGTAGAAAACAGTTCACCAAGAAACAACGGAAACGGAGGATTCAGGTCTCAGCCGAGAAATGAAAATTCAAGTCCGAGAATTCAGAATAATTCGCCGAGACAGCAAAACAGGGGCGGTGAAGGAAGAGGTTCTGGCTTTAGAGGAAATTTAGTTAGCAATTAGTTTTCATATATTATATTTGAGTGGTGTGAGAGTAGGTTTAATTATCTACTCTCTTTTTTATTTTAAAAATGTTTAAATATTTAACAATAAAATTTAACAAAAACTATGAAATTCATTTTTAACTTCTCGTGAAATTCAGCATCAAAAAGATATAAGAAACCAATTAATAATTTTAAATACATGAAAAAATTAGTACTAGCCGCAGCATTTATCGTAACAGGAAGTTTTGCAATGGCACAACAGGTAAATCCTCAGGATAAAAAAATCAACAGAGAGGAAATGCATAAAAAAATGGAGCAAAAGCAGCAAGAAAGAATGGCTGAAATGCAGAAAGAATTAAACCTTAATGAATCTCAGGTTGCAAAAATTAAAGATCTTCAGGAGAAGCGTAAAGCAGATATGAAAGCTGAATTTGAAAAAAACAGAGGTGAAAGACAGGCGAAAATGGAGCAGATGAAAGCAAAAAGACAGCAGATGGATAATGAAATGAAAAACATCTTGTCTCCTGATCAGTATGATAAATGGCAGGCCTCAAGAAAAGCTAAGATGGAGGAAAGAAAAGCGATAATGAAAGAAAAAGGGCTGAAAGGAGAGAGAAGAATGATGAAGAAAACACAGTCAGGAACTTCTATATAAGCTGATGAGAGGTTTATAATTTTGATTTTTAATGTTGGAAGGGCAGAGTTTTCTGCCCTTTTTGTATTCAATCTAAATCTAAATTTAAGCGTTTGTTTTTCCTTTCGACCGATAATCCGTAAATTTGAGTATAAATTTTTATTATGGTAAGTGAAAAAATTGCACAGTTAATAAACGAACAAATCGCACACGAGCAATATGCGGCTCAATATTATCTTTCGATGTCTGCTTGGTTTTCAGCAAAAGATCTTGACGGAATTGCCAATTACTTCAGAGTGCAGAGCAAAGAAGAATTGATGCATGCCGATAAAATGTTTGATTACTTAAACGATGTCGGAGGCGAAATTGTATTGGGAGAAATTCCAAAACCGCCTCACACTTTTGAAAGCGCAACCGATATTTTCGAAAAAGCTCTGGAGCACGAAAAGAAAGTGACAAGAAGTATTTTCAACATTGTGAAAAATGCTAACGATGAAGGCGATTTTGCAACAACTTCTTTCTTGCAGTGGTTTATCAACGAGCAGGTAGAAGAGGAAGCGATTGCTTCTCAGTATGTAACAAAAATTAAAATGGTTTCTGATAACCCTTCTGCATTATATCTTTTTGACCAGGAACTGGCGAAAAGAGTTTTTGTGGGAGATCCAACAGCGTAAATTATTTTTAATATCATTAAAAATTTTCGGCGGCACCAAAGGTGCCGCCGAAAATTTTTTAGCTTTATATAAACAGCAAATTACAAATAAATCAACTGCGTTTTAATCACTTTCATTCCCAGATTTTCTAAAACCGATTTATAGGTTTCAATTTGTTTGTCGTTCTTTTCGGTCTCCATTCCGGTTTTAAAATCGACAATAATGTAGCCTTCATCGCCTTTTAAAATTCTGTCGGGACGATAAATTCTGCTGATGCCTCTTTCCGAAATCATGATGTCTTTTTCATTGATTACTTTCCATTTTTCATCAAAGAATTCAGCGTATTGGCCGATGATTTTTTTTAAGTCTTCTTTAATATTTACTTTTTCTTCAAGCGTAATCTGACCTTCCAAAACATAGGTTTCCAAAACTTTATCAATATCCTTTTCGGTGTTGATTTTTGAAAGTAATTCGTGTACGAAAAGTCCGATTCTTACTTTTTCGTTTCTCACCTGATAATTTTTTGATGGTGTTGCAATTTTTATCGAACTTGTATTTTCATGTTCGTTTCTTAGGTTTTCAATACTTTTGGTTTTAAACTCAGAATTTTTATGACTGATCTGTTTTTTCAGCATTTCAGGATGAGTTTTGTATAAGTCGAATTCATCCAAATCCTGCAGGTTTTTAGACTGAACAAATTCCAGAATTTCTAAATTATTTGAAGTTTTATTCTGTTTCTGAAGATAGAAAAACAACTGTTCTACAGGCCGCGTTGTTGCAACATATTGCAGACATAATCGGTCGACAAGATTCTTATAAGAGTTTTCAAGGTTAAATTTTTGGATACCTTGGTCGTAGACTTCAAGATTTTTATTAAACTGATTGATGTTGACTGATTTTAAAGGCGAATTTTCATCATTTTCAAACCAGTTGGTAAATTCAGAATCTCGGTTTTTATTCATCATCGGAATGAAAACAACAGGAAACTCAAGTCCTTTTGCTTTGTGAATCGTCATAATCTGAATGGCGTCAATATTTTCTGAAGCCTGAATGGTGTACGTGGAAGCTTCTTCATCCCAATATTTCAGGAATTCTTTTGTGCTTGCTCCAGCATTCTGAGTGAAATTGAAAAGCATTTCCAAGAAGTTGAGCAAAAAGTCGGTCTCCTTATTTTCAATCGAAAATTCGTTGATATAATATTCAATAAAATTATAAAGATTAAATTTCGGAAAATGGTCTTGCTTAAGCTTTACATGATATTTTTCTTCAATAAACTGAATGATTTCTTCATGCTGTTCCAAAGCCAGAATTTCTTTCATTCCTAAAGTAAAATCCGGCATATTGATTCTTTCGAGTCGGTTCAGGTAAAACATCATCATGATCAGATGAGGTTTGTTTTTCGGATTGGTTTCCCATTTCAGAAACTCCACAATTGCCTTTAAGGTATCCGATAATTCTAAGGTTAAACCTTTATCCGAAATCGTTTTAATATTGGTTTCTTCACCATGATAATTGACTTTCAGATTCCCTAATTTTTGCGAATAAGAGAAAATGTCAAAATTTCCACGACAAAGAATCGTAATATCTGAAAATCTGAATCCGTTATCAAGACATTCCTGAATATCTTTCTGCATTTTCTCGGAAACATCGTTATAAAAATCTTCATTGGTTAGATTTTCAATAAGATTAACCTTTACACGTCCTTCAATACCCGATTTTGGGGTTTGCTCACCATCGGTTCCGAAAATATGCTGATGCTCTTCTTCAAGGTTTAAAGAATGAAAATGATACAGTTCATTATTAAACTGAACAATATTTTTAGCACTTCGCCAATTGTCTTTTAACACTAATAATTCTGCTTCTCTCGGTGCAAATTCTTTTTTATTAATGATGTCCAGCATCAGTTTGCTTTCACCGCCTCGAAATCGGTAAATACTTTGTTTCGGGTCTCCCACTAAGGTAAAAGAAGTGTTTTCTGTCGAAATACTGTGATCTCTCAATGGAACAAAATTCTGCCATTGTAATTCTGAAGTATCCTGAAATTCGTCAAAGAAATAATGCTGAAACTGCGATCCTACTTTTTCGTAAATAAAAGCTGAAGGCTCATTTTTAAGATTTTCATTAATTAAAATATTAAATTTTGAAAGCAGAACCAAATCATTTTCTTCTTCAATTTTTCTCAGCTCATCCTGAATGTCTTTATTCACTTTCAAAGGCAGCAAGGCGGAAAGAATTTTCTCTTTTTTTTGCGTTTCGATGAATAAAAGAATCAGCTTCATTCTGTTTTCCAAGAGCTGTTCTAATATTTCTGAAATTTCGGATTCTTTATGTTTTGATTTTGCAGCAGCTCCTTTTCTGTATTTTTCAACAACAGATTCTTCTGTCGAACTTGGAAATGGGAAACCAGGTCTTTTTTTCTGATAAAATTCTACCACTTTTGGGAAGAATCCACCCAATCCGTTTTTTCCTTGTGCAAAATCTTCGATATCAATATTTCTTGATTTAAACAATTCAATCGAGCTTAATGCAAGATCCAATGACTGCTTTTTATTGGAAGTAATTTCTTTTCTTAAAGTGTTTTTGATGTTTTCATAATTCGCATCGTCAAATTCTTTGTTGTCTTTCAGATGTTCATAATGAATATCTTTTACAAATTCTTTCGCTGAATCGTATAGATTTTTATTAAGATTAATTCTCTCATTATTTTCCAGACTGTAATCTACATAATCCATGAATGAATTGGAAATATTTTCATTTTCCCCAATCTGGTCAAGCATTTTGTCAACTGCTTCAATTAAAAATGGCTCTGCATCAATTTCAAGATTAAAATTTTTAGCCAAACCTAACTCATAAGAAAAGCTTCGCACCAATCGGGAATTAAAACGGTCAATCGTTCCGATATTTAAGGTTGAATAATTATGAAGGATATAATCTAAAAGTTTTTTTGAACGATAATGAAGTTCATCAATGGTTATTTTTAAGCCTTCTGTTTCAAATGCTTTTTGGATGTTTTTTAAATCGTTGTTTTCGACGTAATTCTCTGCTGTAAATTTATTTAGCCAAGAAAGAATTCTCTCCTTCATTTCATTGGCGGCTTTGTTTGTAAACGTCAATGCCAAAATATTTCTTATTGACGATTGTTGATTGGGATATCTCAGACAAATCATCAAAAGCCTCTGTACAAGAGCGTAAGTTTTACCGGAACCGGCCGATGCATTGATTACTGTATAAGAGTTTGACATTTTTAGCGAAAGATTTTATGCAATTTAGATAAAATTTAATTTAAAATTTAACAAATCGGAGCCTATATTTTAACAGTTTTCAACTTTAAATTCAAAAAAAATATTAAATCGCGTTAAGTCTGGTTAAACTTATAACAGAATTAAAAAATAACTTTAGTTTTGTTACATAAAACAATAATCTGTGAAGTTTAAACTACTCTTTATTTTATCATTCATTTTTTATATCCAAATTAATGCTCAAAGCTATATTTTTGGAAAGATCTCTTCAGAAGACCTTACCGAAGTTCCAGCCGTTACAGTTATTAATATACGAACTAACGAACAGGTTCTTACCAATAGAGACGGTCATTTTATGGTTTCCGGGAGAGAGGGTGATATTCTGCGTTTTTTTAAAAGCGGCTATGAAAGAATTGACCGTAAAGTCTCCAAAGAAAATTTAGTATCGCCAATGAATGTCCAGTTGACGAGAGCTGCTCAATTAATTGCTGAAGTCGAAATAAAAAAAGGACTCAGCGGAGATTTAAAGATTGATTCTAAAACGCTTAATCCTCCAAAAAAAGTTGAAAAACTAAAAGCGGAGATCAATAATTATCTCAAGCAAAAATCTGATCCGAGAATTTTAGCGGCAAGACCAGGAGAATTTGTACAACCAAAAGGACAAGGTTTTTCAATTGGAAAAGTGAAAAATAAATGGGATGACCTTGATTTGTCTAATTACCTGGCTTATGCTCTTGGAGATCAGTATTTTGCAGACTTAAAAATAGAAAAACCTTTCATTCATCATTTTATTACCTATATCCTTACGGGAGGTTTCGAAAGGCAAAAAATACTGAAATATGGTTTTGTAAGTGATGCCGATTTAAGAAGGTTTCAGAATGCTGTTCTTATGAGAATTGATTCTTACAAAGCTCCACAAACTCAAAAATAAGTCTAATGAAGAGAAATATTTTTGCGGTATTTTTCTTTCATGTTATGACACTTTTTTTCTGCCAGCAAAAAGTTTCGGGGACTATAATGAGTGAGAATGATATGATAGTAACCTCAGTTTTAGTTGTGAATATGACTAATGATAAGAAGGTTTACAGTAATTCTTCCGGGGAATTCTCGATTGAAGCATCAGAAAAAGACGAGATCAGATTTGTGAAAAAAGGTTATGAAAGAGTTTCCAGAAAGGTTTATAATGTAGATGTTCCGATGAATGTTGTCCTGATAAGAATACCTGAGGAAATTGAAGAAGTAGAAATTGTTTCTGTAACAGGTGATCTGTCCAAAGACTCAAAAAGACTTACGAAAATTGATAAAAAAGACCGGCTTCAAAAAGATATTGGTTTGCCTAAGCCTAAAACAGGAGAGAAACCTCGTGAAGTTCCGGCTGAAATAAAAAGAGTTTTATTTGCTGCAGCTCTCGGGAATCTTGATGTTCAGGGTGTATATGATTTGATTAGCGGAAAAGCAAGAAGACAGAAAAGATGGTATAAGTATGAAGATGTACAGAAAGATATTACTTGGATCCGAAAGAGAATTGCTGACGAAGATTTTGTAAAAGATGGAGTTCCGGCCGAGAAAATTTCAGAGTTTTTGGAATTCAGTTTTATTGTTAAACCGGATGTGAGAAAATATGTACGAGCTAAAAATGTTTCAGGAGTGATGTTTAGTCTGGATGAGGTGATTCCTGTTTATGTTGAAAGACTTAAAGAAAATATGAAATCGAAAGAATAAATGAATGTTTTATTTAATGATAAACAATATCGTAAATCTCGTCTTTTACTTCTTTTAAATTTTCCGGGAAATAATTAGCAAGAAGCCAAAGCTGAAGGCTGTTTTTACCTTCGCCGTAACTTGGCTGTACATACATTTCATCAATGAGATTAAAGCCATTTCTTTGATAAAACGAAAAACGTCGTTTAGAATCTTCGTTCAAATGTTCAGGTTCGATTTCTAAGATAATTCTCGGATGATTTTTAAACAAATAATCTGTGATATGAGAACCTAGTTTTTGGTTTCTGAATTGAGAAAAAACTTCAAAATGCTCTACAAAGATATGATTACTCAATTCCCAAATGATGAGGTAACCGATGTTTTCAGAATCATGCAAAACCGAAATTACTTTTACTTTCGGATGCTCAAATAATTGTAGAAACTTATACCAATCCCGTCTTTCATCTTCCGGAAAAGAAGTTGAGTAGGATTTGTAAATCTGTTGCACGCGATAATCATCGGGTGAAGTAATCTGTAGAAATTCCATGGTTAAAGGTCAAAAACGCTCGGTCTTCTGGTAATGAAAATATCTTTGATCCAAAGTGTAAAAGCCAAACCGAGATAAATTAAAAAGAAAAAACCTGCCGTCGCAAAAGTTGAATAAATGAAGAAAACTCTCAGTTTAGAAACCGGAATTCCCAGTTTAGCACCCATTCTTGTGAGTACACCAAACCATTCGCGTTCCATTTTATGACGTAGATTATCAAACATTATTTACTATTCTTTTAAAATTTTAAATCCGATACCGCAATTTAAGCAATTTTTTGTTTCGCAACAGTTTTTGAAATGATAAATCAGACTCTGGCTTTCTAAAGAGTTTCTGACTTTTAAGCCTAATTGTTTCCATTGCGCAATAACCGAATTCTTTTCAGCCTGAATTTTATTGTAAAAAGTAAGGATTTCATCATTGATGTTTTCGTTTTGATGCTTGTGATAGGTGAATTTTATTGGTAAAACGGTATTTAAAATAATCAGTTCAATGAAATCTTTCGTTAATGTTTTTGTTTGATTAACAGGAGATATTTTTCCAAAATTAAAATGATTATCCCAATATTCTGATGCTTTTATTTCTTTAAAAATTTCAATTAAACCATTTGTATTCTGTGCTGATATGATTTTAGAAAATATATTCTGATGCTGAAAATACAGATCAGCGAGTTGTGATAATCTGATGGTCGGGAAATTAGGAGGTCGTAATCTTAGAAATTTAGGGTAAATCTTAACATCGGAAATATTGTATTTGTTTTTAATAAAATCAAATTCTCTTTTCCACAACTGTATTTGTGGGTCTTGTGGGGTTTCTAGCCATCCGGAAACTCCGAAAAATAAAGCTTCAAGCTGTGTTTTGTTTTGCCGTATTTTGTTGATAACGATAAAGTCAATACTTTCTGCAATTTGCTTGAAAATAGAAGCGTTGACTTTCAGGCCAAAAGAGTAGGCGAGATGGTGAAATAATACGGCTTCATAATTGTTTTTAAAGCGCTGTAAATCGGTTTCTATCTCTATTGATTTTTCCTCAAGTTTTTTCAATAAATTTTCTTCGTGAAATTGAACTGGAATTTTCTTGGTATTGAAAATCTTTTCACACGGAATAAACTGACTTTCTTTCAGCAGATTTTCATATTTCTCAAAAATATTCTTATCGATATGGTCTTTCAATTCTAATGTCGGAATATTCCGATTTTTAAATTCTTCTATGTCAATATCATTCTGATAAACTACGTGTAGAATAATATTTTGATAAGCAGGATCTTTGGTGTGATTGTGAAAAATCCAATCTGAAGCTTTTACGTGAAGCTCGATATTTCCAGCAAGAATAACATTTTTGATCTTGATTTTTGCCATCAGAAAATCCGGACCGGAATCGGTGTTCAATTTTCCGAAATTTAAAATTTCAACAGGATTTCCTTCGGTATCTGTAAAATTGTAATGGGTAAATACTTTAAAGTTCCAAAGGTATTGAAGCAATTTTTCGTTCATCAGTTGTGATTTTGTGTGACAACTAATTTAGTGAAAATTATTTTTGTTGAGATTAAACTTTATAACGTTTCTGTGTCGCACCTCCGGAGCATGTATTTTGTGATGATAATTGGTTTTGTACAAAGGTTGCGCTCCTACGGAGCGCGCCAATCGGCAATTAATTTCTCCCTGCTAAAAGGTTCGGCTCCGAAGGAGCCGAACCTAAATTTTCAGTAAAACAAAAAAATCAGAGCATTGCTCTGATTTTATTAGATATTTAAATGATTTTAAGCTTTTGTCAGCTCACCCTTAAAATTCTCAATCGTTGTTTTATACATATCTTCGTAAATAGGAAGAATATTTTTCAGATCAAATCTGATGGCTTGTTCTTTAGCATTGACTTTCATCTGATTGAGAAGCTCATCATTGCTTAATAATTTAATACAATAATTACTCATCGCTTCTACATTTCCGATTTCTGCTAAAAAACCGGTTTCTCCCTGAATGTTTACTTCTGGAATTCCGCCTGCATTTGAGCTGATTACCGGAGTATTTGCCGCCATTGCTTCCAAGGCTGCCAAACCGAAACTTTCCTGCTCGGAAGGAAGTAAAAAGACGTCTGAAAGCTGAAGAATTCTGTACAGATCATTTACCTTTCCTAAAAGTCGGATCTTTGAAATTAAATCAGGATTTTCTTCCAAAAACTGGTTGACTTTTTCCATATCGGGACCTTCACCGATGATAATCAGTTTAGATTTAACCTTTTTCTCAACATTTTTAAAAATCTGAAGAACTTCTTCTACACGCTTTACAGGACGTAAATTGGAAACGTGAATCAATATTTTTTCGTCAGGATTCGCAAACTGTGTTCTCTGGCATTCATTGCAGTCATCAAATTCGGAGTTATCGATGAAATTGGTAATCACCTGAATCTCTTTTTTAATATTGAAAAACTGCAGCGTATCTTTTTTCAGACTTTCAGAAACAGATGTAATCGCATCAGATTTATTAATCGAAAACTCAACCGCATGTTTGTAACTCGGATGTTGCCCAACTAAAGTGATATCTGTTCCGTGAAGTGTCGTTACCAAAGGAATATCATTATTATCTTCCTTCAGCATTTGTTTGGCTGTAAAAGCTGCGTAAGCGTACGGAATGGCATAATGAGCATGAAGTAAATCTAATTTATAAAGGTTTACAACACGGTAAATCATCGAGCTCAATGCAATATCGTAAGGCTGATATTGGAAAAGAGGGTAGGTCTGAACATTAACCTTGTGGAAGAAAATATTTGGATTGGTAATATCTAATCTAGCCGGAAGTGCCGAACTGATGAAGTGTACTTCATAGCCTTTGTTTGCCAAAGACATTCCGAGTTCTGTTGCCACGATTCCGCTTCCGCCGTATGTTGGGTAGCAAAGTATGCCTATTTTCATCTTTTATTTTTTATTTGATGTCAATTTATTTTGTGTGGGAAACTTTTAAATCGATTCCCATACCTGGTTTTAATTTTTCGTTGACTAAAACGGGAAGTCTTCCCGAAATTTTAGTTTTTCCGTTGATTGCATCTGCAGTTGCTGTCATCGAGTCATCATTATTCTCATAAGAAACCAAAACGGTCGAAACTTTAGAAATATCAATGTCTTTTAAAGCATATGCGCTCCCGAAGACATTAAGAATCACATTTTGATTTTTACTCAGATCAGCTAAAATCTTTTTTGATTCTGATGAAATTTTGTAAGGTTTGTAAGCTGTAGAATTATCTTTATGGAAACCAACAATTACAGTAGAATTTGCAGGAATTGAATTGATTTCAGAAGCTTTTTTAATGATAATTTTTGAATTTATATTTAACTGATTTGCAAAAGTCTGATAAGGAGCTTCTTCCAGCGGAACATAATAGTAAGTCGTGTTTGAATTTAAAGGAAGCAATTTTTTTTCGTCTTTCAATAATGTTAATGCATTAGCATAAAGATTTTGAACCAGTTTTGTATGCGACTCATTATTAATATCGTAGATTACATTGTCAGGATTTTTTGGTTTGTATTGATTTAAACCTAAAAAATACTTAGTTAACAAAATCTTCTTTACACTTTCCTCAACTCTTGACTGAGAGATTTCACCTTTATCAATCGCCTTTTGAATCAATTTTTTACCTTCTGCAACACCTTGCGAAAAAAGCATAATGTCATTTCCTGCTTTAAAAGCTAAAGCATCTAATTCACCCGGTTTGTATTTGTTGGCAACAGCGCCCATATTCAGAGCGTCGGTTATAATTAAACCTTTATATCCTAATTTATCTTTTAGTAAATCTGTGATAATCTTCTTTGATACTGAAGCCGGAATTCCTTTTCCTGATTCAAGGCTTGGAACGTATAAGTGTGCAACCATCACACCGCCAATTCCTTTATTCATTAAAGCTTTGAAAGGAGCAATCTCAATTTTATTTAATCTTTCTAAACTGTGAGAAACCACCGGAAGATCAAGGTGTGAATCTGTACTGGTGTCACCATGCCCCGGAAAATGTTTAATGGCAGCAAGAATATTGTTGTCCTGCAAACCATTTGCGTAAGATAGAGCAGATTGTGTTACATTAGAAACCTCAGAACCGAAACTTCTGTTTCCGATAATTGGGTTGTTCGGATTTGTGTTTACGTCAACAACCGGCGCAAAATCCCAGTTAATCCCCATTCTTTTGCAGTCTTCCGCAATTTTTGCAGCCATTTGATAAATCAGATCCTTATCCTGGATAGCTCCTAAAGTCATTGCCCAGGGAAATTTGTGAGCGGTATTGATTCTTTGGTACAATCCCCATTCTGCATCCATTCCGATCATTAAAGGAACTTTAGACTTCTGCTGAAATTCATTCACGAGATTAATTTCTCTTGCTGCGTCATCCTGCATTAAAATTAATCCTCCAATTTTATCATTTGTGACAATATTTCTCACCTGGTTGATATGGTTGTCGTCTTTATTGGTGTACAATGCAACAATAAAAAGTTGTCCCAATTTTTCGTCCTGAGAAAGACTGTTGTAAGTTTGGTCAACCCATTGATTTGCTTTCTTAATATCTGACCTGGAAATATCTTTAGGCTGATATTGCGCCGAAAGATCGGAAGCAGAAAAAGCTATAATTAAGAGAAAATTAAAAACTAATTTCTTCATGATGTATTGAATATGAACAAAAATACGATTAAAAAATGATGAGTGACAATGTTTTTATAATTTTTGGTATATGTTTTGATTCGGCATATTCAATAATAATAATCTTAAAATTTATATAATGAGAAAGTTTTTCCCAATTTTAATGCTTGCTTTTGTGAGTTTATTTACTTACAGCTGCGATAACAATGATGATGAGGTGCAGTATGTCGATAATGATACATATTCCGGAGTTTTAGAAATTACAAGAAGTTTTCAATATAATAGTTCGACTCAACAACATTTTATTAATCAATCTTTAACTTCTTATGGTATGCTGGATTCTGATATGGTTTTAGTTTATAGACTAAAAGCTGTTTCAGGAACTAATGATGTTTGGGAGCAGATTCCTAAAACAATATATCTAAGTAACGGGAATGAAATAGACTATGATTTTGATTTCACAAAAAATGATGTACAGATTTATCTTAGCGGAACTTATGACGTAACTACAACTCCTGCATATTATAATAATCAAACCTTTAGAATTGTTCTGGTTCCTGCAGGATTTTTAAATAAAGGAACTGCACCAAAAGTAGATTATAGCGATTATAATGCTGTTATTAAGTACTACAACATTGATGATTCAAAAGTTGTAAAAATAAAATAAGAATATCTTTTCAAATTTTTATAACAAAAAAGCTCCGGAACTTAGTTTCGGAGCTTTTGATTTTATTAATTGTCATTGTCATCTAAGAAATGACCGAAAAAATCTTTTTTAGTTTGAAGATAACCTCTGCTGATCTCATTTGCCGGAATTTGTAAAGGCACTCTTGAGTTTAAATTAATATTGCTCTCCTGTACAAACTTTACCTTTTCAGGATTGTTGGTTAAAAGATTGATGCTTTCAATTTTTAACTGGTTCAGTATTTCAATGGCAATACCAAAATTTCTGTCGTCTGCAGGTAAGCCTAATTCTAAATTTGCCTGTACCGTATCTAATCCTTTTTCCTGTAGAGAATATGCTTTAAGTTTATTGATGATCCCGATATTTCTTCCTTCCTGACGAAGATAGATGATGACACCACCATTCTCGTGCATATATTTCATAGCTGCATCCAGCTGTTGTCCGCATTCACATTTTTTAGAATGGAAAACCTCTCCGGTAATACACTCAGAGTGAAAACGTACATTGACAGGTTGAGAAAAATCAGTATTTTCTGCAACGATTGCCATGTGTGGCATCCAGTCATTTTGATCTTCTGAGAAGGCTATCATTCGGAAATTACCGTGTTCTGTAGGAACATTGGCTTCCGCCTGAATTTTTATCATTGAATTGTATTGTTTATTTTTTTCCGTTTATGGAATCTTCTATTACAGTGACGTTTGTTTTTAATCTTACCAAATATCTGTTTAGAACCTCGTCTTCGTCTTTTTTAAGATTTTTTCTAAGCTTCTGAATTTTCTTGTAAGATTTTTCTAAGTTGCGGATTGTTTTATTTTTTCCTGCTTTGTTCCCGGATTCTATCGCATAAAGATAGTTTTGGAGCGTGTATTTAAGATTACTGGTCTCTTCGTTCAATGCCGGATTTGAAAATTTAGGAAAAGAAGAAATCAGATTCGTGATTTCTGATGCATTAACGTTTTCTGTAATGTTTATGCTTATACTTTTATTGTCAGATTCAGTTTTTGCGTCACTCGAAAAACTACCAGATACAGGTGACATATTCAGTTTTTCAGTGGCACATGAAGAAGTGATTATTAACAGTATTCCAAGAAAAAATAGTCGTTTCATTTTTGCTCCTTTTGATAAAGGATTGGGTTAAGACTTTCATCGTTGTACATTTTCATTTGTTTGTACACTTTCATCTTAACATCACCGTTTTCAATATCATTAAGCAATTGAATGATTGAAGCACATAGATCTTCTTTCTGGGTAAGCAATACGTCTAATTTTTGCTGACAATTATAACGGTGCTCTTCAGAAGCAGATTCGCGATTTGCTTCTAACGACATATGATAAACCTTTAATGCTAAAATAGATAATCTGTCGACAGCCCAAGCTGGAGTTTCAGTATTAATCTTAGCGTCAGATTTTGGAGTAATATCTTTGTATTTATCTAGAAACCAACTGTCTATAAACTCTACCAAATCTGTTCTTTTCTGATTTGATGCGTCTATTGTTCTTTTTAATTGAAGAGCTTCAACAGGGTCTATATTTTCATCTCTTATTATATCTTCCAAATGCCATTGAACGGTATCAATCCAGTTTTTAGCATACAAAATCCGTTCCAAAGTATCACTTTCAAACGGGTTTTTAATAGGAGTTTCAACGCTGTCTAATATATGATAATCTTCAATAGACTGGTTGAAGATTTTCCAGGCAGTATCGGTAAAATTCATTGAAATAAAGAAGTTTTAGTGGCTAGCTGTATTATTGTTGGAAGAATTGTTGTCGGTTGTTTTTGAACCCGGTTTGTCTTCTTCTTTGATAGCATCTTTAAATTCTTTAATTCCAGAACCCATACCTCTCATCAATTCAGGGATTTTTTTACCTCCGAAAAGTAATAAAAGGATGATGGCAACGATAAGGATGTGTTGCCAAGATAAGGCTAATATTGTTAATGTATTCATTTCTAAAATTTTTGCAAAGTTAATCTTTTTTTAATACGAAACCCAACCCAACGGGTCAACTGCCTGACTTCCGTTCCATATCTGGAAATCAAGAGTGTAAGTGCCGTCGAAATCCTGTGCGACACTACCTACAATCGTACCTGCAGAAACCTGCTGGTTTTTTGAAACGGTATTGCTGCTAAGATTAGAATAAATGGTAAAATAATCACCATGTTTAATCATCACAGTTTTAGTACCGTCTGCGGAAGGAATTACCTGCGAAACGGTTCCTGGGAAAACCGCTCTTGCCGAAGTTCCTTTCGCTACGGAAATTTTGATTCCGTTATTTTCTTCCCAAATATTTTTAAAGACCGGATGCTGCTGTTTTCCGAATCTATGGGTAATAGTTCCTGAAGCAGGCATTGAAATTCTGCCACGGTTCGCTGCAAAATTGCTTCCTGCGGAAGGTGCAGAAACCCCAAAATTGGTCATCGCTTTCGATTCTGCAGCTTTTTTGTCATCTTCTTTTTTCTTGGCTAATGCCGCTTCAGCATCTCTTGCGGCTTTCAGCTTTTCTGTTGCTTCTCTTGACCTTTCATTAGCTTCTTCCAAAGCTTTCTTTGCTGCTATTTTTCTGGCTTCATCTTTTGCGCTTGCTTCTGCTTTTGCAGCTTCAGCTGTACGTTTTCTGTCTTCTTCCTCGCGTTTAGTAGCAAGTTCTGATGCTTTTTTTGCTTCGGCTTCAGCTAGCTTTCTTTCTCTTTCTAATGCTTCAGCTTTTGCTTTCGCTTCAGCATCAATTCTTGCTTTTTCTCTTTCTGCAGCAATTTTTGCCAAACGGATTTTTTCAGCTTCTGCTTTCTTTTTCGCTTCCTCTTCAGCTTTTGCAATTCTAAGCTCTTCAGCAATGATCGCTTTAATCTGTCCTTCTAAAGCTTTAGACTGAGATTGTTTTTGCTTAAGCTCACCAGTTAGTTTAGATTCGTTTTTCTTGAACTCTGTTACCAACTGTTCTTTTTGCTGACGTTCAACGGTAATAGTCGTTAAATCTTTCTTCTGATTAGCAAGAAGGTTTTCTTTTTCTACTGCCGATCTTTTTTTCTGTTCTACTGATTTCTTTAATTCTACCGCAGCATTGGTGATTTCAGCTGCTTTTTTATCCTGATAATCAGAGTATTGTTTTAAATATTGCACTCTTCTCAGCGCTTCACCCAAACTTTTTGATGAAAGAATGAAAGTTACTTTATTCTGAACACCTTTATTTTTATAAGCATTCACCAAAACCTGAGCGTAGTTTTTTCTTAAAACTCCCAGTTCTCGGTTCTGACGGTTTATTTCAAGCTGACGAAGATAAATCTCATCCTCAATAAATCTTTTTTCTTTCTGAGTATTGTTGTAAACCTTTTCTCTAAGCGCTAATTTTTTATTAACGTTATTTAAATATGATATTGATAATTTAGATTCATTTCTGGTTTTTGCCAGATCTGAATTTATTTGAATGATCTGTTTTTTTAGATCAGCATTTTGCTTTTGTAACTGTTCCTTATTTTGTTGGGCATATTGTAATCCGAACAGCAAAATACCTATTAAAAAGCTAATTTTTTTAATCATTTAATCTCAATTTTCTTATAATTGGCTGGAACTGAATAGGGTGTTTCCATCCTCGAAAAGTCAAATTTCGTGTTTTCCAGTAAAATTTGGCTGGATTTTGAGCCTTTTATAATTATTTTAACATTTTTCGGGAGTTTCACCTCGTTCGGAAAGGTTTCCCAGTTTTCATATACGATTTCAATGGCATCATCGGATTTTACATCCTGCAATTTTATCCAAGTAAGATTAAAATCATTCGTGTACTGCATTTCAACTTTATATTCACGAACTACATCGTTGGTGACGATTTTCTGATTGGTGATTGAGGTGAGCTGATAGCCATCAGAATTTTTCACAATCTTAGAATTGCTGTTTGAAATAAGTAGAAATGTACGACCCATCAAGAGTTTTTCCAGTGTTTTGTAATCGATAAAATTTACATTCAAAAGGTTATTCAGATAATCAAAATCAGAATCAATGTAGTTTTTGTTGTATCTGTCGATTGCCTTTATTCCTTCCGGAGTAATTATTGCTCTTGCAGCAGGAATGATCAGAAAAGAAATATTTGCCCAGATTTTTTTATCATTTTCAATATAAATAGTTGCATCCAGCGGACTTACTCTAAGATCGCTCGCCGTGATTTTACTGTTTATTTTTACATGATCAAATTTAGGATGAATAAGTATTTTCTCATAGAAAGTTATTCGATCCTGAATATTTTTGGCATCTTTCGGGTCATTCTTATTGCCGGAATTTTCTACCTGAATACTGTCATTTTCAGAAGAATTCTGGTTGAGTGCTTTTCTGCTTTTACAGGAAAGAATGGTGAGTGTGATCATCAATAAGATAGCCCAATTTCTCATATGTAAATTTTAATAATCTTTTACAATATTAACGCCAAACCACACAAATGGGATTGTGTGGTTTTTCTCAACGTTATTTACTTAAATTTATTTCGATAAAAAATCTAAAACTGAGAAGTCTCCCAGTGAAATCTCTCTTGCGACTCCGAAATACTGAGCCGAACTTCCAATCATCGAATTGGAAAGGTTTCCGTGGTCAATAATCGTTTTTTCCTGAATTAGAGAATTATCGATATTTGAATTAATCACTTTTGTACCTTTTCCTAAAGAAACATAAGGTCCGATTTTAGAGTTTGAAATTTCAACGCCTTCACCGATGTAGCATGGCTGAATGATAAGAGAATTCTGAATATTTGCCGATTGAGGGAATTCTGTGAACTCATCTTTTTCGTATTCTAAAATTTTACCATTGGTTTCTACTGTGGCATTTTTGTTTCCGCAATCCATCCAGTCGTCTACTTTTCCTAAAGAGAATTTTGCACCTTTCTGACGAAGGTTTTCCAAGGCAGTTGTCAACTGATATTCACCACTTACTTTAATATCGTTATCCATAATGTGGTTGATTTCATCCATCAGTTTTTCACCAGAATTAAAATAATAAATTCCGATAATTGCCAAATCTGAAATAAACGTCTGTGGTTTCTCTATAAAATCGGTAATGAAGCCATAATCATCAAGCTTTACAACCCCAAAAGCAGAAGGATCATCTACTTTTTTCACCCATATTACACCGTCAGAATTGGTGTCTAAAGTAAAATCTGCTCTGAATAAAGTGTCTGCAAAAGCTACCACTACATTTCCTGTCATAGAAGCTTCGGCGCATTTTATAGCATGTGCTGTTCCCAATGCAATATCTTGAGTATAAATGCTTGCTTTTGCACCAAGATTTTCTGCAATTTTGATCAAAGAAGCTTCAACTTCAGCTCCGAAATCTCCAATAATAAATGCTACTTCATCTATTTTTTCTCCTGCAACTTTAGCAATATCTTCTACTAATCTCTGGACAATTGGTTTTCCTGCAATAGGAATCAATGGCTTTGGAACTGTTAATGTATGAGGTCTCAATCTTGAGCCTTTTCCTGCCATCGGAACAATAATTTTCATATATAATTGTTATTTTTTATATTAATGTTTAGTTTTTTCTAAGTATTTTGTTGATCATCGTTCTTTCATTATACGCTAAAAATGCGATGAATAATAAAAACAGACCGTTTCCGATAAAATAATTTTCTCTGAAATACAAAAATGAAACCAGAGAAATTGCTATAGATAATGAAAGGTAAATAAGGATTTTTTTTATGTTATAATGAATGGGATACTGTGCTCTCCCCCAAAAATACGAAATAATCATCATACTTGTGTAGGTAATCAATGCTGCAAAAGCACTTGCCCAATATCCGTATTTGGGAATAAATGTAAAGTTGATAAAAATGGTAATCGCTGCTCCAATCAGAGAAATGTATAATCCCACTCTTGTCTGGTCTGAAAGTTTATACCAAATCGAAAGATTCAGATAAATTCCTAAGAATAATGCGCCCAACATTACAAGAGGAATGATTTCGATTCCTTCAAAATACTGAGCATTTCCCAAATATCTTTCAGCAATCCATTGAAGATTGACCATTAATCCAATATAAATAAGACAGTTACAGATTACAAAAACATCCATCAGAACAGCGTAAGTCTTATGATTGTTTTTGTCTTTAAAACTTGAGAAGAAATAAGGTTCAATTCCCAATTGATAAGCCTGTCTGAAAACAGTAATAAAGGTTGCAATTTTATAAACTGCACCATACACTCCGATCTGATGTTTTGCTTCTTCTTTGGGAAGCCCAAATTTCAAAAATTGTCGGTCTAAAGTCTGATTGATAATTCCTGCCAAGCCTGCTACCATTACCGGCCAGGAATAATTCATAATTCTTTTCCAGAGATTAAAATCAAACTTTTTAAAGCTGAAGTTTACAAATTCCTTTCCTACAATAAGTAATGTTATGATACTTTGTACCAAATTAGCAATGAAAACGTAGCCTACACCAATTTCAGGATCATATTTAATTCCTAAAATACCATTTGGATAATTGGGAAGCCATTTTATAAAAAATACAACAAGAAAATAATATGCTAAAGCTCCGATTACTTTTGAAAGCATATATTGAACGGGTTTGCCTTCAAGTCTTAATATTGCCGAAGGAATTGTTGCAAATGCATCGATCGAAAGCATAAAAAGGAAAATGACAAGATAATTAACCTGATCAGGAGTTTCAAAAGCATTTGCTAAATCTTGTCTGAATACATACCCAAGAATTAAATAAATAAAACCAGCAGATAAAATACTTAAGGCACACGTAGAAACTAAAGTCTTTTTATCAATATCTCCTTCCTGTGCAAAACGGAAAAAAGAAGTTTCCATACCATGAGTCAGGAAAACCGTGATAACTCCGGCGATTGAATACCAATCTACGAATGGTGACGAAGCAGATGGTCCGAAAGCTTTTGTAACAATAGGTGCAATAAGAAAAGGGAAAATTCTTACCAATACCGAACTGAGCCCGTAAACCGCAGTTTGTCCAAATAATTTTTTATACAATTTCAGGTTTTTAAAATGCAAATGTAAATATTAGAATTCACAATTTTCTGAGTTATGCTTAAAAATCATTTTTGAAAATATTAAATTTGTGCAATATCAATCTAATTTTTTTAAAGCAATACATGAAAATCCTGATAAAAAATGCCCAGATCGTCAACGAAGGAAAGATTATTCAAAGCGATATTCTGATTGAAAACGATTTGATTTCCAAAATAAAACCTAATATTTCTGAAGAGGCAGACCAGATAATCGATGCTTCCGGAAAATATCTTTTGCCTGGAATTATTGATGACCAGGTTCATTTTCGTGAACCGGGTTTGACGCACAAAGGCGATATTGAATCTGAATCCCGCTCTGCAATTGCAGGTGGAACGACTAGTTTTATCGAACAACCAAACACTGTTCCCAATGCGGTTACCCAGGAGTTATTGGCTGATAAATATCAAATCGCTTCTCAAAAATCGTTTGCCAATTACGGTTTTATGATGGGAGGAACGAATGATAATCTGGAAGAAATATTAAAAACAAATCCAAGAAACGTTCCCGGAATTAAATTATTTCTAGGTTCTTCGACTGGAAATATGTTGGTTGACAATCCCGAAACTTTAGAAAATATTTTCAGCAATACCAAAATGCTGATTGCGGTTCACTGTGAAGATGAAGCGACAATCAGAGCCAATACACAAAAATATCTGGATGAATATGGTGAAGATATTCCGGTAAAATTTCATCATTTAATCAGAAGTGAAGAGGCTTGTTATAAGTCTTCCTCAAAAGCAATCGAATTAGCAAAGAAAACCGGAGCAAGACTTCACGTTTTCCATTTGTCAACAGCCATTGAGACTGAGCTTTTCAGAAATGATATTCCTTTAAAAGACAAAAAAATTACAGCGGAAGTTTGCGTTCACCACCTGACTTTTACGAATGAAGATTACGAAACAAAAGGCGGATTAATCAAATGGAATCCTGCAGTAAAAACTCAAAAAGACAAAGACGGACTTTGGGAAGCGCTACTGGATGACAGAATTGATGTGATTGCAACCGATCATGCACCACATACTTGGGAAGAAAAACAGAATGTTTATACGAAATGTCCTTCCGGAGCACCTTTGGTTCAGCATTCTTTGGTGGTGATGCTGGAGAATTACAAAAACGGAAAGATTTCTTTGGAAAGAATCGTTGAAAAAATGGCTCACAATCCTGCAATTTTGTTCAGAATTGAAAAGCGAGGTTTCATTAAAGAAGGTTACAAAGCAGATTTGGTTTTGGTTGATTTAAATGAAAACTGGACCGTTGAAAAAGAAAATATTCTTTACAAATGTGGTTGGAGTCCGTTGGAAGGAACTGAGTTTCATTCTAAAGTAACCCACACTTTTGTCAACGGAAATCTGGTTTACGAAAACGGAAAAATAAACGAACAGAAATTCGGAGAGCGATTGCTTTTTGAAGTTCAGGAATAAATATTACAAACAAATTATCAATAGGAACGGGCTAAAGCCCGTTTTTTTATTTAAGACAATCTAGCCAAAACTTATTCATTATTCTCGCAGATTTGGCTGATTACGCAGATTTTTTAACACAATCATCTGCTAAATCTGGTTGATCAGCGAGAGAAATAATTTGAAGCATTTTAATAATACCTTAAAAAAATCCTTGTCAAGGCTCGAAACCTTGACAAGGATAAATTTCACTAACACTTTAAAAAATTAATCTATTGTAATGCCCTCAATCGCCTTTTCCAAAGAAGTTTCCTGAATCCCCGGAATCGCTAAACCTTCCGCACGGAAAACGCTAACGTCTGTAACGCCATAGAAACCAAAAACATTTTTGATATAAGGAACATTAGAGTCATAAATCTGATAAGGTCCTTCTGAATAAATATTTCCTGATGTAAAAGCAATATAAAGCTTTTTGTCATTCAACAAACCTTTCGGTCCGTTTTCATCATATTTAAAGGTATATCCTGCTCTTGAAGTAAAATCAAAATAAGCTCTTAAAGTTGCCGGAACTGAAAAATTGTACATCGGAGAATCAATAACAATAATATCAGCTTCCTGCAATTCTGAAATTAATCCTGTTGAATATTCATTAATTTCGGCTTGTTCAGAAGAATGACTTTCTGCCGGAGAGAAAAAAGTATTGATGTGAACTTCCTCCAAAAGCGGAACTAAATTTTTCGTCAGGTCGCGTTCTTTTACAACAGCATCAGCATATTTTTCCTGAATTTTTTCGATAACGGCATTTCCTAATTTTCTGCTTGCAGATATTTCAGCTCTTGGACTTGAAATAATGTGAAGTATGTTTTTCATAAATAAATATTTATTTTTTTAATGTCGTATGGAATCGCTTCGTTTACGATTTCATTTTTTTTTAATTAAAATTTCTTCAGCAAAATTATGTACATTTGCTTATCAAAAGTTAGTAGTAAACAAAAGGTTAGTAGTAACCTTTGGGTTAGTTAAGAAATGAAGTTTATGGAAAATACGATAGTTTTGGAAGAACCTATAACAGCTCAGAAATGTTCCGAAAATCTTTCCTCTGTTGAAGATGCAATTTATGTGATCGGTGGAAAATGGAAACTGAAAATCATTATTGTCCTGCAAGAGAGCGGGAATATTCGTTTTAATGAATTACAAAGAAATATTCAGGGGATTTCAGCAAGAGTACTTTCTAACGAATTGAAAGATCTTGAATTAAATGGTTTTGTTAAAAGAGTCGTTCATGCCCAGCAAACACCGGTTGTGGTTGAATATATTTCGACGGATTACAGCCGAACGCTTAAGCCTGTTATCATGGCGCTTTCACAATGGGGAAAAACACACAAGCGAAAGATTAAAGAAGATTTTTAATAATCAAAAATTCAAAATGCAGTCTTTTATTTTATTTCCTACAGATTTCTCAGATAGTCATGTTTAAAAAAAATCTGCCCAATCCGCAAAATCTGCGAGAGAATAAATTTTATAATTAATTAAAAGACTGCCGAAATTCCAAAGGCGACATATTTGTTTTCTTTTTAAAAAGCGTAGAAAAAGACTGAGAATGCTCAAAGCCCAGTTCATACGCGATCTCACTTACTGAAAGTTCAGTCGTTGAAAGTTTCTCTTTCGCTTTGCTAATCAGCTTTTCATGAATATGTTGCTGCGTGTTTTGTCCGGTATGAACGCGCAATAGATCACTCAGATAATTCGGGGAAAGATTCATTGCTTCTGCAATTTGATGAACGGTCAACAAACCTTTCTCAGAAGATTCTTTATCAAAATAATTGTTCAGAAAAGTTTCAAATTTAGTTAAAAGCTGATGATTCCCGCTTTTTCTGGTAATAAATTGTCTTTCATAAAAACGCTTCGAATAATTCAACAGCAACTCAATTTGCGACAAAATAATTTCCTGAGTGTGATGGTCGATATGCGCACACTCTTTATCGATTTTATTTAAAATTTCAAGTAAATCGTTTTCCTCATCTTCAGAGAGATGCAACGCCTCATTTACGGCATACGAGAAAAATCCATAAGACGAAATCGTATTCGCCAAAGAATGTTTTAGCAGAAAATCCTCATGAAAAATCAAAAGGTAGCCCGTGTTTTCACAATCCATCGTCTTCAAATCGAGATATTGCACCTGGTTCGGCGCAGTAAAACTCAGTACACCTTTATCATAATCGTAATGTTGCTGTCCGTATTTTATTTTTCCGGTCGCATTTCGTTTCAGAGCAACGCAGTAGTAACGGCTCACAAATCCCTTCCACATATCATCTTCAATGAAAACACTTTCCGAAAGATTCACAACACTCACCATCGGATGTTTCGGTTCTGGAAGCGAAAGCAACCTGTGAAAAGCCGAAATAGATTTTATCGTGTTCATAATTTGAAATTCTAAATAGTAAAGGTAATAATTATTGAGAGCCATTTTAACTTCATCGAATTAAAGTTTTTATTTTTTTATGGCGCCGATTTCCGTCTTCCACTCCCGCTTTTTTGTTCCGCTTCGCTCCACAAAAAGAGCTCCGTTCAAGCCGGGGCGCAATTGTATTGCGTTTATAAGCGGATTGTCATTCTGAACGAAATGAAATGTAGTGAAGAATCTCTAAAAATAAAGTTGAGATTCTTCCTTCGTCAGAATGACAAAATGCAAATAAATTAATTTTAGAAAAGATTAATAATCTAAAAGTCCCATACTAAATTCGTCATAAGGTGCACCCGTATCCGTTCCCAGAGGTACAATGCTTTCCAGTTTCTGAATCTCAGATTCACTCAAAACAATTTTACTTGCATCAATATTCTGTTCAACATACTTTCTGCGTTTTGTTCCCGGAATTGGTACAATTCCTTTGCTGATAATCCACGCCAAAGCCAATTGTGAAGACGTGATATTTTTTTCTTTCGCCATATTTTCAATCGCTTCCACTAATTCGATATTCTTTTGGAAGTGTTCTCCCTGAAAACGCGGAATTCCTCTTCTGAAATCATTTTCCGGCAAATCGTCAATGCTTTTAATATTTCCGGATAAAAACCCTCTTCCTAATGGCGAATAAGCCACAAAACCAATTCCCAAATCATTCAATGTTTTGATGACGCCTTTTTCTTCAACCGTTCTTTCAAACAGAGAATATTCACTTTGAACTGCAGAAATCGGATGAACTTCGTGCGCTCTTTTCACCGATTCAGAAGAAACTTCCGACAAACCAATGTAACCGATTTTCCCTTCTTTTACCAAATCGCTCATTGCTCCGACGGTTTCTTCAATAAGAACATTTTTATCAAGACGATGCATATAATAAAGGTCGATGTAGTCTGTTTTTAGATTTTTCAGAGAACGTTCAACCGATTTTTTCACATAATCTTTTGTCCCATTGATTTTCCACGTGATTTGTTCATTATCATCAATTTCCCACCCGAATTTTGTGGCAATAATGTATTGGTCTCGATTTCCTTCAATCGCTTTTGCAATGAGCTGTTCGTTTTTGAAAGGACCATACAAATCGGCAGTGTCGAGAAAATTTCCACCCAATTCCAAAGAACGATGAATGGTTGCGATAGCTTCCGTTTCATCAGTTTTGCCGTACATGTCGGCATCGCCAAAACCTGTCATTCCCATACATCCCAAACCAATATTCGGGATAATTAACCCCTGATTTCCTAATTTTACCTGATTTAATTTCATATCGTAAATTTTATTGATACAAAATTCCGCAGAAATTAAGAATAGAATGTATGCAAAATGAAGATTGTCGTATGCAAAATACGGATTGGTTTTTATTTAAAGATTTAATTATTTTGAGAAAACAATCTGCGTAATCAGCAAAATCAGCGAGAAAAAATAAGCGTTATTGTCATTTCGAAGAAGGAAAAATCTGTAATATAAGAATAGATTCTTCACTCCGCTTTCGCTCCATTCTGAATGACAAGCCACACATAAATTCTTTGTGAAATTCGTGTAAAATATTTGTGTAGTTTGTGTTTAAACAAAATTATTTTTTCGCTTTAGAACTCATATAAAAACTCAATTTTCCACCATTCATAATATCAGAATGTTTCAGCGTAAAGTTTTTAATTTCCTTTCCATTTAAAAGAACTTTCTGAACATATATATTCTTCGGACTTTGATTGATGGCTTCAATTTCGAACGTTTTTCCATTTTCCAAATTTAAAATTGCATGATCAATAGCCGGACTTCCAATGGCGTAATCTTCCGAACCCGGAGCAACAGGATAAAAGCCAAGTGAACTGAAAATATACCAAGCACTCATTTGTCCCGCATCATCATTTCCGCCCAATCCATCCGGACTTGCTTTGTATTGCATTTCCAAAATCCGTCTGATTTGTGCCTGTGTTTTCCAAGGCTGTCCTGCCCAATTATAAAAATATGCAACATGATGTGCAGGCTCATTTCCGTGGACATATCCACCGATAATTCCTTCTCTTGTAATGTCTTCTGTATCTGCGAAAAATTCGTCGGGTAAATGCATGGTGAACAATTCATCCAGTTTGGAAGCAAATTTTTTCTTTCCGCCCATTAATTGGATTAATTCATCCGGATTTTGAGGAACAAAAAAGCTGTAATTCCAAGAATTTCCTTCAATAAAACCTTGTCCGTGAGTGCTTAAAGCATTAAAATCTTTCTTAAAACTTCCATCCGCCAAGCGAGGACGCATAAATCCGACAGATTTGTCAAAATTATTTTTCCAGTTCTCAGAACGTTTGATGAATTGATTGTAAATTTCAGTTTCACCCAAATATTTCGCTAATTGTGCAATCGCCCAGTCATCATAAGCATATTCCAGAGTGTTGGAAACCGAAGTTCCGTTTTTTTCAGCAGGAATATATCCCAAATCAATATATTGTCCGATGCCTTCGTAATCTCTTTTGTTTGCTGTTTCTACACATGCTTTCAAGGCTTCTTTTACATCACCGTTGTAATTTCCTTTTATAATCGCATCTGAAACGACACTTACGCTGTGATAACCACTCATGCACCAATTATCATTCGCATAATGCGACCAAATTGGTAACATTTTCATGGAAAACTGATTGTAATGAGCCATCATCGATTTCACCATATCTCCGGTTCTTTTAGGCTGAATGATATTAAAGAAAGGATGAAGCGCACGATACGTATCCCAAAGTGAAAAAGTCGTATAATTGGTAAAATTTTCTGCTGTATGAATGTTTTGATCTAAACCTTTATATTCTCCGTTCACATCATTATAAGTGGTGGGATTGATAAAAGTATGATACATAGCCGTATAAAAATTCGTTTTTTCAGTTTCTGAACCTTTAATGACGATTTTGTTTAATTCTTTATTCCAGTTTTCCTGAGTTTGAGCTTTTACCTGATCGAAAGATAGATTTCCTGCCTCTGTTTCTAAATTTTCTAGAGCATTGATTTGACTGACCGGGGAAATTGCCAACTTAACTTCAATGGCTTCATTTTCATTGGTGTCAAAATCAAAATACATTTTCAGATTTTTTCCTGCGATTTCCGGAAAGTTTTTAGTCTGATCGAATTTCCTCCAAAAGCCATTGTAAACCTGCTTCCCATCAAAGTTTTTCTGACCGTAAGATTTAAATGGTTTTGAAAATTTCATCGCAAAATAAACCGTTCTCGTTCTTGCCCAACCGTTTGTTTGTCGGTAACCAGTGATCGTATTTCCGTTTTCTACACGAACGTAAGTCCAAACGTTTTTACCATCATAATTGTAAATTCCAGCCATCAGATCCAAAATGATATGAGCCTGATCAGATTTCGGAAAAGTATACCGGTGAATTCCAACTCTGGTTGTTGAAGTCAATTCAGCCAAAATATGATGATCATCCAGTTTTACTTTGTAATATCCGGCTTCTGCAGTTTCGTTTTGATGAGAAAAACGGCTTCTGTATCCGCTTTCAGGATTCGTTGCTGTTCCCGGATTGAGTTGTAATTTTCCAACAATCGGCATCACTAAGAAATCTCCTAAATCGGAATGTCCTGTTCCGCTGAAATGAGTAGAACTAAATCCTACGATTGTTTTGTCTTCGTATCGATAACCGGCACAGTATTTATATACTTCACCGTTGTATTTTCCGTTGAGTGAATAAGAAATTGTATCGGTTTCAGGGCTGAGTTGAATGGCTCCGAAAGGTGCAGTTGCTCCGGGATAAGTGTGTCCCATTTTTTCTGTTCCGATTAATGGATTGACATATTGATAGAGTTTTTCGAATTTTTGAGCTTTAAAATGTAAACCAAAAAATAAAAGAAATAGAAAAATGGAAGTTCCTGACCTTTTCATGGATGAATATTTTCGAAAAGTAAATTTATTTAAAATTGAACAATAATTGTTTATCGTTTTTTATTGTTTAAAATAAATTGATTTTTGGTCTTCGCAAAGGCGCAAAGATTTTTAATTAAAACAGTGCGTTTTAAGACGCAAGGATTTTATCTTTGATAAAATTTAGCATACCTAATTCTTTGCCGAAAATCTTTGATTTTCTTGCGTCTTAAAAACATTCGAATAATTAAAATTTTTGCGCCTTTGCGATTTGCCAACAAATATTAATATTGCTATTTCTCAGAAAAACGGAAACCAATCCCATGAATATTTTCAATCACAATATTGTTTTCTTCGGCAAAAATTTTGCGCAATCTCGATATAAACACATCCAGACTTCGGCCCATAAAATAATCATCGTCGCCCCAGATTGCCTTTAAAATATCTTGTCTTTTTACAACAGAATTTTTGTGACGGATAAAATAGAAAAGCAAATCAGATTCTCGTTGAGTAAGCGTAATGATATTTTCGAAATCGTTTAAAGTATAATTTTTAGGATCAAAATCATATTTTCCAACTTTATATTTTTGAGCAACGGATTCTGTTTTTTTTGAACGTTTTAGAAAAATTTCAATTTTTAAAATAAGCTCCTCAATGCTGAATGGTTTTACCAGATAGTCATCGGCTCCGATTTTTAAACCTCTAATTCTGTCTTCTTTCAGTGCTTTTGCCGAGGTGAAAATAATAGGAACTTCTGAATTTTTATTCCGTATCTGTTCTGCCAAATCAAATCCGTTCATTCCCGGCATCATAATGTCTAATAGACAGATGTCAAAATCTTTACAGTCAAAGGCTTCAAAAGCTGATTTTCCGTCAGAATGATGTTCAATGTCATAATAATTCTCCAGACTGTCCTGAATCAGGAAAGCGATGGTTGGATCGTCTTCTGCATATAAAATTTTAGATTTTTCCATTATGACGCAAATTAATTAAAACGGGATAAATAAAGTAACCGTAATTCCTTTATCAGTATTGTTTTCGACAAAAATTTTCCATCCATGCTGCTGTACCACTTTTTTTACGTAAAATAACCCCAGTCCAAAGCCGTTGATTTCGTCACTTTTATTGGCATTAACTCTGTAGAATTTATCGAAAATATGATTGATACTCTTTGCAGGAATTCCCATTCCGTTGTCTTTAAATTTTAAATATAAACCTTTTGAATCTTTATCTGAAGAAATAATAATTTCCGGCTTTGTTTCGCAATATTTAATTGAGTTTTCAATCAGGTTAAAAATAATATTGGTAAAATGGAATTCGTCTGCCACAACTGAAGTATGATCTTCAATATTTACTATGATTGATACATTTTCATTTTTCTGCTTGATATTTTCAGCAATTTCCTTAATAAAAGGCAGCAAAATAATTTTTTGTGGTTTTAATGACAAGCCTGAAGCATCATTTTTAGCAATATTCAATATCTTTTCGATATGATTATTCAGTTTAAAACTTTGATTGATGATGATTGAAGTGTATGTTTTTAATTTTGGATTTTCCTGTACAATTTCCTGTTTATTGAGTGATTCTGAAGCTAAAAGTATGGATGAAAGGGGAGTTTTAAATTCATGCGTCATGTTATTAATAAAATCACGCTGTAATTCTGAAAACTTCTTCTGTTGAATAATGGTATAGATCGAATAAACATATACCAACAAAATAATGATCAACGCAAAAGTCAGAAGATACCAAAAACGAAGCGAACTGATAAGATACGTGGTTTTATCAGGGAAACGAATAGAAAAATAGTACGTAAGATTTTTATGTTTGGGAAACTGAATTACTTTTTCACTCGGTTCTTCCTGATGTTGAGTCATATATTTCCCATAAATCATCTGGTCGCTGTGGCAATTGTATAAAGCATAAACATAATCTGTATTGATTTGGAATCTCGTAAATTCCGTTTTCAGATAATGTTCTAAAACCGAAGGGTGAAATTCATTGTTGATATTGACCACATAATAATCATTCGCAATAATCTGAACCGGATTTTCCGTAAAAGAGGTTTTTCCTTCAGACATCTTTTCGACAACCTCCATCAAAGCGATGTTTACTTTCTGATTGAATTTTCTGTCCTCAAGATTATAGGCTTGCTTGGTCCATAACAACTGAGCTATCAAAATCCCGATGATAGCAACCAGACCAAGGCTTATAACAATATTGAGTTTCTTGATTTCCATTTACAGAAGCAATATTATCCAAAAATATCTATAATTTTTTTATCATTAACAACTCGTTAACAAATGTTTGATAACGGTTAACAACTTACAATCATTTTCATGTCTACATTTGTTACAACAAAAAATAATATTTGATCTAAAATTTACACTATGAAAAATTTAAAAATTACAGCGCTTCTTGCAGTTATGGCATTTTCTCCGTTTTATGCAAATGTACTTCCTGTAGCTCCGAATCCTATCGTAAAAACAGTTAAAGCTGCAATTACATGGAAATCAGAATCGATTGATGTAGGTAATATTCCTCAAGGAAAACCAAAATTAATCAGATTTGAATTTACAAACACCAGTTCAAAACCAATTATCATCGAAAATGTAGCGCCATCTTGCGGATGTACAACTGCAGATTACACAAAAACTCCTATCCAGCCTGGAAAAAAAGGTTTTGTTGAGGCAAGCTATAACGCGGCTGCGGCAGGAGCGTTTATGAAAACGGTAAATGTTACGACCAGCGACAGCAAAACTCCTAAAACACTTTCTTTCAAAGGAGTTGTGAAATAATTTTAATTTAATCTTGTTCAATATAAAACTGCCTGACAAATATTTTTGTTAGGCAGTTTTATTTTTATTTGTAGCTATTTTGGCTATGTCGATTGCTTGTAAGAGCAATTCTCGCTTTCCGCACTCGCAATTTTTTGGTTCGGGGGCGCGGCGAAGCCGCGCCCCCGAACCAAAAAAATGAGCTCAAACAAATGCTGCAATCGAGGCTAGGGTTGCAGTCATTATTTTCATGATTTGAAAATATCCAGAAAGTTTATCATCTTTTAAAGAATCTACCATTTTATTTTTGCAAACTTTTGAATTCCTTTAGCACTGTAAAATCTTTTGCGGTAAAAAAAATTAAAGAATTACATACAGACAAAACCTAAGAGGTTCAAAATCTACAAAGTTTCTCACCCTTTTTCTCAACCATTTCTTTTGGGTATTTACAGTGAAAAAATAAAACAATTATTTGCAGCATTATTTATACATCTATTTTGCAGCATTACGTTTTAATATTTATTATTTTTTACAAAAAAGATTAGTAAAAAGCAAAGTTAAGCAAAACGATTAAATCCGTTGCTATACAATGTTTTATAAAGAAGTAGTCTTTATTTGGAACTCGGTGTCAGATAGGTTTTGGGCTTGAAATGACAAAGTTAAGTTACTAATTCGTTACCGATTAATAGAGGTTCCTTATTAGCTTAAACGGTTATATTTCAGTGTTTTGCACTTATTTTTATATTTCCTTGTAACTCAATGTAAATTAATTTTAAACATTAAACATTTGAGTTATGACGCAGACAAAAAAATCAACGTTCAAACTGCTTTTCTACTTGAAAAAGAACGAACTGAAAAAAAATGGTAATGCTCCAATTATGGCACGTATTACCATTGACGGAACACCTAAAACTTTTGGGACAAAGTTAGAAATTGACCCTAGCAATTGGGATCTAAAATATGGAAGAGTTGAGGGCAAAAGCGCAACAGCTTTAAATATTAATAAAAAGTTGGATAACATACGTGGGCGTATCGACAAAATTTATGAAGATATGCTGAAACACGAGGGCTTTGCTACTTCCCAAAAAGTAAAGCTCTCATTCTTGGGTGTTGGTGTAATGGATGATGCAATTCTAAAAGTCTTTAACGATAAAAATGAGGATTTTAAAAAATTGGTTGACAAGGAAGAACGTTCACAAAGCACCTACAACAAGTACATCACGGTTTATAATCATCTTACCACTTTTATCAAAGAACGCTATCATCGTGATGATATGGCCTTTCGGGAATTGACTGGAGATTTTATTAGGGAATTCGATTTTTATCTTCGGTACGATTTACAATCTACACATAATACGGTTTGGGTTTACACGATGCCCGTACTAAGTCTGGTAGAATTGGCTATAAAAAAAGGTTTGATACGTGATAATCCGTTTCAAGATTATGAAATTAATATGGAAGAAACCGACAGGGGTTATATTCTTAAAAAAGATGTAGAAAAACTGATGATGTGTGCACCGCCCCACCCACGGTATGAGCTTGTGAAAGATCTTTTTATTTTCAGTTGTTTTACCGGACTTGCTTATGCGGATATTAAAAAACTAACAAGGAACAATATTCAGTCTTTCTTCGATGGCCATCAATGGATCATCAGCAGAAGAAAAAAATCAGATATTGCTTCTAATGTTCGATTAATGGAAATCCCAAAACGTATTATAGAAAAATACCTCGGTAGCACTCGTAATGAGTTTATCTTTCCAGTTCCAACTAATGTAACCTGCAATACTCACATTGGCAAATTAATTGAAAAAGCTGAAATTATTACAGAACAAAAAGTAACTTTTCACACCGCAAGACACACATTTGGAACGATGTTTTTGACCGAAGGCGTACCTCTTGAAAGCCTTAGCAAAATGATGGGACATAAAAACATTTCAACTACACAGATTTATGCTAAAATTACCAGCCAAAAGATTAGTAAGGATATGGATTTAGTAGCTCCTAAATTTAAGGAGATTGAAGAAGCGTTTTTACAGGTTATATAGTTAATCACAATTTGATAATTACTAGCAGAACTTAACGGTTCTGCTTTTTTTATGCCCATATTTTATAGCCAAAGCACATTTACTTCGCTCTGCTATTCCCTTTCTGTAAAAGAGCTTTTCGGCTACTTCTGGAACAGAAGATTAAAAAATGTTGCCATCTACGCCTCCCACACAAATACATTTTCTAATCCTCTGCTAGTGTGGCTTTGATAACCCACCGCTTTAAAAAAGTGTTTTAAAAATTCAGCGAATTGGAAGTGTTATTTCAATTCATTGTAAACCATTTCTCAATGCCATCTTCTTGGCTTCCACATTCATTTTATCCAAATGACCCGTATGCTTTTTTGTCCCATTTCTAGAGCAAAGGTATTTCCGTGTTCTTAACGCATCACAAAGGTCAAGCAAGTTTGGAAAATAATCTCCACCCGTTGGGTAGTATTTTTTTCCAAAACCTTGGTGCCGCTAAACACGAACCTTTTATGCTCGTGAAACGAAACATAGCATACTCCGGCTCTTTAAACGAATAAAAAAAATGTCAGATACGAAAATTAAAAACATTGGAAATGGTAATGAAACGAAACAGCACCTCCTCTCATTGCCGAATAAATCTAAAAAAATAAAAATAAATAACTAAAAATTAAGGGATATGAACATCACAGGAAGACTGACAAGGGACGCGGAAGTACGCACAACGTCACAGGACAAACAAGTAGTAAATTTTTCAGTAGCGACCAACGACAGCTACCGTAACAAGCAAGGCGAACGCATAGAGCAAACAACCTATTTCGACTGCTCCTATTGGATAACCCCGAATGTAGCCAAGCTACTCACAAAAGGCACTTTGGTAGAACTATCGGGACGAGTAAGTACAAGAGCGTGGACAGGTAATGATGGAGAGCCAAGAGCAGGTCTGAATTTCCATACCTCACAAATCAAATTGCACGGAGGTAGTAAGAGAACCGAAAGCGTACAAGCTACTGCACAAACAGGAAACAACAGTACAGCAGGAAAAGGTACAGAAGACGACCTTCCATTTTAATCAAGAACATTCAATCCATTTTTTATATCAAAATTTTAAACATTATGGCACATAATATAAATTTCAACGAGAGAACAGGACGTTATTCATTTTTCAGCGTTCAGCAAAAAGCGTGGCACGGTTTAGGGCAAATCGTGGAGCAATACCCAACAAGCGAGGAAGCTATCAAACACGCAAGATTAGATTACGAAGTCGTAAAATCCCCACTATTTACCAAAGGTTCGGGCATTATCGAAACCACCAACGGTATAGAGATAGGCAGTAGCGAATTGGAAGTACCTAACTATTTCGCCAACATACGCACCGATAACAATGCCGTATTGGGCGTAGTCGGTAAGGATTACCATATCGTACAAAACCGTGAAGCCTTTAATTTCTTTGATGCTATTGTAGGTGGTGGCGAGGGCATTCTGTACGAAACCGCAGGAGCATTAGGCAACGGAGAACGTATTTTTATCACAGCCAAACTGCCGGACTATATCCGTGTAGGCAATGGCGATGATGTTACGGAAAAATACATTTTCCTAACCACTTCGCACGATGGTAGCGGAAGTATCACAGCCGCATTTACACCAATCCGTATCGTTTGCCAAAATACCTTAAACGCTTCATTACGCAATATGACCAATGTTGTCCGTATCAAACACACTTCGGGAGCAAAAGGACGTATCGAGAACGCTCACAAGATTATGGGACTTGCCAACACATTGAGCAACCAATTAGAGGGAATTTTCAATGAATGGGCAAAAGTAAAGGTAACAGACCGAGAGGTTAAAAAGCTAATTCAATTGGCACTTTGCCCGAATAAGGAAACCTTTGATTTAATCAAAAAAGGTGCGGAAGATGAAATTTCAACCGTGTTCAAAAACACCGTTGAAGATGCTTTTGCATACGCAATGATAAGCGACACCCAACAAATGGATACGACAAAAGGAACATTGTTCGGAGCTTATAATGCGGTTACAGGTTACTATCAGAACGTAAGAAATTACAAGAATGATGAAGCCAAGTTGCAGAGCATTGTATTGGGTGGCACTGCTCAACTCAAATCACAGAAAGCATTTGAATTGTGTAATGGTTTTGCTTTAGATGGTGCAGAAACCCTAAACCTTAATTAAATAACAACAGGCTACCGCTTTAATCGGTGGTAGCCTACTAAAAACAAAAGTTATGGCAAATTGGTGCAGTAATACAGTTGTATTCGAGGGGAAACCCGAAACAATGACAGCAATACAGGAACTTTTTCAATCAATGAAGGAAAAGGAAGAAAAAATCGAAGAAGGACAATTACCCGAATTTATTTCTAAAGATAATGGTGGTTATTTCTTCAATATCTATTGGAATGAAGGCGATGAAGGACAATTTCAATATGAAACAAAGTGGTCACCAAATATGGAAATCATTCAAAAGATAGCGGAGCATTACGAAGTGAATTTCACACACGACTATGAAGAAATGGGCAATCTTGTATATGGCAGGGCAACATTTTATGACAAGCTACTCACAGATGTTTATTTGGAAGACGTGGATTTTGAGCAATACGAATTTGATGAAGAAAACGAAACCTACCATTTTGAGGGTAATGATTACGAAAGCGATTACGAGATATTAGAAAACTTGTTGGAGCGGAAAATTAAAATTCAAGAAACTTAAAACCAAAGGCAATGGAAACAAGAACAATAGCTACAAAGTTTGTACGCCAAGATGTACCCGAATTGGCAACCCTGCAAAATGCAAAGGTTTACCTATTAAGGGAAAAACTGAACAAAGGCGACAAGTTGAACCGAGCCGAAAAAAATTGGCTTGCCGAAGCAGTAAACCGAAACGCCTATTTCAAAAGAGCCGTCCCGCTTATGGGTTATCGTTTTGGTTTCGAGGATGTTTTAAAATCCTATATCGTAAAGCAGTACGGCAGTTGGGCAGAATACAACGCTCCCGACAAAACAAGTCTTAGAAGTATCATTTATGGTAGGATTGACCAAATAGCGGAAATCAGCAAATAACACTTAAAGCCAAGTACGATGAAAATCATAGATAAAAAAGGGAATTGGATTGAAGTTACCGACCTCATAAAAGCTATTCAACAAACAGGTTGGTATAAAGAATATCAGCACGACCACCAACAGAAACAGACAAGGAAAGACAGGAATATTGGGCAGATATGCACGAGAAACTTAAAAAAGAAAAAAGTATTAACAATTAAAATTTTAGAACGATGAACACCAATTTTTTCAATCAGATACAGCAGTTGGACTTTACAGGAGTATTGCAACTGAACATTTCAAAAGGGATAGAAAGCAACCTAATTGTAACTGTATTGCTCAACAACGAACAATGCGGAGATAGTGCAAAAAATCTAATTCCCCCATTGACCTTTAACGCCATGCCCCAAGAGTTTGACGAGGGATTTTTTGAGCAGATAACTACACCCATACAAAAGGTATCGGGCTTAATGGTGGATATGGAGAAATTTCAAAAGCAACTTGATGAAGCCAAAGCACAATCGGCAATCGAGAAAGCAAAAACCGAAAAAGAGAAAAAAGAAAAAGAAGTCAAAGACAAGAAGTTTAAAGATGCAATGGCAAAGGCGGACGAGTTGGAGAAAGAGGGCAAATTCCGTGAAGCGTGGATAAAAGTTCCCGATATAACGGAGTTTCCCGAAAAAGCAGACGAGATACGCAAACGTAAAACAGCATTATCAGACCAATTCGCAACACCGAGCCTTTTCGGAGCAATGGACGAGACAAAACCCGAACCGCAAAAAGAGGAAGAAGCTACTGCTGATTATCCTATTGATGAAGCGGACGAAGATGAAAACGAATAGTAATCATTAAAATAGACATTATGTTATTAGCAACGCAATTAGAACGAGTTTTTATACTCAAAGATAAAGGACAGGACATCAGACTGACCGACCCCGAACCACGTTGGAGCGTGGAAGCAGTAATGAATTTTTACTCCAATATGTACCCGATTTTGACAACGGCAAAAGTATCTACACCACAAATAAAAGACGATGCAGTCGAGTACAAATTTGAGAGCGTAATGGGTACGAAAGGATAAACAAAAATTATAAAACGATGAATTATGCAACGCAACATCATATCGGGAACAATCAATATACCCGAACAAAAACGACAACAGCAATTGCACCGACAGTTGGGCGAGTTCGCCAATTTGATGCAAAGACCAAAGGATGCAAACCAAGTGCAGAAAGACAAACAGAAATCCGTACCAATAGCAATGCTACCAATGGTATTTTAAAGTGTACGTTTCTGCCTAAACTGAAAACAGCACAATCCGTACAGGCTTGTCAGAAAATGGTGAGGGATTTTTACAAGTCCCTTTCCCAACTTGCCGAGCATTACAGCATTGAGCCAATGCAGACCAAGGATTTTGAGTTTCCATACAATATAACATTGGCTATGTGGGATATGGAAACCAAAGCAAAACGTACCAATATAAATTGGGAGGGTTTTAAATTGATACAGGACAGTACGAAAACCTACTTTACAAGTGAGGAACGGTACAACACAGGAACAACCTTGTATTACATTCCAATTGTGCCTCTCTTTCAAATGCTAAAAGACCCGAAGCGTAAAAAGACCGCACAGCTTTTAGTATCCGTATGCAGTTATCTGTACCACATTTCCCAAAATTCCCTATTATAGGCAGGAAGAAAGTTATCTATATTGGTTGTACGAAATGATGACAGATTGGGTGGAACAAGACGAGGAAACGGCAGAAACCGAAACCAACAAACGTGAATTGAGAAATGCCGAATACATTGGCGATAAAATAGAAAAAAAGCTATTTAACCGTATCAATCTAAAGGTATTTGAACAGCGTTTGAACCGATTTAAAAATGTTGATACGTTCGACAAGGAATGTTGGCAAGTGGCTCACAATGCGTTTGCTCTTTTTACGGAATATTCAAACGTAACCATTTTCATAAACGCCACATTGCCCGAAAAAGACCCTTACAATGATGATGACGAAAATGAAATAATCAGAATGGAGAAATACATTTCATTTATTGCAGATACCAGAGGCTGGTTATACGAAAGCCTTTCAGATACCATCAACAATGAATTTAACGAGTACGGGGCAATGGAGGAACCTACCATTTCCAAGCGATTTGATGGAAGCGAAATACCAACAGCCAATCTTGATTTTGAGAACCGATTGTTTGGTTTATTGAATGATTTGAGTGGAATATTATACGAATACAAAACAATAGAGAAATGAATACAACAACAGATATAACAGACTATTTTGGGACATTGTACTATTCAAAATCTGCTTTGGTTTTCTATGAAACCAAAGGAATTGAAACCGATATGTACGTGGAGCATTTTGATATGGACAGCAACGGAATGCCTATCAATGCCCATCCATTAACCGTAAAAGAAGCCAATATTTTAGCTAAGTCTTTACAGACCGATGAAGAAAAGAACCAAGCCTTTTTAAAACCAAAGGGAATTTTGCCTACCAATATTCTGCATATCAATCCAAATGCGGAAAAAGGTACGGTACTTTGGTACACCAAAACACAGCAACGGAAACTGTATTTTGTGGATAGTTTGGGCATATCCAATGGAAAAGCACAAGTACCACCAATGCTTTGGTTAGCGAGCAAAAGCAATCTTACGGTATTTGCTTTGGCAAGCGACAGAAGACCCACCGAGAAAGCACCTTTGCATTATGCACCTTTCTTCAATATCTACGAAAAAGGCAATGTATGTATGGGTACTGTGGGTATTGACGTCAAAAATTCGGCTTCGGTTGAGGAATTTATACAGGCGTGGGAACATTATTTTTTCAATTCCTATTTCAGTCATTCATTATGCGAAAACGTGACAAGAAAAAACATTGTAAACCTTTGGAAAGACCTTGTTGGTACTAATAAACCCTTTCCTAAAGAGGTATTGAAAAAGAATAATAAAACCCTTAAAAATCTATTGTGATGAATACACAAAAAAAAGTAGTTCATTTTACGGATAATTACCTGCTCAGTCCGACAAACCCTATTTCGGTAAACCTTATCGGAGCAGGTGGCACAGGCTCAAAAGTATTGACCGCCTTAATGGAAATAAACGAAAGTTTGATAGCATTAGGACACGCAGGATTCCAAGTCCACCTTTGGGATGATGATGTTATCACGAGTGCTAATTTAGGCAGACAGCGATTTGCAGAAAGTGAAACAGGATTGTACAAATCCGTTGCTTTAATCAACCGTTGCAACCGTTGGGCAGGAACAAATTGGAAAGCCGAAACGGTAAAGTTTGAAAAGGACAATTTTGGCAGATTGCCCGAAAAAGCAAGGGCAACAATTACCATTACATGTGTGGACAATGTACAGGCGAGATTTGGTGTTGATGAAATTCTAAAAGAAATAAGCTACCGCAGACACTACCAAGATGAGCCAAAATATTGGCTGGATTTTGGCAACAGCCAAGATACAGGACAAGTGTTACTATCTACCATCGGAGAGATAAAGCAACCCAATTCAGAGAAATACCAAACGGTGGCAAGCCTGCCATTTGTTACCGATGAATTTGGCGAACTATTGAAGCAATCCGAACAAGAGGACAGCACGCCAAGTTGCTCGCTTGCCGAAGCGTTGGAACACCAAGATTTGTTTATCAATTCATCGCTTACACAAATGGGTTGTTCTTTGTTATGGAACTTGTTTCGCAGGGGAATGACTGAATACAAAGGATTTTTTCACAATCTGAAAGATTTCCGCACCCACCCGATAAAAGTTGCCTAAAAGCCGAAATCGGCGGGCAAAAATGCAATTCCTTCCTACGGTCGGAAACGCATTTTTGCGGTTTAAAGCGGATGCAATCACTTTGCAAAAATGCACCGGCCCACAATTCCCTTTCCTTACATTTTACCAAACAGGTTGCGAGTTTTTTGCGTGGGATATTCAGTATCCCATTTTTTGTATTTGGTAATGACTTCTTTTCTTTTCACACAGCGACCAAAGAAAAGAAGCAAAAGAACGTCGCCTGATTAATGATGGTTTATAATAGAATATTTGCGATAACCCTAGCATCTAATTCATTAAATTTGTCCTTAAAACAAATAGACTAATTCCTATACAAAATACCCAAATTTTCTAAATTATGGGGTTAGCGGTAAAGCTATAATACAGGTCATAAAAGATGAAATACTTAGTAAAGGACGAGGAACTCGAATTGAAATATGAAGCAGGTAAAGGTGCTTGGACATATCACATCCAAGTACCTAACACTAAACATATCGTAGGAAAATGGGGCTCATTGAAAGTATCTGGTACAATTGACAACTACACAATTGACAGTATTAATTTGTTTACGATTGGAGGACAAGACAAGCTAATTTCAATTAATGACAAAATCAGGAAAGCAATCAGCAAAAGTGGTGGCGACACTGTAACTGTGACACTTTACTTATTGACTTCAAAGGAGCCGATTACAGAAAAAGAAATATTAGATACTTTTAGAAATTCGGGTGTTTTAAAATCGTTCAATAAATTACCAAAAGAAGATAGGATCAAAATTATTGAAAAAATATCCTCTACAAAATCCGAGGACAAACAAGTAAATCTAATTTTGAAATACATTGACCAATTGGGTGACGACAATGATTAAGCAGTCTTCACTTGATTTCCTTTCTACTCTCAAGCACAATGGTTTGAACAAAAAAATGGCATTACTTTAAAACTGTCAGTAAAAATAAATTTCAAAATGATTGAAACTGAAATCTCAATAACCGTAAACAGGAAATCCGATATTACCTTATTAGAGCAAACAATCGTCGGGAACAAGTTCCAATTTCCGGTTTACATTCGGGAATATGAATTTAGCTATCAAATAAATTTTACAAGTGATTATGAGGAATGGGAATTAGACACGGCTATTCTCAATTCTTTTCCTGGATATGAATTTACCACCGACCTCGAAAAAGGACGGAAGGAAATACGGATACAAATATCCCGATACCAATCTGAATTATCGACTGATGGCTGGGGAAGACGGATTGAAAATCCTTTGGATGAAACGAAATATCTTGTGAAAGCATCGGCAAATAAGTCTGAAAAATTCAACTCTAAAATCAAAGTTTTGTTCGAAGATAAAGAGCAGTTCTACTTTGTAAACATTGTGGATGGTGTTAACAGTACAACCGAAGAAAAAGGTTTTTTGCTTCTGGATCATTTTAAAGCCAATGAAACTGATGAAGCAACTTTTTTTAAAGATAGATTATACAAATCTCCATTAGAAGCTTTTCATTCAGGATACTATAAGTTATCTGAATTGGTTGACAAGGATTTTAGCACTTATCTTGAAAACAAAAAGAAAGAAATCAGAGAAATTCAAAAACAACCACGAAAAATCATCAGAGATTTTATAAACGCCTGTAACAGTTCCGATGAAAGTAGTATCCTGAAAAATCTTGACGAAAATATCGTTTTTGAAGTTCGTAAAAACTGGAAAACAATATTTGAAATCGAAGGGCTTTCAAAATTCAAAGAATATCTGAACTCATCCGATCAACAATTGTGTGGTAAGAATTTTAAAATCAGGTCATCTTGGAGTTTTAGTTTACCAAACGTGACTATTGGAGTAAAATATTTTCCGCCAGTTACAGAAAAGGATATGCACCCTACTCAAAAATATGAGCAGATAAGGTTTGTACTAAATGATAAAAAAATCGCTAGTATTTTGTATGAGAATTAGTGAATTTTATCCTAATTGATAACGGCTTCTATTACTTTTCTAAAATATTCCGCATCATTACCAATCAGCAAGTAACTTGAAAAACCAATATCTAAAAGATATTTACCCACTTTCTCATCATCAATATCACTATGTGCAATAAGTTTTATAGTTGGATATTTTGTTCTTAATTCTTGAAGTTCAACAAAAACATTCTTGTTGTAAAAATCAAGGTCGATAATACAAATTTTTGGGAGTTCATTTAATGAAGATAATTGTGACAGTCCATCTTCCATGCTTTCTGAACGAAATAAGACTTCAGTTCCCGAAGCAATGAGGTCTTTACAAATGAAATCTAAAATTGGGCTTTTATCATTGATAAAGGCGAGTGTAATTTTTTTTTGTGCTGTACCAGTTTCCATATCATCATACTTTTTTAAAGTTGATGTAGCCCTGCACAAAAAGAAAGCGCAGGCAACTACACTTACCGCACATTGAGGCACTGGTATACCCGACAACGAATAAGCGAGCGCCCACGCCTATGGCATGAGCGTTCTTCCTTATTGTCCCGTTGTCTAAAAATTACCAGTTTTCAATGTGGGACTTAAAGCAAAAACACTTTAAGTATTTCTATATTTTACATAGCAAAGATACTAAACTCTTGCTATTAGATGTATTAATGCAACAAAAAAGCTTAGTCTGAATTAGTTTTGTGATTGATATAATTCTGCTCCAATATTGTCATCAAATCTGTTTCCTTATAAATAATTTTGCCACCAATCTGAATATACGGCAGGATATTATCATCACGATATTGCTGTAAAGTGCGTTTGCTAATGTGTAACAGTTTGCATACATCTTCGCCCGACAAATAAATTTCTCCATTCATTACAGGACGATAGTTTTTTAATATGCTTTCAATACGGTTTCTCAACATCAAAATCATTTCTTGATGGGAAATGATTTCTTCATTCTCATTCGTCAATAAATCCATTGTCATTGGTATTTTAAGGTTGGTGGGCTTCGAGCAAAGCCTGTACATCCGAGCGTTTATAATAATTCTTCCGGTTTAGTTTGGAATAAGGCAATAAGCCTTTGTCCTTGTAGGTCTGCAAAGTCCGTTTGGTAATATCCATCATCAGGCACACTTCCTGGTTATCGAGCCATTTTTCTTCTTTAAAAATTGAAGTGTATTTCAGTGTGGCATTTTCGGTCAATTCCAAAAGTGCTTTCAGTTCATTTTTCATTCCGTCCAATACGGATTTTTGTATTGCGATAACTTCCATTTTTTGCTCAATTTTGCTGTGGAAGTCGAATTTATCAAGGATTTGTAAAGGCTTGGAAAATGTTGTATTGATTGTCGTTGAAAGGTAGTATTTGTCGCCACGATATAAATTTCAAGATAGTTTATTTTGTAAATTTGAAGAATATAGGTTACTGATAAATTAATTTTAAATGGCAGTATTACAAAAAGGCAATTCAAATTATCCGTTTTGGGGAGCATCAATAAATCTAATCACTGGACTTGACCCGTTAGGCCTTCAAACAACCTCAGAAGCGACTTACGCCACTATGTTGCCTGGAATTTCCAATTTGACTAATCGTCTCCGTTATTATGGGTTTTATTGTTGGCTTTTAGACTTCTATTTCAAGACCGAGAAGAAAGGCAACTCAAAAGAACAATATCGTTTTATCCGCAGAGCTGAATTGATGATTGCCATAATTATGCAAAGCGAGCGTAAAGGAGTTCAACAGATAACAGGAAGTAACTTTGCTTCAAACCTAATAAATACAGCTGAGGAAACTTATTTTGACTTAGCCGAAGGAGCAGACAAGGACAATACCGATAAAAATGTTTATTGGAAATATCCGTCCGGTGCATTCGGACAATATTATTACGGAGCAATGCAGGCACTTTCCTTAATTATTACAGCAATAAATGATGATGGAGATGTTATTTACAACATTAGTAAACCACACCCAAGACAAAAAGTTTCTGGGGAACAATTAGCCGAGGCTTTTGAAGTTTCATTGTCACCACAAATAAAAGAGTTATTTTATAGTAATATTAAAAAAGGAAAACTTTACCACTCTGATATTTCAGAACTGATAAAATATTTTGCGATTGACACGATACAAACAGAAAATGCCGAATGGCAACTATATGTGGAAATGCTTTTGGACAAAGACGAACCAAGTCAAGAAATGGAAGAACGCTTTACTTTTCACAGAAAGGAAACAATTTTGTCACTCTTAAATACAGCTGTTAAAAATGAAAATAATTACGACTGGCATAGATTTCTATTGGAAAGTTACCGAAAGAAATTGGGCACAAATAGTTATCCTGAAACGGAAACTAATATTGGTTGGTACTGCTATCAATTAAATGAGTATTGGCAATACAGTTGCGGAACAATATTTTGGGCTGTATTACAACATCTTTACGATTTTCAACAAGACCAATATCTGCCATTGTTTGTAAAGAAATTTTCAAGCAGTATTACAAATGAAATATGCAAAGAGCTAAAGCAAGCCATAGAGCCAACAAGTACACTTGCAGAAATTTTGGAGTTAATCCCTGAAACAGAAGACGAGGAAAACATCAAAAGGGAAATTGATGCAACAAACGACCCTGTTTTGGCCGCAAAATATGGCTTTATGCTTTTGCTTCAAATATTCAAAAATAATAGAGAGCAACTTCATCCATTGAAAGAATTTATGAGCAGAAAAAAGATAGAAAGGGATGGGAATATGGTTGATGGTATCTTGACAGTTCACACAGCAGAAAACGATACACTTCAAGATTTTGTTGAACAATTTATTTTACGCAAAATTATTTACAGGCACTCAATGGTTGCACTCAGAAAAATGGGCAACGGTTCACAGGCTACTCACAAATTTTTTATTGAGGAACAATACATCCGTTTCATAGATACATTTCCTCCAAGAAACACATCGCCAAGAATGAACGCCTTGCAAAACATAATGTTTGATTTACAGGTAATCAACGACCAAAGGGTTTTATCGCCATTACATAAGAAACTTTTGATTGACTAATGATACTAGAAAGAGAAAACATACTAACATTGATAGGAAGCAGAAGATATCATTCTGCAATTCTTACTACCTTCAGCTTTGACTTTTATTTTTTTGAAATGAAAGCAATGAAATGGTTGCGTTCTTGTGGCGTGAGAAACATCAACGTTTTTATTGACGGACATTATTATTCAGAGTTAATGCAACAAGCGACAGGAGAAGAAATGCAACTTTCTGCCGGTTATTCACTTTATCCTGTTTTTCAAAAGTCAGTATTCCATCCAAAAATTTGGATGTTGTTTGGTGAAAAAGAAGGATTGCTTATTGTTGGTTCTGGAAACCTTACAAATTCTGGAAATGGTAACAATGATGAGATTTGGGGAGCATTTCATTTTGATATTCGTTCAACCGAAAATTCATCAATCTTTTCGTCAGCTTGGGATTATCTATCAACTTTTTCTTCGTCAGTTAAGGGACAGATGAATGAAAAAACTACAAAATGGATACTTGAACATTCTAAATGGCTGAATGAATTGCCAAAGACAAAACCATTTCAATTTTTCGAAACGTCGCAAAAAGAGAAGGTTGCTTTCCTGTTTAATACTGAAACAACTTCTATTTGGAACGAACTTTTAAAACATCTTAGCAATGAGAAAGTAGTAGAAATAACTACCATTTCTCCATATTATGACAAGAATGGGAAAGTATTACAAGAACTCAATTCTCTTTTTCCTTCAGCAGTAGTAAAAGTCATATTGGATGAAAGCTGTTTAATTCCTTCTTCAATGCAGGTTGGCAAAGCATTTACATTTTACGATTGGTGTGATGCAGGCGTAAGCAAAATCCAATATGCAAAATCTAGAAACTCAAAATCAAAACTTCACGGGAAGATTATTCATTTCAAGACAAAAAATGGAAAAGAATTTTGCTTGTTCGGTAGTGCCAATATTACACCTGCAGGATTGGGATTATTGGGCAAAAATTCAAATGCAGAAGTTTCACTCCTTATTCAGTCAGAAAAAGGTGGATTATTAAATCAATTAGGCATAAAACTGAAAACAAGCAATAGTAAAAGCCTTGATGAATTTACAGCGACTACAAATCAGTCAATTTATGAAACTATAATCAAGAACAATCAATTTAAAGTACAGTTGCTTTGTGCAGAGTTGATTTATGATGAATTTATACTTCATTCCACTGGAACTTATACCGATGAATTCAAGGTTGTTTTCTTCGATAAACAAAACCGATTTTTGTATTCCAAAACTTTCTCAAATTATGCGAAAGAGCTAAAAATAACAGTCAATTTAGAATTAGGCAGTTTCCTATATGTGCAATTGACAAATGTTAATGATGGGATTATCTCAAATAAACTATTAATTTCCGATTATTTCCTTTTGGCGAAAACGCATCCTAACCCAAAAACAGAGGAAATTGAGAAAATTTATAGCGAAATTCAAAATGGCGAACTAAGTAAAGTTCTTGACTTGTTGCATTACGCCATCTTTGACGAAACAGAAAATGAGACAGGAGCCAGCTTTTTAGATAGTAGGAGAAGCACGTTTACAAAGCTGAATGATGACAAAGAACCTGAAAAACTTTACGATCTCTCTTCCTATAAAGCAATAGAAAATTCTGGATTTGAAAAAAACCTTCTACTCTCTTCTCTTTCCCTACGTGTTTTAGATGTTTTGAAGTTCATCAATTTAAATGGAATTTCAACAAATAAACAAGCTGATATAAGTATTGATGAGCAAGAAGACGATTTAGGCAACATAAATGGAAATGAGGAAGGAGAAGTGGCAACGGTTCGTAACCTCTCTTTTGTCATTCTTAAATCTGAAAAAAGAAAGTTGATGAACTACTTTGATAACCTTTACAATTACCAACAAGAAATTCTCTATGGGAATAGTCGACCAAAAACATATAGGCCTACACTTACAGATTTGACTAAATATTTAATCGCTCTTGAGTTGATAAGTGAATACGGAGGGAAATCTGCAAAGTATGACGAACAAGACACGCACCATTTTTTCAGTTATTTACCATTTGTAGACGATTATGACAATAACAATGTAAAGGGTTGTTGTTTAAACTTAATTGGCGACTTTTTGATGCTGGCAAGAAGCGGATTTAAAGCGTATGAATTTGACTATACAAAAAAGAAAATCGAGGAACTAAAAAAAGAGGCACTCATAAATACAATTGTTTGCTTAATTAACAATCGATGGAAAGATGATGAATTACATTACTTTTTTACTATGGCTTTAAATGCACTTCATTATTTAGGTTGTAGGAATGTAGATGATTTCAATAGCAATTTTGTAGAATTAAAATCCAAAATTAATATTAGAATTTCCGAGCTGAAAAACAGAACAAAAGGATTTGAAAAAAACTTAGAGATATTTTACGAAAGACTATGTCCTTCGTTTATAAAAGTGATTGAACAGATTGAAGATAAGAACTTTGATACATCAGCAGTTAACGGGCAAATTATTTACAAATCGCCTTGGGGTTATAGCTACGTTCAGTACGTAAATAAAACAAACGATTTTACTTTAATCAGACCTGGCTTTATGTGGGACTATGATAAAGAAGATTACATAAAACACAGTCCAGACGAAATTTATTTACCTCTAAAACTCTCATCTTTTATATGCACCGATTTGTAAGTTAAAAAATCGGATAACTTTTGGGTTATCCGATTTGCGCTATTTAAGTCCTGTTTTGTAAGTGTTATCAAGTTTGTTATGAATAATTGTAGCTACAACCAATACTTCAGTCATTTCTGAAAGTTGAGTGTCTTCTAATATTTTCGGGTTATGCGCTTTTGGATTTCGGTACATAGAAAAAAATCCTTTACAGAAGTTGCCGAAACCCTTATGCTCACTTTCTTCGCTTGGATTATTCAGCATATTAAAAGCAAGCATAGGTCTTTTGTCTTTTCCTAAAGCAAAACAATCATCAACCAGATCTGCTCCATCTGAAGTATAGCCACTTTTCTGCCTAAGTCTTTCCGCAACACTTTTTGTGATTTCTAGTATAGAGTGAAAATAATTTTCTTTCAGCCATTCGGCTTCGCAGTATGGTAAAATTTCTGAATGAACTCCGATACCGTGTACTTTTTCTTTGATTTTAAGTGACCTGCTTTTAGCTTCTGAAATGGTTTTAGCCTTTTCAACTAGTCGGGGTTGTCCGGTTTTATCAATTTCTATCCCTTCGTAAACTAATTTTTCATTGATAGTTGTTCTGTCTCTTTCAAATTCGTCTTCGGAATTATATCTTTTAGGATTTAATAACCTAACTACAAATGCCAATACATTATTTCCACAATTGTCTTGTATTTGCTTTTCTTTTAATGCATAAAAAAGTCTGTCGGTTTTGTTTGTACCAATTTGCGATTGAGAAATATTAGCACCAGCTAAATGTTCTGTGATTTTTGTATGCGTTAATAGATTTGATATAATGTCAGATATATTTCGCAAGGTTATGTCATCAAAGGATTTTGTCATTTAAAAATGATTAATTCTGTTTCTGGATTTCCAATTTTTGGATTTCCCTATCTTTTTTCTCACGAGAATAAACCCAAAGTGATAAAAGTCCAAATATAATCAATCCATAAGCTATCCATTTACCAACCTTTTCAATAAATTTAATGAAAACCGAACTTTCATAAGATGAAAAACCTTCGGCTCCCATCGGACCACGCCTGTAAAACTTTCGTCGGTTAAGCCAATAGCGAAGTCCTAAACCTGCAATCAAAAATATTATTCCTATAACCAATGATGCGACCATAACAAAACACTTAAAATCTACTTTTTAAATTTAAAAAAAAAACAGTTTTAATATTCCTTAAAAAGAGAAATCCTGCTTTTTGTGGCAGGATTTCATTGTTTTTAATCAGCACTATTAAACTGAAAACTTATCTGTTTTTCATTTCCAAAGCTGTCCGAAATCCAAACATCAAAGGATTGCGAAACGGCAGATGTTGAAGTATAGTACAACCGAAATTGCTCTGTGGGTAATGGGTATAAATCGTTCGGTAAATATGGTTGCTCATCGTAATACCGCAATGTGCCTTGTCCGTCAAATTGGAAATAGCGAAGAAAATACTGTGTGTTGCTGTAATTGCCTGTTCGCTGTATGGCAATGCGTATTTCTACCGTTTGTCCATTGGCTACATCTTTTGGAACTGGCATCACGTTTACCTCGAAAGGAAAATCGTTCTGTATATCGCTGTTTCCTTTTGGGCTGGTTCCAATTCTTCTTTTTGGAGCAACACCCCCACGGAGCTTAGTTCTTCAAAGGTAACCCCTTGGGCAAAACCGTTATCACCACCGGATATTCCGTACCTGTTCCATTCTTCTTCCTCTTCATCCAAATCAGGCATATTTCTGAAAACTTCGTCCAGCTCTTCCTGCGGAATTTGAACACTTACGTTTTCATTTTCGTCGTACTCAATGTCTAAATTAGCAGGGTTTATTTCGTTTTCCTGAATTTGGCGTTCAGTGGCAGTGTTTGGCAGGGAAAGGCGTTCTACAGGTTTGGGCTGTCCCATAATATCGGGTAAGTTCGGGTTGACTTTTTTATGCGGAGGGTCTTGTTTCGACCTTTTATGAATTACAATTTTATTCTGCAATAGCAGGACAATGACTATGAGTAGGCATATCACAATTACTATTTCCATAGCTTATAGAATAGGTTTAAAATGTTCGTTGAAATAATCGGTAATATCTTCACCGTACTCCCTAAAATGATGTTCGAGAATGTTGTCAATGTAAGAGTAGAGCGTTGTTCTTTCTTCCCTTGTCAGTTGAACGATGCGGAGCAATCTTTCGTGGTATTCAGGGCGTATGTAAACGACCTTGCCGTTACGCCCCGATGGAAATCGATTGACCAAAAACGTTTCCTCATAGTCCACTTTTTTTGATGAACTGTTACGGGCTTTTTCCCTTGGCTTGGTTTCCTTTGGTACATCCTGCTTTTTGTTATTGCTCGGTGGAGCTACAAGCTCATCGCCGCTTATGATGTTCATAAGGTATTCCTCATCAACATTGGGCTTTTCAAAATCGTTGTTTTTGTTATTTGAAGCCATACTTTACTGTTTTTATAGATGAGTGATTTTTAAAAATTCCTCGACAAACAAATCCATTTTCGTTGCTTTCATCAACTGTGGTTCAGCAGGCAGCAAACTTGATCGGAACACATAACTGCCTGTGTCGTCTGTTTCCTTTCGGAAACGTTTGCTGTCCATTATTCTTGTTTCCATTATGGGCAGGTTGAGTTCTTTGATAACATTTTGATAAGCATCATACAATCCTGTTCTTTCCCTCCCGTCCACTTGGTTCCAAAATAGCCACATCTCTTGTTCGGGATTTCCCTCGTCCGTTTGGGGAAGTCCGAGAAAGGCCTTGGTAAAGCCCAATGTACTTTCCACTACCAAACGATCGGCAGTAATGGGCGAAAAGATAAAGTCCATTTTTTTCAAGGTAGTCAGTACGCCTTTGGTATTGGCTGTTCCGGGCAGATCGAAGAAAACCACATCCGGTTCAACCGCCGACTGGCTTGTATATTCCGATGCTTTATCCAAAGCCGTTTCAGCCTTGCATTTAATAATCGGGTACGCTTTTTTGTTGATGGTTTGAAACTGCTTCATTGCTGCCTTTTTATGGTAGTCGTTCTGCATTATGGTTCTCTTATCCCTTTCACGCATATTGGTCAGGCTGTGTTGTGGAAAGTCGCAGTCCATCACCAGTACATTAAAACCTAAACGGTAATGAAGCACACTTGCCAGCAAGGTGGTCATCGTGGATTTTCCCACACCGCCCTTTTGGGTGGAGAAGCTGATTTTTAAAGTTTTCTTTGTTGTTTCCATTATTTAAAAATTTATTGTTACACACTTTATCTGTTTTGTAGGATTGAATATTGGTTTATCTGATTATTACCTCGTTCATATATTCCTGCATTCCCTTTTGGGTGCTTTCCTGCACAGGTACTTGCTTTCATTTTTGCCTTGTTAGGTACATTCTTTGGCAAGTGGAAAAACTTGCAACAGGTAAATTGCTTTACCGCTTTTATGCTTTTACACTTTTATTGTTTTATGCTTTTAAAACCTTATGCTTTTATTCCAAACTATCTGTTTGCAAACCTGATTTTCTTCTTTGTTTAGATACATTTTTTACTACCTGCACTAAAATTCTACGGCAAATAAAGCGATTGATTTAACCGCTGATTGAGCTGTGGCAGTGTTTGGCGTTCAAAGGCAGTGTTTGGTACTGCTATACAGTACAATGCTTTCGTAAACAGGGCTTTACTTTGTAAAATGATTTTTATTAACGGATTTATGCAAAAGTCTTTTGACAAAATGGAGGGTAACGGGAACGGCTTCTATCCGTTTTTCCCTGTTACATCCAATCCGTCCCGCAGGGCGGATTTTTGTGTTCAACAGAACACGGCAAGTTGTGTTTTGAGGCACTCGAAACTGAGTTAGTGCCTCAAAACAACTTGCCCTGCTGGGAGCTTAAAAAACGTCTTCCGAAGTCAGCGTTTTGTGTGGATTAAAAATGGATTAGTGATGAACGAGAACAATAACAAAAAACAGAATAAGGGCGGACGGAGAGCTAAGACCGACCCAAGCATCCACCGCCACGTTTTCCGTCTTACGGACGAAGAAAATGCCAAACTTTTATCGCTTTTTGAAGCATCAGGAATGCCCAATAAAGCAAAGTTTATCATTTCCCTACTGTTCAGTAAGGAAATGAAATCGGTTAGAATTGATAAAGGAACGGTTGATTTTTATATGCGATTGACCTCGTTTCACAGTCAGTTTCGCTCCGTAGGTGTGAATTATAATCAGATTGTAAAGCTGTTGTACAAGAATTTTTCGGAGAAAAAAGCCGCAGCGTTCCTGTACAAATTGGAAAAACAAACGGCTGAAATGGCGATGCTATGCCAAAAAATCATTCAGATAACCGAAGAATTTGAAGCAAAGAACCTGAAAAAATAGCAGTACAGATGATAGCAAAGATTGGCAGAAGCGGGAATTTATACGGTGCATTGGCGTACAATCAGCTCAAAGTAGAGAATGAAAACGGGAAAATTCTGTTCGCAAATAAGATAATCGAAACGCCAACTGGAGCATATACTGTTGCACAATTAGCACAATCTTTTGCACCTTACCTGATTGCCAACCGCAATACGGAAAAGCATACGTTGCATATTTCGCTCAATCCCGACCCGAAAGATAAGGTTAGCGATGACAGGTTTCGGCAAATGGCGGAAGAATATATGCGGGAAATGGGCTACGGCGAACAGCCTTTTGTGGTATTCAAACATACCGATATCGACCGCAGCCATATACACATTGTATCGGTTTGCGTGGACGAGCAGGGCAAAAAGATTTCGGACAAATTCGAGAAAATGCGGTCTATGAATGTGTGCCGTGAACTGGAAAGACAACACGGCTTGATACCCGCAACCGATAAAGAACACAAGCAGAACGACAAGATTTTCCGTCCGGTAGATTATCGGGCAGGCGATGTGAAAAGCCAAATCGCTTCGGTTGTCCGCCACCTACCGAATTATTATAAGTTTCAGACTTTGGGCGAATACAATGCCTTGCTTTCCCTGTTTAATGTTACCACCGAAAAAGTGGAGGGCGAATTGCAGGGAAAAATGCGGCAAGGCTTATTATATATTCCTTTAAACGAGAAAGGCGAAAGAGCCGGGCATCCGTTCAAGGCTTCGTTGTTTGGTAAAAATGCAGGGCTTCCGGCTTTGGAACTGCATTTTGCAAAATGCAAGGAGGATTTAAAAGACCACCCAAGTAAGCAGACCCTAAAAGCTGCAATTTCTATTGCTCTGAAATCCACAAATGATGAGCAGGCTTTTAAAAAGCAGTTGAGTGAACAGGGCATTAATGTAGTGGTCCGCCGGAACGATACAGGTCGTATTTATGGTATCACTTTCATAGACCACAATTCAAAGGCGGTTTGGAACGGTTCACGCTTAGCAAAGGAACTTTCTGCCAATACCTTTAATGATTATTGGAACAATAATATCAAACCGGAGATTAAAGAACCTGTCGTACAACTTCCAAAAACATCCACATCAAATGATGCAGATCTTCCTGCGGAAGAACCTCATCATTTGTTCGACTTCCTGAATACTACTGAAAAACACGAAGACGGTTTGATTGAGGCATTTGGCGGTTTGTTACCCGAAGCACAGGGCGATGATTACGAGGAACAGGATTTTGCTAACAAAATGAAGAAGAAAAAAAAAAGAAGACTGTAAGAGGTCAGATTTTGGAATTAAAAATCTGTTTTTAAAAAGATTTATTGAGCTGTCACTTTATAATTCTGAAAGAATTTGAGTTGTATTTAAGTAATTGCTTAAATAAACAAATTGACTATCTTTGTGCTATGGACAATAATTCTTGCATACGACAACAAGCAGACATTAAACAAATAAACCGCTGTAAAGACCGAGTTTCAGAACTCAACGGTTCTTTTGACTATTTATCGAACGGACTTGAATTAGCGGGAAACAATGTAAGACTGAAAATACTCTTTCTACTTTATGAAGAAAAACGACTTTGTGTTTGTGATATAAGTGATATTCTTGGTATGACAATTTCAGCGGTTTCACAACACTTGCGGAAACTCAAAGACAGAAAACTTATTGAAACCGAACGAGAAGCTCAAACTATTTTTCACTCACTGACTAAAGAGTATGAAAAAATGCTGAAACCATTTTTCAAAATACTTGACGAAAACAAAATATTAGAAACAATATGAAAACTGACAAAAAATTAATTGGTGCAGGACTTTTGACTACAATTGCAGCTTCTCTTTGTTGCATCACACCAGTATTGGCTCTTATTGCAGGAACAAGCGGTCTTGCTTCCACTTTTTCTTGGCTTGAACCTTTTCGACCCTATTTTATCGGGTTGACAATTTTGGTTCTTGGTTTTGCTTGGTATCAAAAGTTGAAACCCAAAAAGCAGATAGATTGCAATTGTGAGACAGAAGAAAAACCAAAATTCATTCAGTCAAAAATGTTTTTAGGAATTGTAACAGCATTTGCAATCGTAATGCTTGCCTTTCCATACTACTCAAGCATTTTCTACCCAAAGACAGAAAAGCAAATTATAGCGGTGGACAAATCCAATATTCAAAAAGTAGAATTTACGATTAGCGGAATGACTTGTGCAAGTTGTGGCGAACACGTAAATCACGAAGTAAATAAATTGACAGGAATAATAAGTTCAAACGCCTCATACGAAAAAGGAAACGCAATCGTGGAATTTGACAACTCAAAAACGAATATTTCTGAGGTCGAAAAAGCAATTAACTCAACAGGATATTCTGTAACCGACAAAAAATAAAACCAAATGGAAATCATATTGCAATCAACAATTACTTGCCCCAACTGCGGACACAAGAAAGAAGAAACAATGCCGACAGACGCTTGCCAATATTTCTACGAATGTGAAAAATGCAAACAAGTTCTTAAACCAAAACAAGGAGACTGTTGTGTTTATTGTAGTTACGGAAGTGTTCCTTGTCCACCAATTCAGCAGGACAAAAAATGTTGCTGACGGACAGAAAACAGAAGAGCAACTAAAAGTATTTTTTATTTGGATGCTTCATAAATGTTACGATACAAAAGGATCATAGAAGCTACAACTCTTATCACTTCGCCAAACACTGCCACGCACCGCCATTGACTGCCACATTCTTATAGCCGCTGTGTAGAGCCTTTAAATTCACGCCCGAACATTAAAACTAAAAAAGAATGCAGGGAGAAGACGATTTAAGAGGTTTAGCCAAAATAATGGCTTTTATGCGGGCAGTCAGTATTCTTTTGGTGCTGATGCACCTTTATTGGTTCTGCTACGGGTTCTTTTTAGAACGTGGTTGGACGTTGGAAATAATCAACAAGATATTAGGCAATTTCGACCGGACGGCGGGCTTGTTTTCACATACCCTTTATACCAAGGCGTTCGCTTTGGTTTTGCTTGCTTTGAGTTGTTTGGGAACGAAAGGCGTAAAGAATGAGAAGATAACCTGGGCTAAAATCTACGTGGCTTTGGGCGTTGGTTTTGTGCTGTTCTTTCTGAACACGCCGTTGTTAAAGCTATCTCCGGTAATAGGCACATTTCTGTATATCCTTACTATCTCGTTAGGTTATATTGCTTTGCTGATGGCGGGCGTATGGATGAGCCGCTTGCTTCGTACCAACTTAATGGACGATGTTTTCAACAACGAGAACGAGAGCTTTCAACAGGAAACAAAGCTGATGGAAAATGAATATTCCGTTAACCTGCCCACCAAATTTTACTACAAAGGCAAATGGAACAACGGTTGGATAAACATTGTAAATCCTTTCAGGGCATCAATCGTGTTGGGTACTCCGGGTTCCGGTAAATCTTATGCCATCGTAAATAACTACATCAAGCAGCAGATAGAAAAAGGCTTTAGTATGTACATCTACGATTTCAAGTTTGACGACCTTTCGACTATCGCCTACAATCATTTGCTGAAGCACAGGGATAAATATAAAGTTCAGCCGAAATTTTACGTGATAAACTTCGACGACCCACGTAAGAGCCACCGTTGCAACCCACTCAATCCTGATTTTATGACGGACATTTCGGATGCTTACGAAGCGGCTTATACCATAATGTTGAACCTCAACAGGTCGTGGATACAGAAGCAAGGCGATTTTTTCGTAGAAAGCCCAATTATTTTATTTGCAGCCATAATTTGGTATCTGAAAATCTATGAGGACGGTAAATATTGTACATTCCCACACGCTATTGAATTACTGAACAAAAAGTACTCGGATGTGTTCACGATTTTAACCTCATATCCCGATTTAGAAAACTACCTATCACCCTTTATGGATGCGTGGCAAAGCGGTGCACAAGACCAATTACAAGGACAAATAGCATCGGCAAAAATTCCACTATCACGAATGATTAGCCCACAATTGTACTGGGTAATGACAGGCGATGATTTTACGCTCGACATCAATAATCCGAAAGAACCGAAAATTTTGTGCGTAGGCAATAATCCCGACAGGCAGAATATTTATTCCGCAGCTTTGGGTTTGTACAATTCTAGGATTGTAAAATTGATAAATAAGAAAGGGCAATTAAAAAGTTCCGTTATTATAGATGAGTTACCTACAATCTATTTCAGAGGGCTGGATAACCTTATTGCAACTGCAAGAAGTAATAAAGTTGCAGTTTGTTTGGGTTTTCAGGATTTCTCTCAATTGATACGGGATTACGGTGACAAAGAAGCTAAAGTTATTCAGAATACCGTTGGTAATATTTTCAGTGGTCAGGTGGTTGGAGAAACAGCAAAAAGCCTTTCGGAACGTTTCGGGAAAGTATTGCAGAAACGTCAGAGCATATCTATCAACAGAAATGATACGTCAACTTCTGTTTCCACCCAATTAGATAGCCTTATTCCGGCTTCAAAGATTTCAACATTGACACAGGGTATGTTTGTAGGTTCTGTATCGGATAATTTTGAGGAACGTATCGAGCAAAAGATATTTCACGCTGAAATAGTAGTAGATAACGAAAAGGTAGCTGCCGAAACCAAGGCTTATCAAAAGATACCACAAATCTTATCTTTTGTAAATGAACACGGCGAGGATAGGATGAAGCAGGAAATTGAAAGTAATTACAAACAGATAAAATTAGACATCCTGAATATTGTTACAAGTGAACTGGAGCGTATCAAGAATGACCCGAACTTACAGCATTTGGTACAATAGTAATGCTACAACCGCCCAATATACATTTTCAATATAAAGGAAATATCATCGTTGCCGATCTTTAACGATTTTTATGGCTTTGTTGATTTACTATTAAATTTAAGTTAGCAAGTAAAAACCATCTTTAGCTTTGATCTTTGTTTTCAGATGATTTGCTACTTTTTCTTTTATTATAGCGTTTCATTTTGTCCGATGTTCCACAATATTTTGGGTTGCACCATTTGCGGCTTGCATTTCTCGTTTCATCCAAAAAGACCCACCCGCATGTTGGGCATTCCTTTATTCGCTTTAAGTTGTGATCGGTTAGCAGATGAACCAATGAATTTAAGACTTTCCAAACAGGAAACAAAAAGTCATTGGAAGTATCTATCTGATCCATAAAGAATTTATTTCCATCATACTGCAACCGCTGTCTCGATAATGCATCAACCACCAAAAGATTTGCTTCGGGCAAAAACAATAGTTTTTTATCATCATTTCTTTGGGCAACCGCAGAAATAAGTCCCTGTAAAATCCTACGTATTTCTCTAATACGGTTAAGCGCAGCCAAAGCCTCTTGGGGATGTACACTTTCCAATTCCCTTAATATCTGGAGACGTTGAGAATGAAAAATTCCTAATTTAAAACACCAATCAATAAAATCATTGTAATTGTTAAGATAGTCATAATTATACTCTGATTTCCAGGAGCTTACCGTATTTACAAAATTACAGCACAGGATATTGCTATCAATTACCAATGTTTCTATGCTACGAAATTTCCCCATATTGCAAAGTTATGCTATTTATTGTTTAACCGAAAGATACGGTCTCAATTCTTATGGTGTATTACCTCAGGAAGCAAAATTTAAATAATCGGAATAGATTTTTTTGCCAATACTATTGTCGGTATTATAAAAATACTTAAATTTACTATCTAAATTAAAGTAGATGGTAAATATTATTGGATTTTATGTAGCGTTTTTAATGTCGCACTCGTATTATCTAAAAATTTTAATTACTTAAAAACTTAAAAAATGAAAACAAATTTAATTTATGTAGCCTTCGCATTACTTTTTTGCTTTGCTATTACTTCATGTGAAAAATCCGACAACAATCCGGAAACAGTTCTTGAAAACAATCTGCTGAGGAGTGCCGAAAAATATGCGGAACTGGTAGAGAAAAGAAATGATGGAGATTTCAATATTGAAGACATTAAGAGAAATGGTAACATGCTAACCATTAAAGTTAAAGGTGGTTGCAATCAAGACGATTTCCATGTCGTGTGGGACGGATCTATAATGTTTTCCAACCCCGGGCAGATCAATCTTGTGCTCAATAACAAATCTCAAGAAGACTGTGGCTTAGAAAAACAATTTGATATCAACGTAGACCTTAGCAAGGTTGTTGGAAAGTACGACGCCAAGGACTTTATTTTCAACGTAGCCAATGGTTCAAAAAAACAGGATAAATCATTAAATCCAAATGGATCCATTACAGTCAAGTAAAATTTGTCCCATTAGGTCATATTCACTGTAGTAGTGTATTCGTCAGGTTTAATTCTGTATTACAAAATTGACTTGACGAATTGTAAGACTGCTAAACCTTTTTAAACCTGATACTTAAACTTCATTTCAAATATTAATATTAAATGGAAGCAACCACCACCAAGTTCCAACAAACGATCAAGGAATTAACGGAAATGTTAGAAGCTTTTAGTACTGAACAGCTAAATAAAATTCCTTTTTCAAACAGTTGGACAGCAGGTCAGGTCGGTGATCATCTTTTAAAATCGTATGGTTCATGGGAAATTTTCAAAGGCTGGACGGGGTTTGCCGATAGACCGTATGACGAGAACTCCAAACTACTAAGTGAGCTTTTTTTGAATTTCAATATAAAGCTAATCGCAGAAAATTCGGATGCTATTTATCCATCAGATGGATATATTGAAAAGGAAGATTTGATTTTAAATATCCAGACAATAAGTGAAAGTATTATAAGCTTCTCAAGCCGAAACGATCTTAGAGTGCTATGCTTGGATTTTGAATTTCCAACATTCGGGTACATGACACGGTTTGAATGGATACATTTTTATGTTGTGCATACTCAAAGACACATTAAACAGTTAACAAAAATTTCTAACATCTTAAATATCCAAAAATGAATAAGCCCCTTGTAGTCAGCAAAGAAAAGATAATAGAAGCAACACAACATGAAATTTGGGAAGTAATCACAAATCCTGAATATTTTAAAGATTGGATGCTTGTACCTGCAAAAGCCGAAGATGAAAAAACCATTGCATTAGGAAGTAAAATTTATTGGATCAATGATAATGACATCGTTTACCTTGAAGGTGAAGTCATAACATTTGTTCCGAATACAAAATTGGTTATTTCATTATCGGATATCAGTTGGGACAAAAAGGTTCCGAAGGACAGTGTAACGTATGAATTTCATCTAACGGGAACGAAAAGCGGAACGCTGATCAAGTTTCTCTTAGGTGACCTTTCAATAGACCCAGAAGGTGAATCTTGGTATAATTCTTATAAAGACAGTGACGAAATAGGTTCCATAGAAAAAGTGATTAATTCCGAAAGGAGAAAGAGAAAGAATATCTAATTAAGTCCAGTCCCATAACATTGAAAATGGAATTTGATGCATTTATTGATCCTAAAGGAGCTAGGTAATTTTCTGGATTAATTTTCAAAAATTCTCTAACTGAAAATTCAAAGGCAGAATGACAATAGATACAGAAAGACTTAAGATTACACCATTATTGGAAAAAGACGCATCATTTATTGTTGAGCTTTTAAATACTGATGGATGGATCAAGAATATTGGTGACCGTAACATTCATTCAGAAAAAGATGCAAGGGAGTACATCCAAAAAGTAAATAGTAATCCGCATATCACCTATTGGACGGTAAAGTTAAAAAAAGAAGGATTGCCAATCGGTCTGGTGACCATTATCAAGCGAGACTATTTACCATCTAAAGATGTAGGTTTTGCCTTCCTACCCCAGTTCTTTCATAAGGGCTATGCGTTTGAGGCAACCAAAGCTGTTTTGCAGGCTTTGGTAAATAGCAATGGGCTTGAAATTATTCTGGCGATCAGCTTGCCGGATAATAACTCATCCATAAAGCTGATTGAAAAACTCGGCCTGAAATTTGAAAAAACGATTAATCATGAGAACAATATTCTGGATGTCTACAAAGCATCCAAGGAAGAATTGTTCCCAGATTGATTGAACCAGAGAATTTCTTGCCATATGATAACCCGACCAAAAGATAGTTGTGATAATTTTATAATTTATACTTAGACGGATGGACAAATCAAAAAACAATACCGATACCCTGATACTTGCTTCCGGAGAAGGTCTAACTTACAATTGTGGAGCTATGAACTCAATTTTTAAGGCTGACGACAATGAAACTTCCAAAAAATACAGCATTTCCAAATGGCGGCCTGAGCCGAACTCAGAAGGTCCGTGACCACATTATCTCGAAAACAACGATGAAGTTTTTTATTTGCTGGAAGGAAGATAGCCCCAAAGAAATATAAAAACTTATGCAGAAATCTGAAATAGATAAGCAAACATCCTATCATATAAATTAAACTACAATGGAAAAGATTTTTATTAACCTACCAGTCGACAATATAGATCAGTCGGCGAATTTCTATAAGCAGTTGGGGTTTACTGACTATCCTTTGTTTACGGGCGCTAACCAAAGGTGCGTACTTTGGGGCGAACACATTTATTTGATGTTGCAGACAAAGAAATTTTTCACTTTAGGTAACAAAAAACCTCTAGATATTACAGGCAATTCGACAGCAACCTTTACACTTCCCGTGGAAAGTATAGTAAAGATGAATGAAATTGTTGAAAAAGGCTTAAATGCCGCCGGTAAAGAATCTTTGTCCAAACGGGATGAAGGCGATATGCAAGTGAGAACGCTTGAAGATTTAGACGGTCACCTTTGGGGAATTATTTATTTGGATATCAACAAATTTAAAGAAATAAAAGAAAGGTAAAACACCTCAATTTAAATAAAAAACAAAAATATTCATCAATTAATCCAATAAAAAATGAAAACATATAAACCTCAAAATTACAATTCACTTTCGCCTTATCTTATCATTGAGAATGCAAAGAAATTGGTTGACCTTTTAAAAGCAATTTTCAACGCAAAAGAGTTAAGACGTTTCGACCATGAAAATGGAAAAATTGCGCATTGCGAATTACTGATAGATGATACCATAATCATGTTAAGCGATAGTACGGAAGATTACCCAGCAAATAAGTCTATGTTACATCTTTACGTTCCTGATGTACTTGAAACGTTCGACAGAGCGGTTGAACAAGGTCTCCAAATCATTGAAAGACCAGTAAATAAGCCCAACGACCCTGATACTAGAGGTTCTTTTTACGACTTTGCAGGAAATTATTGGTCAGTAAGCACACAAACAAACTAACAATTCATAACGAGTTTTATTACAATGAAAAGCAAATCAGTCGATTTCAATTATGCCGACTTTGAAACAGTAAAAAATATTGCTTTGACACTTCCCGGCACAGAAGAAAGTATTTCCCACGAAGGAACACCATCTGTAAAGGTTCGTGGGAAATTAATGTGCCGCCTGCACGATGGCGGAGAATTTATTCCTATACGTCTTGGCTTTGAAATAAGGGATAAGTATCTGGATAGCCATCCTGAAATATTCCATTTGCCAGACCATTTTAAGGATTATCCTTACATCTGTATGTGGTTGCATAATTACGACAGAAAACTTCTAGAAGAAATTCTTGAATTAAGTTGGAGAGGACTTGCAACGAAAAAGCAGATAATGGAGTTTGAAGAAAACAAAAAACAAAATAGATGAACAGATATATTTTAATTTTCATCATCTCTTTAGCTACAACTGTTTTATATGGACAGACAAAGGGAACCGAAAACACAAAACCCTTTGTACTTGGAATTATCAATGAAATCTATTCAAAAGAACTGAATGAAAAAAGGGTGTTGAATATCTATCTGCCGGAAGGCTACAACCCGAAAGACACGATACGTTACCCTGTCATTTATTTACTTGACGGTTCGGCAGATGAGGATTTTATCCATATCGTGGGGCTTGTGCAGTTCAATAGTTTTGAATGGGTTAAGCAAGCTCCAAAATCAATAGTAGTTGGTATCGCAACGGTGGACAGGAGAAGGGATTTCACATTCCCTACAAATGTAACTGAAGATAAAAGTGCAAATCCCACCTCAGGGCATTCCAACAGATTTATATCGTTCATTGAAAAAGAGCTGCAACCGTATATACAGGAAAAGTATATGACCAGTTCTTCAAAAACCATTATCGGGCAATCGTTAGGCGGGCTTTTGGCAACTGAAATCCTGTTTAAAAAACCGGAACTTTTTAACAAGTATATCATCGTCAGCCCCAGTTTGTGGTGGGATAATGGGTCGTTATTAAACCAACCTCTTGCTCGTTTTGAACACAAAGATATTTATATCGGAGTTGGAAAAGAAGGTTTGGCTCCCACTAAAATTCCCCGGGTAATGGAAGTAGATGCAAATGTTCTAGCTGATAAAATCAAAAACCTGAAAAACAGGAACGTGAACGTTTACTTTGATTATTTGCCACTGGAAAACCACGCAACAATAATGCATCAGGCGGTTTTCAATTCATTTAGACTTTTTTACCCATGATTTTAACTAAATAGGATTAAACCTAAATGGAAGCCTTTTTTTACTTAAACAACATGTTTATTCGGAAACTAAGGAATGTTAGTGATTATAAATAAGCCTACTGAATAATAACATAAAAAAACTTAAATTAAAATCAATGTATGCAATTCTAATTCAATTAACAATAAACCCTCAATTTGCTTCAGAAGCAGCAACCACTTTCACGAATAGTATATTACCCAAGGTTAAAAGTGCACCGGGTTTTATCGCGGGGTATTGGGTAGATCCGGTCAATGACGAAGGTTTTGGATTTATTCTATTTGAGAATGCGGATCAAGCTAAATCTGTTTTGCCTCCTACGATTGATTGGGCAGCCCCAGGAGTGATTATAAATAAATTTGACATGAGAAGGGTGGCAGTTTCAATTCCTTGCTAATCGATTAAAAATGGGAGCCAAAAGACAAAAAAATCAATAAAATTGAAGACGGATTACCAAGTCTGATTAAAAGATATCAAAAAATGGATGAAAATATCACATTGATTTTTTTACCACAGGAAAACCATGAAACATTAATTCACCAAGCTATTTCGAATTTCGCAACAAGAAGAATTGCGGTCTTATTTAGACAGGAGGTGGGTTAACAAAAATAGTATACTGTTAACAGCAATCTTAAAATTTAAAATAAAAATAGGATGAAGAGTAAATTATTAGAAATGAACAACGTTGGTATCGTTGTAGAAAATCTTGATAAAGCAATTGGTTTTTTTACAGAAATAGGGCTTACACTGGAAGGGCGTATGATAGTTGAAGATGAATGGGCTGGCCGTGTAACTGGGCTTGGAAATCAATCTGTGGAAATTGCGATGATGGTGACACCCGATGGCCACAGTCGCCTAGAACTTTCAAAATTTCTTACTCCTGCAACAGTTTCAGACCACAGGACAGCACCAGTTAATTCACTTGGCTATCTCCGTATTATGTTCAGGGTCAACAATATTGATGAACTGTTATCCAGACTTTTGAAACTCGGTGCTGAACTCGTTGGAGAAGTGGTAAACTACCAGAACGTCTATCGGCTATGTTATATAAGAGGAACAGAAGGGCTTCTGATTGGATTAGCCCAGCAACTTGGTGAGCAAACAACGAAAGATATCTTAGAAAATTCTTGACATTTAATGAGAAAATTGCTGCGACCAACGATACCAAAAGTATGTGCTTAGCGACAGATGTAAAGATTATTTATCTAATTTTCAGTTGTTTATAATTAAATTTAAAAATAATTTCAAAAAACATTTGACCCTAACGTTACGTCATATCATACCTTTGTACAGTCGATAAATAATAAGAAAGAATGAAAACTCTTACAGTTAAAAAATTGGCGGAAATATCGGGTGTGAGCGTACGCACACTTCATTATTATGATCAAATCGGCTTGCTCCGTCCATCAGTAAGAACCGAGAAGAAGTACAGGCTTTATGGAAATGACGAGTTATTGCGCTTGCAGCAAATTCTGTTTTTCCGTGAACTGGACTTTCCACTCAAGGATATTGTAGAAATGATGGACGAGCCTGACTACGATCTGGTTAAAGCGCTGATGCAGCACAAGTCGGCACTGCTCAACCGCAAAAGAAGAATTTCTGACTTATTGAGAACGATCGACATCACTATTAATAATCTTAAAAAAGGAGAAATGATGAAAGATCCAGAAGAATTGTATAAAGGTTTTCCCAAAGAAGTTGGAACGGCCTTCAGGAAAGAAGCAATTAACAAGTACGGCGCACAAACCGTTGAACAATCTGAAAAAGAGCTGATGAAGCTTGGTAAGTCGGGTGTTGAAGCGCTTCAAAAGGAAATGGAAAACGTTTTCAGCGAACTATTTGCACTGAGAAACGACTGTCCGGAATCGGACATCGTACAGCAACAGATTGCAAGGCATTATGGGATAATTAGCAAATTTTGGGGCAATTCAGTTGTGCCAGATCAAAAAGCTTGTGCTTATGCGGGGCTTGGTGATCTTTTAGTAAATGACGAGCGCTATTTAGCTAATGTTACAGACGGAAATCCGCAACCTGAATTTGCGCTGTTCTTGCAGAAAGCAATGAAATATTTTGCTGAAAACAATTTGGAAAAATAATGTAAGCAAAAAACAGTTAGGGAAAGTCCTGATAACATCGGGCTTTCCCTTATCCTAATAAAAGATTGAAATATGAATGAAATAGATCTAATTAAGGAATTTCAACACATTGAAGACAACTTCAACCGGGCGGTTGTCACAAATGACATCGCAGAAATAAAAAAATGTATCACATCCGATTGGGTGTTGGTAGACAGTCAAGGTGGAATTATACCACAAGAGCGGTTTTTTGAAGTTCTGAAACAAGGGTTGCTATCCCATTGGGCGATGAGCAAAGAAGTGTTGCGGGTAAAAATGTACGGAGGTGTAGCACTGGTAACTGGCCGGGGGCAAAATACCGGAACCTGGCAAGGAGAACCAATGGAAGCTGATGAATGGATTACAGATGTGTACAAAAAAGACGGTGACGAATGGTTGTGTGTACTGAGCCATTTGACCCCGGTAAAAAAATAATTAGTTATGGTAACAGTTGAAAAATTGCTGAAACTGGCACTTTCCTTTCCCGAAACGACGGAAGAGCCCCACTTCGAAAAGACTTCTTTCAGGGTGAAGAAAAAAATATTTGCAACGTATGATGATAAGCTAAAAAGAGTTACCGTCAAGTTATCAGAAATAGATCAGGATATTTTTTCTTCCGCAGATAAATCTGCCATTTATCCGGTTAAAAACAAGTGGGGCAAGCAGGGCTGGACTATAATAGAGCTCGAAATGGTAAGTTGGGAGCTTTTCGTTGAAGTTTTGACAACGGCGTTCTGCGAAGTCGCACCCGAAAAACTAGGCGCCTTAGTTAGATCAGATAAAAATGGACTAAATAACTAAATATACGCTTGCATGGCCATTGAATTTACTGATATAAGCAACCAAAAGCTACTATTAAAACGGCTAACTGAAAAAGATGCTATTGCATTTCACAGTTTGTATTTCCAAAAAGACGGGCAGGAAAGTGAAAAAGTCGAATCAAAGGAGAACAGCAGAGCAGCTTTCGAGTTTACTGAAAATATCATTTCACAATGCAATGATATTTTCACAATACGCACCACCGTAAACCCAGAAAAAATCATTGGAGATTGCGCATTGCACCATTGGGACAAACTGAGGAACGAAATTGAAATCGGCGGCTCCCTGCTTCCCGACTATTGGGGAAAAGGTTTGATGGCAACAGCCTTTCTCTTATTGATCCCCTATGCACAGCGGGAATATGCAATAAACAAAGTCGTAGCGAATACAACCGCTGAAAATATAAACGCATTAAAATTCGCCGAAAAACTAGGTTTCAGAATAGTAGGAACGATGGAAAACAATGTACTGTTAGAAAAAGATTTATGAGGTTTTCTGGCAAATTAATTTAAGACCGAACAATGACAAAACGTGAAGAAATTATAAAAAATTATGTTGACGGCTATAATGCATTCGACATTGACAAGATGGTCCGGGATTTTAACGAAGCTATCATTTTTAAAAACATCAATAATGATGAGGTTACGATGGTGTTAAACGGGATTGAAGCGTTTAGAAAACAAGCTGACCAGGCAAAATCCTATTTTGAAAGCCGGCTGCAAACCATAAAATCTTTCAAGCATAAGGGCGATACCACCGAAATTGAAATAGATTACATTGCAACTTTAGCTTCTGATCTTCCCAACGGATTAAAAAAAGGCGAGCAAATTGATTTAAGCGGAAGATCCATATTCAAATTTTCTGAGGATCAAATTGTTGAGTTAATCGATATAGCTTAGTAAGCGGTACAGATACGAACCATTTAAAAAATTGATCTGACAATGACAATTGAAACACACCATACCAACAGTTTAAAAATAGCTGAAATTATTTCTGACGAAATTATTTTAAGATCTGTCAAAGACGGATTGGATCTATTGGGCGATCTTTACTATCAGGGATTTGATAAGATTCTTATTCATGAAAAAAACATTACGCTCGATTTTTTTGATTTAAAAACTAAACTTGCAGGTGAGATACTCCAAAAATTTGCTCAGTACCGAATGCCTTTAATCATTATAGGTGATTTTTCAAAATGTGAAACCCAAAGTTTAACGGACTTCATTTATGAAAGCAACAAAGGCCGACAGATCAATTTCGTTGGCTCTCTGTCGGAAGCAATAAAACGATAACTCATCGGTACTTTGGGATTTGCCATTTTAAGAAAAGAAATCTGATTTCGAAAGTGAAACACAGCAAAATAAATGAAAAACATGTAAATAAAATACGATGAGAAAAGTAATTGCAACAATCAATACGACACTAGACGGTGTTTGCGACCATACCGCAGGAATTCCTGATGATGAAATACATCAACATTACACAGATTTACTGCGCCATGCGGATGCTATTCTGTTTGGTAGGGTAACGTATCAGCTTATGGAATTTTGGCGGACTTTAGTTGAAAAACCCTCCGGCGAAAAATCAATGGACGACTTTGCCGCGGTTATAGATAATATCCCAAAAATTGTTTTTTCCAGAACCCTCGAAAGCGTAGACTGGAAAAGTGCAAGGTTGGCGGATCAAAATATAGAAAAAGAGATATTAAAGCTTAAACAGCAAACGGGGAAAGACATCCTTATTGGTAGCCGAAGCCTGATATTACAACTGATGAAACTTGATTTGATTGACCAGTACCAGCTCTGTATACACCCTATGGTGGCAGGAGGCGGTTTGCCGTTGTTTGAAGACATAGACAGAACTGTTTTTAAACTCAATAAAACAAAAATATTCGGCAATGGAGCCGTAATGCTTTACTATGAACCGACAACGAAAAGCGCTACAAAAGGCCAATGACATCCATCATGTTAACCATCTTATAACAAAGAGAAATGTCAGAGAAGTTACAATCAGTGCTCAAAATGTTTTCCGACTTTGACGAAAACCAGCTGGTTAGAATATTAAGTTGTTTTAAGCGAAAATGCGTCAGCAAAAATGATGTTTTATTGCATGAGGGAAGCATTTGCAAAGAATTTTACTTTGTGAAAACCGGTTGTGTACGTATATTTTTTGTAGATAAAAACGGGCATGAAAAGACAAGATACATTATGCTCGATAATCATATTGGAACAGCTTTAACAAGTTTCATTTCTCAAAAGCCCTCCATAGAAATGATAGAAGCGCTTGAAGATACCGAGCTTTTAGCAATCAGTCATGCGGATTTTTATCGTCTGAATAGCCAAATGGATAATTGGAGAAATTTTTATCAGCGGATTTTGGAAATGGCTTATTCGTTTCAAAACAGGAAAATTGAGCAAAGGGTAACCCTAACAGCGAAGCAACGATATGAAATTATTTTGAATGAAAATCCTGCCTTAGTTCAACAGGTATCCAACAAGATATTGGCGTCTTATCTGGATATCCGGGAAGAAACTTTAAGTAGGCTTAAATCAAAATAGAACGATTTTGACCTATGTCAATAGCAATATGTGTAAGACTAAGCATTTTTGCATTTACAAAACGCAATGCAATGGAAAAACTCACACAACACAATTATTGGACAATAATCGCAACGGGACTGATAGCATTTGTTCTCAGTGGAATTTGGTACAGCCCGATGGTTTTCGGCGAAATATGGGAGACATACCGAAACCCACCAAACCCCGAAATACCCAGATGGACGATGGCGTTTGCTCCCTTAAGAGAATTGATTGTTGCATATGTGCTGGCGAAATTAATTCTGCTATTGAATTTATCACAATATAAAGACACATTAAAGCTGGTTTTTCTATTGTGGATTTCCTTTCATGCTGTTGGAATGGCGGGAGCAATTTTATGGGATCACATGCAATGGCAGTTAGGCGCTGTCCATGCTGGCGACTGGTTAATGAAAATGACATTTATGGGAATTGTGTTAACCAAATGGCTTAATAAAAAATCAATATCATTAAAAAATCAATAATATGAAAGAATTTGTTTTATTGTTCCGAATGGACATAACCAATGAGAAAGTACAACCAACTAAAGAGCAAATGAAAATTTACATGCAGCAATGGACGGTATGGATAAATAAAATTTCAGAAAACGGCCAACTTGCCGACGGTGGAAATCATTTCTCAAAAGAAGGAAGGGTATTAAAGCCCAATGGCGAAATTATTGAGAAACCGCATATTGCGGACGATATTTCTGTGGCAGGATACTTAATTATACTAGCTGATAACATGAATGAAGCAATAAAGATCGCTAAGAAATGCCCGATCCTGAACGGAGAGAACACAAGTGTTGAGATAAGAGAAACTGCACAACCAGGATAAATTTTAGTGATGGCGATACACAAACGTGAAATACTAAATCAGGCAATCAATTTTTTTTGGTCGATACTTTGTATTGCTCCCATCTTTTGGTTTTGGTTCCAAGAGGGTATCAACAACCTATATTTTTATTTGTTTATGGGATTATCAATAATTATAGGTGTATTGCCCGAGAGTGTTTTTAACTTATTGGCATTCAGCTCTCAAAGAAATTTTTACGAGCGTATTGGTATAAAATATATCCGGAAATTTGTTCAAAACGGCGATGCCGTCAATTCATTGAACAGCACTAAGGCGACAGTCATTAAAGGAAAAAAATATTTTCGGACCTACACAAAAACCATTGCGATGTACGAAAGATATCATTGGATCTGCCTCACCTTTTTTCTTCTTACTACATTATATTGTTTCGTCAGCGGTCATATTAAATTCGGTATATTAATATTAATTGCCAACATATTGTATAATTTCTGTCCAATATTATTGCAACAGTACAATAAGATCAGATTAAAAAAACTACTTAATGACTAAATGGAAAAAGTACTGACTTTTCCACTTAATAATTAAGACTTCAAGATTTTAAAATGACTAAATTTTATAATGAAATACTGTGTAAACTTGAAACGGCAATCCAAGATTTGGAGATTGAGACAGACTACTCAATACAGCGTATAGAAACAGTTATTGACTTAATTATAAAAAGTTTATTAGAATTAAAACAGTTTGTCTTAGCAAAAGGATTTAAGAATACGGATGATGAAATCCATTTTTTCAAATATCAAAAACCAATCATTGTTGCCAAATTGATATACTATAATTCTGTCTATAAGATAGAAGCAAAGAAGCCCTATGGAGATAAGCAAATAAAAAAATTCCTGAACAAAGAATTATTTAAACTCAAAAAATTGTTCGATAACAATATTGATTTCTACAAATATTACCGGAGTAATAACTCCTTTCTTAACGATAAATTTTTTGTGCGGGGAAAACACGATATAAGATTGTGGCTGGACACCTTTTATTTTGAAGCAGACCACCGTTTTTCTACTTCACACGATTATAAAGTTGCTAAAATAATTGCCAATGATCTCATACAAGTTTATCTTGAAGACCAGTTAAATAGTAATCATACCAAGATTTCTGACAATTCTTCACTCAATTGGACAGGAAGCAAAACAGCACTCATAGAGCTTATTTATGCATTGTACGCCCACGGTGTATTTAACAATGGGAATACAGACATAAAATTGATTGCCAAAACTTTTGAAGATGCTTTTAATATTGAGTTAGGCGATTTTTACCACACGTTTATGGAATTGGAAGCCCGTAAGATAAACCGAACGAAATTTCTTAACAGCCTATGTGAAGCACTGGTAAAGAAAATGGACGAGCAAGACGAGAAGTAAAGATCGCATAAGGCAGACTGATTAATAAATTCTATTTATAACAATTCTATTATTTGCTACTAAGGATTAATTCATTACCCAATTAAATTTTTTGCGTAAATTTACAACTCGTTAATAGCTCAAGATGTAAATTGAAGATTGCAGCAGAAATAAGAAAACTTTATAAACCCATTCAGCCGGCTGTAAAGCAATCGGATGGAGATGTGATGTACAACGAATTTCTGCCCCATATAAGTTTACAACCTTACATCTATTGTTATTGGCAGCTTAGAACAACAAAACCTCTTTTTTCTGAATACAGTTATCGTGTGGTTGCTGATGGTTGCATAGATATTGTTTTCAGCCTTGACGATCCTGAAGACAGCTATGTAATGGGCTTTTGCAACACGTACAATGAGTTTCCTCTAATCGGTAGCTTCAATAAGATTGGTATCCGCTTTCTGCCTACAATGTTTCCCCAAATATTCCGATTAAATGCTTTGGAAGTGAGCAACAGGCTTGTAGAACTCCAGTTGATAATTCCTTATATATCCCGGTTTATTGCGCACAATATTAATGAAAATCAAAACATAGACGAAGTTGTTGCCATTCTCGATAGCTACTTCGTCAAACTTTTTTCCAAAGTAACCTTTGACGGTGATAATCGATTATATGAAGCTATTGATATCATATTAAAGAACTGTGGAACCCTTGATGTCCAAAATGGACTGAACACTGGGATCAGTGCAAGACAATTAAGAAGACTTTTTGAATTTTATGTAGGCGATACTGCCAAAACATTCAGTAAAGTAGTTCGTTTTCAGAATATCCTCAACGCTAAACCATCCACCCAGAGCCTTCGGGAAAACAAGCTTTTTTTCGATGCGGGTTATTATGATCAATCGCACTTTATAAAAGAGTTCAAGAGCTTTTACGGTGTTACTCCCGGCAAAGCATTTGAGAATTATTAGGTTGATATAGTGTCATTCAATGGACATTATTCTAGTAAAGCGATTGTAGGTTGTAAACTTGTATAGATTTATTGATAGGGACAGCCACAGCCTAAATTTGCTGTATTCCTGCACTAAACAATTAAATTATTTGCAAAAACTAAACTGAGATAAGTTTATTTCTTAGTGCTAGGTAAGTTTTGAGAAATCTCGAAAACAGGTCTTTCTTATACTTAATTTCATCCGAACTCCAATGTGTCCGTTTTGTACTATTGTATAATTATTTTTTCTTACAGATTTGTGTCGAAAATAGAATTTTAATTGAGTTGGTTGAGTATAAACCACAGAGAAGCGAATTGGTAATTAAAATTGCGATAAAAAAACATCTATTGAAGCTTTAAAATTAATGATTGAAATTTTTAGAACAAATGTGATTGAAGCAGCCGAGGCAAAAAGCATAATTGAAGTGATATTGTCAAAATATCCTGATTTAGAAGTAAATTTTGATCTGGAAGACTGCGATAAAATTCTTAGGGTATGCGGTTTTAATTTCAGCAACCTCGAAATTTCAGAGCAATTGCATAAAATGGGGCATCGATGTGAAGTATTAGAAGGATAAAAATTTAGTAGCGGGAAGTCACAAAATGCCAACAAAACCTAATAACCAAAAAAATCTAAAACGCTAATTAGAATTTTAGTAATACTAATATAATTAATAGCTATTGATTAATCCTCTCCGGTATTTTGTCCGTTTTTTACTATGCCAGAAACTTCAATTGTTTGTTTTTTGTACATGGAAAAATGAGCATTATGTCACAAAGATTAATAATTGAGAACATTGAGCCATCCGCAATTAATGTTTTGTTGAAGTTGGAACAATACTTAGATACCGTTTCGGTTTCAAAAACTAATCAATATTTGATAAAAATCCGGGCCTCGCAAATTAACGGCTGTACCTACTGTATAGATATGCACTCCAGACACGCCTTAGAATTTGGAGAAATGCCAGAGCGCATTGATTTGATTAGTAATTGGAGAAATAATACCAATTCCTTTTCAGAAGAAGAACAATTGTTACTTGCAGTTACCGAAGAAATAACCTTGATAAACGAAAAAGGCTTGAGTGATGATTTGTATCGCAAAACAGAATTATTTTTTGGGCAAAAGCAGACGGTACAAATCGTTATGGTTGTCATTACCATCAATGCCTGGAACAGGCTTGTTGTTTCATTTAAAAGTGCCCCAACGCATTGAAAACAGTAAGAATTGAAAGGAAATTAATTCCGTAACAAATTGAATATTTTGATATGAAAAATAATTTGGCTAGAATAATCCTAATAACCGCTTCAGCAGTTTTACTGTTTTTTGGCTTGCTGCATTTACACGGCACATTTTACTCAACGGATCTTCATCCTGAAGATGCGAGCCTACTGGATGCCCTGCAATCAACTCATATAAAAATGGATAAAACCGGAAACTTCTGGAACCTGTGGATAGGCTTTAATGCCATGTTTAGTCTTGGACTAATTTTCATCGGCGCTATTAATTTATACTTTTCGGTAAAACAATTCAAGACATTGGTGAGCAATCGTTTTATATTGTTATTGACCATATTTTCCAATGGCTATTTAATATGGATTGGGAACCGATATATGATCGCTGCTTTTACTATCAGCATGGCCATTCCATTCTTGCTTTATGCAACAGGTTTTTTATTAATAAGGTTTAAATATTTCAATAATGATCAAATTATATAAAATATGCAATTGGCTATTGTTTGCCTTTGCTGTTCTGCATTTCGTTTATCCATTTTTTGATACGTTTCAATTTGATGAAGAACTGATGTGGTATCATTCCGGTGGGCTTTCAATGCTATTGATTTTTTCAATCAATTACATTAATTCCAACAGCACATTAAAAATGATCCAGAGGATTGCCAATCTATGTAATGTTGCAACTGCATTATTTATTTTCTTCTTGTGCATTGCAGTACCAGAAATTCAAGTGTATGTTTTAAGCTTGATTATTTCGGCAACAACTATTATTTCATTTAGAAAATCGTTTCAAACAAATATTAAAAATTAGATAAGCTTTTAAGGGCTGATGTATTCTTAAATATGTAGAATTGAACAAACCGTTGAAATTAAAGCTGACAATTTATTTATAAAAGAACCATGAACAAACAGTTATAGTACCGTACAAAACCTCCAACAAGAGCAAATTGGCGCAGGTTGAAAAAATGTTCAACGGCATCTCTAAAAATTACGATTTTCTGAACCGACTGATAACATTCGGAATGGATAAAAAGTGGCGGAACAATGTTTTAGAGCTTATCAAGAAGACCAATCCACAAAACATTATTGATGTTGCAACGGGTACAGGAGATATGGCAATTCTATTTTCAAAAACAAATGCAAAAAGCATTGTTGGTGTTGATATTTCAAAAGGTATGTTAGAAGTAGCCAACAAAAAAATAATGAAATCAAATCTACAAAAGAGAGTTACAACAGAACTCAGCAATGCAGAGAATTTAAGCTTTAAGGATAACACTTTCGACGTTGCATCCGTAATATATGGTATTAGGAACTTTGAAAATCTGTCAAAAGGATTATCAGAAATACGCAGAGTGTTAGTTAAGAATGGCAGACTTGTTATTCTTGAAACATCGCAACCTACCAACCGTTTTCAACAGGCTTTTTATCTATTTTATACAAGGATACTAATGCCATGTATTGCAAATATTTTTTCAGAAGATAAAGATGCCTATCAGTATTTGTCAAAATCGGCAATCAATTTTCCATCCGGATCTGAGTTAAAAAAGATCATTCAAAATGCAGGTTTCAAAAGCGTGAGCTCATACCCGCAATTTTTTGGAGCTTCAACCATTTACTATGCAAAAAAATAGAAATAAATATAAACTTATCAGATTTTAATACAATGAACAAGAAAATGAAGTTTTCAGAAAGTATAAAAATATATGCCTCTAAAGAAAAGGTTTGGAAAACACTTTTATCAAAAGAATTTTATCAAATATCGTGGGGTTCAGCACTTTCCACAACGTGGCAAACAGGCTCACCAATTCAATTTACAGGGAATTGGGAGGATATTGAGTACGTGGATAAGGGCGTAATTAAAGAACACATCGAGAATAGCTTTCTTAAGTTTACGTACTGGAGTTCTTTTTGGGAAGCCGAAGACATTCCAGAAGAATATTGCGACATATCGTACATGGTAAAACAGTTAGATGAACATAGCTGCGAGTTTACGATTAACCAAGTTGGGTTTAGGGATCAGGTTCACTATGACGATACGGTGGAGCTTTGGAAAAACACCAATCAAACGCTTAAATATCTATCTGAAAAAGATGAACTAACATCAATTAGCAATACTGTTTTCAATGAGCTTGCTTCGATTATCACAGCAATTCCTACCGAAAAATACAATGTCAAAACATCAGGAAATTGGAACCCAGCTCAAATTGTTGAGCATATTATTATGGGCAATACAGGGATGAAGCAATTCTTAACCGAAGTACCTTACACTTCAGATATTCCTTTTGATTATAATGTACATGCGATACGGGATTTTATGCTGAACAATGATATTAAGTATCAAGCTCCTGATTTTTTAATTCCTGCCACGAAGCAATACAATATAAATGAGCATCGTGAGTTGCTGCTAAACTTGCAGGCAGAAATAAATGATTGTATCGCAACATTGAATTTTGAAGATAAATGCGGAACAACTGATATGCCGCCATTTGGGTTTATGAGCATCTATGAGTGGTTAAATTTTGCCGTATTCCACATTTTGCGTCATAAGGAGCAACTAAAATCTTATAGTTAAGATTGTGTTCCCAAAATCCTTGATAGCACTAATGACATTGTTTTTCAGTTGGGAAATTTGCAATGCTCAAACCAACTCGGTCAATGAATACAATCGTATCGTTTTAAATGGCGTTGAGCACGGAGTGTTCATAAAAGGCAATAATAATACCACAAATCCGGTCTTACTCGTATTGCACGGTGGACCTGGTTTTTCAGATTTTTATTTTTGGCAAACCCATAACAAGGATTTAGAGCAGTGTTATAACTTTGAAATAGTGCTAAATAAAGGCTAATTTGAGTTTGACAAGTAGTTTCTTCGTTTGCTATAGTGATGACAAAAAAGCTTGTTAGATGCTAAATTTTACTTAGCATAAATGGATAAAATTTAGTTGGTCATTAATGTCTTTTATTAGGTGATTTATCTTGGGATTCAATTCAATTGGTTTTGAATGCGCAAAAATAAATTAACACTAAGCTTTTTCTATTGTAAAAAACCGACACAAGACATAACAAAATGCTTGTTTTTTTAGCAAGAAATAAGCATTTTTATAGCTTTGTGTATTATTTTATTTCAGTGATTTGAATCATCAAGTAATTTATCCACCTTGTCATTTACAACGATATGTTCGTTATTATTGGATCATAGATTACGAAAGTAAGTATGGTCAGGTAAATACGTTGGATGTATTCGGTGATGTGTATCCCAGAATGGTATTTCAGCATGATAATGGAAACTCTACATTTAGTATTGACAACCAAACTTTACCCGTTTCTTATTTAAGTGGTCTTAAAACACAATTTACACAATTTTCTATCAGTCAAGGCTCAATTGTAATAGTAAGTTTTTTCCCTGATGCTTTAAAAGTTTTGTTTGGAGTTGATTCCAATAAATTAACAAACGAGCATCCATGTTTAAACAATTTTGCGCCAAAATCTTTGACGAATGCAATTTTAGAAAGTTTTTCAAACATTGAAAAAATTGAGCATCTAAATGTTTTTCTTACAAAAAGATTGATAAGTAGTAAATCAAATTTGGATTTCGTTTTTGCTAAAGCCCTTAATTGTTTTGGCGATACAACTAATGAAAATAACATTAGGCTTTTTCGAAGTTTAAATGGTGTTTCTGAACGTCAATTAGAACGTAAATTCAAAATAAATGTCGGCATTTCTCCAAAGCAATTTTTAAGACTAAAAAGGTTTGAGAAATCAATCATAGGGTTAAAAGCTTCTACAAAATCTCTCAGCGAATTAGCATTTTCGCTTGATTATTTTGACCAATCTCATTTTACAAGAGAATTTAGAGAATTTTCAGGGATGACACCAAATACATTTAGAAATAAAAATATTATTACCGGTGAGGGTAATGCAATACTCACCTAATGCTTAACGTAGAATGATTGTACTCCATCAGTCTGAATTTCCGTTTTTTTTCTTTAAAATCTATAAATTAACTTCGTTAAAAAGTAAAAATAATATTTTTTGAATCAATTAATCATAGTTTGATGTGTTGGTGTCGGTTTTGTACAACAGATTTTATAAAATGTAATTTACTTTTGTATTGTCAAAAACTGACAGTTTATTATTAATCCAAACAAAATATTATAAAATGACATTAATATATAAAGTATGTAATTGGACTATACTGGCTTTTGCAATCCTATATTCAATTTATCCCTATTTTAAATCCTTTGATTTTAATGAGCAGTTGATGTGGTATCATTCTGGAGGGCTTTCGATGCTATTGTTATTTTCAATCAATTATTTAAACTCCAATTCTTCACAAAAACTAATCGAGCGATTTACGAATGTATGTAATGTAGCAACATTAATTTTCATGTTTTTTTTGAGCATTGCTGTAGCAGAAATACAAGTTTTCATTATAAGCTTAATAGTTTTAGTAGTATCTACAGTTTCATTTTTAAAGTCGTTTAAAGTCAATGTAAATTTTGCTAAATAAGCTATCTATTCATCGAATCATATCAATAAAGTCAACTAAAAATGTCAAAAAGAACCAATATAGAACAAGTAGCACCCAAAGCGTTTGAAGCCTTGCTACATCTTGAAAGCTATTTAGCAACAGTTACAATCAGTAAAAAATATTTGTATCTAATTAAAATTAGGGCATCACAGATAAATGGCTGTGCATACTGTATCAATATGCATATGAACCATGCCCGAAATGATGGAGAAACACAGCAACGTCTTGATTTGCTCATAGCATGGAAAGAAGCTCAAAATATCTTCAGCTTAGAAGAATGTCTATTGTTAGCGGCAACAGAGGAGATAACATTATTGCACAGAAATGGATTAACAGATGCGGTTTACAATAAATTGATTGAACATTTTGGCGATCAACAAACGGTTGAAATCATTATGACTATAATAACCATCAATTCCTGGAATAGATTAACGGTTTCGTTGAAGAAAGAAGTTGATTGGATATAATTATGAAAGGAGTGTCCCAAAAAACTATTCCAGATGTTTCTATCGTTGCCAAAAATTTTGAAGGTTACGATTATTTCGATTGTTATGAAATTACATCACCACACAATGAGACTGTTGACACAGCCCTCAATAAAATATTTCAACCTCCGAATTGGATTAAAAGGTTACTAAAATTTAGAGATTACTTAGCTGTTAAAATAAACCTGAGAGCTACCACTAGTAATACAAATTCTAAGGAACACTGCGAAATTGGTTCTAAAGCCATTGTATTTAAAGTTATTGATCGAAACATAAATGAAATTGTGATGGAAGAAAAGGACAGTCATTTAGATTTTAGAACTTCCGTTTTAATCAAACCCGAAGGAGATATCCAAAACATTTATTTTATAAGCCTTGTAAAGTATAACAATTTTATGGGCAAATTGTATTTCTTCGCAATCAAGCCATTTCATAAAATGATTGTAAAAAGGTTGCTCCAAAATTGCCTCAAAAAGTAAAGTATCTAAATGAAAAGTTTTTCTTTTTACATATTGAGCCAAATAATCAAGTTAAAGGGCATAAAGAAACTATACTCAGAAGCGCCAATCAATTATAAAAAATTGAGAGAAAAAAATATACATGTTCCTCTAAGAAACCAAGTTTTAGGACTAAAAACTAAACGTTTTAGTATAGACGAAACTGAGGTTACAGTAATTCTGCCAAACGAAATAAATTCAGAAAACATAATCTTATATTGTCCGGGTGGCTCATTCGTATCAGGTCCAAATGATTTTAACTGGAAAAGTATAGCACGGATAGTAAAAGATAGCGGTATGGTTGGGTATATGATTAATTATCCTAAGGCACCTGAGCATCAGATTGAAGAAATAAATAATGCTATTGATGTCGTGTATAATCATTTTACAGCAAAGCATAAAGCCAAAGACATCATTATATTAGGCGGCTCTATTGGCGGTACATTAATGACCTTATTAGTTCAAAGGCTTGTTGAAAAATAATCAGACCTGCCAAAGCAATTAATTTTGATTACGCCAGTAATGGATTGTAGTATGAGCAATAAATTCATAGCGACCATTGAGCCAAAAGACATTATGAATTCAAAAGCCGGAATCATTTCTGCGTATGAAATGTGCGCGGGAGATATTGACTTAAAAAGTGCCATAATTTCACCCAACTATGGTGAATTTAAAACATTCATTCCAACACTACTATTTATTGCAGAAAATGATGTCAATAGACCCGATGCAGAATTGTTTTGTGAAATGCTAACCAAAAACAATATTCCATTACAAGTAGAATACGGTAAAGGACTGCCTCATATTTATCCGCTTTTAACAATTTCGGAAGGAAGAACAGCTTTGAAAAAAATTATAGAATATTTATTGTGGAACCGGAAATAACATTAGTTGGCTTTTTTTTATTATCAGCCATAATTTTTAAACTTGCACAAAAGCAGTTTCAATTTGCCAGGTCAGGTAGAATTGGAATGGCATCAATGCTTATATTGACTGGTGTAGGGCATTTCGTTTTTGCTAAAGGAATGAAATTAATGCTACCAGAGATAATTCCCTACAGATTGGAATTGATTTATATTACAGGAGTAATTGAGATTATTATGGCTGTTACGCTGTTAATGCCTAAATATCGGGTAACTACTGCTAGATGGTTGATAATTTTCTTCATCATATTACTCCCTGCAAATATTTATGGTGCAATATATCAGGTAAATCTTGAGACAGGTTCTTATGATGGTGCGGGAATAAACTATTTATGGTACAGGATTCCACTTCAAGTATTTTTTATCTTGTGGGTATACTTTTCGGCTATTAAAATTTCAAAACCTATTGCAAAATAATAGCCTTTTTAAATACTATTTGTTGTAAATTTTGTTATAGAAATCAACGTATCTTTCCAGTACGAACTTCCTTTTTAACTTCATTGTGGGCGTCAAGTGGCCAGATTCCGTTGACCAAGTTTCGGGCGTAAGTTTAAACGATTTTACCTTTTCCCAGCTACCGAACTTTAGGTTGATTGAATCAATTTCAATTTTGACACGGGCAATAACACTTTCATTATTGCAAATGTCATATAAAGAAGTGCCAATTTCAACATTATGTAGTGTTGCCCATTCTTTCACAAATTCAAAATTAGGTTGTATAAAAGCGGCCGGCATTTTTTCTCCTTCGCCAACTACCATGATTTGTTCTATAAATCTTGATTGCTTGATTTCGTTTTCCAATAATTGCGGTGCGATATATTTTCCGCCTGAAGTTTTAAACATTTCTTTTTTGCGGTCTGTAATGGTAAGAAATCCTTTTTCATCAAGCTTACCAATGTCGCCTGTATGGAAATAACCATCAATTATAACTTCATCGGTCAATGTTTGATCTTTGTAATATCCCATCATAATATTTGGACCTTTACAAAGTATTTCGCCATCTGATGCAATTTTAACTTTTACATTTTTAATCACTTTACCTGCCGTCCCAATCTTAAACCCACCTTCGCGCTGGTCATTTACAGAAACTACTGGAGAAGTCTCGGTTAGTCCGTATCCTTCCATGACTGCCATTTGTGAAGCAGCGAATACTCTAGCTAATTGTGGTTGTAATTTAGAAGCTCCATTTACAACAAGTTCTAATCTTCCTCCCAATGCCATTTTCCATTTTTTAAATATTAACTTACGGGCTATAGTTAGTTGAAAATCATACCACCAACTATTTCCTGATGGTTCGTACCGTAATCCTAAATCAACCGCCCAAAAGAATAGCCATCTTTTTATCCCTTTCAACTCCGAACCTTTCGCTAGTATTTTTTCATATATCTTTTCAATTAATCTTGGAACTCCAGTCATAACTGTTGGTTGTATCTCTTTAATGTTTTCGCTAACCTTATCGAGTGATTCTCCAAAATAAATCGCTGTACCTGTGAATTGATAAATGTAGGTTACCATACGCTCATAGATGTGGCAAATAGGTAAAAAGCTTATTGCCCTGCCTTCACCATTTTTAAATGGAATTCTATCAGAACAATCTAATACATTCGAAACTATATTATTATGCGAAAGCATAACTCCTTTCGGTTTTCCAGTGGTTCCTGAAGTGTAAATAATTGTTGCCAATTCATTTGGCTTAACATTTTTTTTTCTTTGTTCAACTTCGTCCTGATTATTTGCAGTTTCGCCTATTTTCAACAATTCCGACCAATTTTTGCAGTTCTCCAAAACATCAAACGAATAGACTTCCAACAATTTAGGTAGTTTATTCCGAATTGAATTCAGCTTCTGTAGTATTTCATTATCGGAAACAATACAGTATTTTGCTTCTGAATGATTTAAAATGTATTCGTATTCATTGGAAGATATTGTTGGATAAATTGGGACGTTTTGCGCTCCAACTTGAAGAATTCCAATATCCATAATGTGCCATTCAGTTCTATTGTTGGAAGAAATTATGGCGATTTTATCGTTCTTCTGTACACCTACATATATTAAGCCGCGAGAAATACAATTCGCTTTATTAACGTAAATTTGAGTTGAAATTTTCTCCCATTCGCCATTAACTTTAGTAGCTAGGGCATCATCAATTGCAAAATTTGCAAGTTGAAAATAAGGAAAGTCAAAAAGTCTGGTTATATTTTTCATATCAGCAGATTGAAATTAAAAAATAATCAAATCTAATTTATTAACATCTTGTATGATAGTATAAAACCGACAAAAAAATATCCAATCTTAATACTTGATACATTCAAATTGACACTAAATTTATTTTTAAGCAAATTAACCTCTCTAATACATTGCACATGATCTTAAAATTTGTCGAATAACATTTTGTAACTGGAAGAATTAAAAATTTGAAAGTACTCTCTGTTTTTTGACGATGTGTTACAATCCATTTTTTTCTCATCGATAAAGGAAGTGATAAAATTGAAAGGAATACGCCGTTCAATTCTTAGTAAGCATTCAAGATTATAGGTGCAAGGGAACTAAAGCTATGGGATGGAACATTATCCTTAAACTTGGGTGTTACATGTTCAGGAGGTCGGTTTCCATCTCCTGTCCATTTGGATAAATCGAAAGAAAATGGTTACGTGGTTTATGATGAAGTGACCGCTCCGTTTTCCATTAGGCAAAGTCCCATTTCAGGGCAGACGTCAAAATAGGCTACTTGGTCAACCTCAAAAAGTCCACTGTAGAGTACGGAATGGATATAAGGAATGCGTCAAATCACAGAAATTTATTTTTGGAGCGTTATAACAGGCGCATGGAAGAATTAGTCAATGAATACCAACAAGGATTTTTGATTATACCATACTTTAGGTGGACTTTTTAAATCGGTGTTATTACTAAAGTATGTATAAGATTGTCCGTTTTTTACAATGTCAGGTTTCGAATTCAATATAAATTAGTATAGGATGTATTAGCATTTAAAGTTTATGGATTTAGCAGGCTAATAAAATATTTTCTAAACAATAGAAGGAAATCGTTATGAAACTAAACGCAGGCATTTTAACTAAAAAATTAGCGGAAACAAAAGCATTCTACATCCAGACATTGGATTTCGGGATTACCTTTGAGAATTATTTTTATCTTCTGCTACACACACCGCTACACGAAGCAGAAATCAGTTTTTTATTGCCAAACCATCCAAGCCAACAACCATTTTTTCAAAAACCATTTCAAGGACAGGGAATGTATCTCACAATTGAAGTTGATGATGTTGATGGATTGTACAAAAGAATTAAAAATCTTGGGATTGAGATAAAGTTACACATCCGAGACGAGCCTTGGGGCGATAGGCACTTTGCTATTGAAGATCCTAACGGGATTGGGATTGACATCGTAAAATATATCGAACCAGAGAAATAGAAAGCCAACTTTCTTGTAGAAAAATTATCTCAAATTAATGATACGTAGAAATGGGTACAATATTCAGCATTACCGAAAAATTTGGCAAAGAGTTAGCAGAATTGCTTGCGGAGAAAATTAGTGAGGTATTTGCACAATTTCCTAATGAAGATTTTATAAATGATGTTGATTTTGCAGTTATGGGGAAATCATACACACAGCGGATTGATGCGATTGCGGATCTATTGCATAAACATTTACCCGAAAGTTACCCTAAAGCACTTTCAGTTTTAATGAAAATATTAGGAGAACCTAATCCAAATGAAACAGGAATGTTTACGTATTATTATTGGTTGATGCCCGTTGGAAAGTTTGTAGAAAAATTTGGTTTGGAAGATCTCGAAATATCACTGAAATCCATTGAAGAAATCACTAAAAGAAATACAGGTGAATATGCCATTAGACCATATATAAGAAAGTACCCTAAAGAAGTATTGGCTAAGATGTCAGAATGGGCAAAATCACACGATTTTCATCTACGTAGATTGGCAAGTGAGGGACTGCGGCCAAAATTACCTTGGGCTTCCAAACTTGATACATTTAATGATACACCTCAGCCAGTTTTCGAGATTTTAGATTTATTGAGAGAAGATGATGTGAAATTTGTTAAAAAATCTGTCGCTAACCACCTGACTGATTGGCTAAAGGTTAACAAGGAACAAGTATCAACATTAATTCGGGAATGGAGTAAATCCCCTAACCCTAATACACAATGGATCGTGAGATATGCGACCCGAAAAATCAAGGCTTAATTATTATATGAGTATTGGTCGATAACATTATTGCAGAAAAAATGAATACGGAAATTATAATTTGTGAATGGATAATTTTTACAACGAATTGCTTTACGAATTGGAAATGGAAATCGACAAATTGGAAATTGAAGCCGATTGTCGGATCCAAAAGATAGAAACTGTTATACACGAAATAGTTAAGTGTTTATCAAAATTAAAGGAGTATATCCAAAAAAGAGGATTTAATAATACGGAAGAAGAAATTCGCTTTTTCAAACATCAGAAGCCTGTCATTGTTTCCAAACTAATTTATTATAATGCCATTTATAAAATAGAGAGTAAAAAACCAAATGAAACAAAGTCTGCAAAGAAGTACATTCATACTGAATTGAAAAAACTCAAAAGGTTTTTTGATAATAATCTTGAATTTTATAAGTATTATCGTACTAATAATACCTTTATTGATGATCAGCTTTTTGTTCGGGGTAAGTATGACATTAAGTTAAATTTGGACACAATCTATTTTGAAACAGACCATTCCTTCTCCACTGTTGCCGATTACAAAGCTGCTAAAATACTTGCTAACGATTTAATACAGGTTTATCTTGAAGATCAATTAAATAATAGACACTATAAACGGGTACATCGAAAATCTCCTTTGACCTGGACAGCAAGCAAAACTGCATTGACGGAACTTATTTATGCACTTCATTCACAGGGTGTATTTGACAGAGGAAATGCAGAGATAAAACTTATTGCGAAGACATTTGAAAGTACTTTTAATATAGATTTGGGCGATTTCTATCATACGTTTATGGAGTTGAAAGCCCGAAAAATAAACCGTACCAAATTCCTTGACAGTTTGTGTGAAGCTCTGATAAAGAAAATGGATGAACAGGACGAGAGGTAGTGTTTATATTATCCCTCTTGGCAGATGAGTACCTTTTGTCTGAATAATACTACCAGCAACAATGGGTGTATGCTCTTGTTTCTCAACTTTATTTTCGGCTTCATCGTTGGGGTCTTCTTTAGATTTTTTCATAGATAGCAGTATCTTCCGTTCAATGGCAGCCAATTCCGTTTTGAGTTCACTCAATCGGTTTTCCTTAGACCACGTACCATTAACCACTTCCTGAAGAACAGGTAAATCTTTTTGTGTTTCCGCAATTTTCTTTTGCTCCTGTTCGATATAGCCGGGCAATTTCTCCAGTGCATTAAGGAAGTTCATAGCCGCCAGCTTCTCATCTTTAGCAATTAAACCGTTGTTGTAGGTATATTTGATATTGCACTCTCCCTGCACTAAAAAGCGGTTTACCCGTATATCCACGCCCTCCTTTTCGGACATTTCGGTTTTTACCAACAGCGTAAATCCGTACAAACTACCGATTTCTTCATACTGACCTCCGGTGCGGGCTTTGTCCGCAAGCTGGTTGAGCTTTGCACCGATTTGTTTAATATCCGCATTGGGCGGTAAACCGTCCAACTGTACAGGATTTGCAATTGTACCGTCCGAACGTTTTTGTATGCGTTGCTGTAAGTTTTCCCAATCGAGGCTCATTCTGTTTAATCGGGATTGCGTACTATCCAGCAATTCCGTAAAGTCTTGCAGCTTGTATTTGGCACTGAACTTGGAACGGTTAAACGCCTGTTTTTCGCTTTCCAATCCGGCAATCTGTTTTTCTAATTTGGCTTTATCCAACAGGTCGGTATTTCCTGATAGGATAGCCACGTATTCCGAAAAGTTCATTCCTGATTTTTCGTCCATACTGCCCTCGTCAATCGTTCGTTTGCCGAGATTGTTGTTTTTTAATTGGTCTATGAAAAGTTGCTTATTGTACAGGAGGTTAAACTTATAGCTATCCAATGATTTTTCTACGGCATAGATAATCACATCTACTTTGTTATCGGCAAAGAACTTGGCAATCTCATTGCCTTTACGAACAGCTCTGCCATCCCTTTGGGCAAGGTCGCTCGGTCGCCACGGCGTATCTAAATGATGAACGGCAACAGCTCTTTTCTGTGCGTTTACACCTGTACCCAACATACTTGTAGAACCGAACAGCACACGGATTTTACCCTCGTTCATTCCCTTGATAAGCTCCTTGCGTTGCTTATCATTTTTTCCCTCCTGTATAAACCGGACTTCGTGTGCAGGTATGCCGTGGTCTTCCACGAGCTTGCGTTTGATTTCGGAGTACACATTCCATTCGTCCGGCTTGTATGTTCCCAAATCGGAGAAAATGAACTGCGTTCCTTTCTGTGCGTTGTATTGGTTGTAATACTTGGCAATGTTTGCCGCACAATGCGAAGCCTTATTATCGGGGTGGTCATCATACGCACCGCTTACCATCCGCATATCCAAAGACATTTTGCGGGCGTAGTCCGTTGCGATAAGCATCTTTGCTTTTTCTTCGCTTTGTGATAAAGGTTCTCTTCCTAATAAGGTAGCATTTCCTGTTTTGGCAAACTCCATTAGCTTTTTGATAAAATCTTCCTGGTCTGGAGTGGGCGGTATGTTATACAGTACCTCGTTTTTATTAGGACGGTCAATGCCTATATCTTTCGCTGTTCGGTAATCTGTGATTTCCGAGTAGAATTGCGCCAGCTCCGGCACTTTGATAAAGTAGCGGAAACGCTCTTTTGCCACGATATTATTAGCAACCGAAAATTCATAATCGGTTGTTTTCCTTGCATAGATAGCCGCCCACGCATCAAAAGAATGAATGCCCTGTTTTTCCAATGCCTGTGGTCGCAGGTATTTAAACAGTAGGTACAGTTCCGTTAGTGAGTTGCTGATGGTAGTACCTGAAAGAAAGGTCGCTCCCATATCCGCATTTGTGCGTTCCTGAATGGTACGGATAGCAAAGAGCAGGTTCAATGCCTTTTGGCTGCCATCCACATTGCCCAATCCGGCAACCCTTGTATGCCTTGTATTGAACATCAGGTTTTTGAATTGGTGGCTTTCGTCCACAAACAAATGGTCGATGCCCATCATCTTAAAATCCACCACATCATCTTTGCGGTTCTCAATATCGTGTTGCAGGGTTTTGAGTTTTACTTCGAGATTTTCTTTCCGCTTGATTACTCCGGCAAGCATCCCTCTGGTAACTTCCTTGCCTTGCGATTGCAGGGCATCAAGGTTACGCTCTACGCTGTCTAATTCTATTTGGAGTATTTCTTTTTGAATTTCGGGCGATTGCGGTATCATTCCGAATTGGTCGTGTGTCAGTATCACACAATCCCAATCGTTGTTTTTAATGTCGCCAAAAATCCGCAGGCGTTTTTGGGGCGTAAAATCTTCTTTGCCCGGAAACAGGATTTTTGCGTGTGGGTAAGCAGTGCGGTAGGCTTCAGCAATTTCGTGAACATTACTTTTCAGCCCAATAATCATAGGCTTATGGGCTAACCCCAAACGCTTCATTTCCTGTGCAGCCGTACACATTACCAACGTTTTTCCTGCACCTACTTCGTGGTCGCAGATAGCACCGTTGTTCAGCTTTATCATCCAAACGGTGTCCTTTTGGCTTGAATACAGGTCTTCAATGCCCAATGCCTTACGGTCTAATCCCGGAAAGTCCTGATGGCTGCCGTCATAGTTCGGACGGACGAAGCAGTTAAACGTATCGTTATATTGGTCAGTCAACCTGTTTTTAAACTCATCGTTTTGGGCGTGAAGCCAATCGGTAAAGGCGGTACGGATTTCATCAATCTTGGTGTTCGCCATTTGTATGGCTTCCATATCCCGTACCTTGACCTCTTGGTCGCCAACCATCACTTTTTTGGTAATATCAGGCGTGGTATTGACAAGGGCGTGTTTGAGCAGGGCAATCCCGTCAAACGTCCGGCTTTCGGCTTTGACGGCGTATTTCTCCCAAATGTGCATATTCCCCTGATGGCACTTTACGGAAAAGTCATCGGAGCTTTCGGAATAATGAACGAGTACATCTGCATCGAACAGGTGTGAAGCAAAACGGGCGTAAATGCCTGTGGGTATCCAGCGTTCGCCCAAATTAAAATCGAGTTCCTCAAACTCAATTCGTCTTGGGCGGGCTTCTTCCAAAACCGTAAGGCTTGCTTTGGCTTCGGTATCATCGGGATTGCGTTCGAGGTAGGTTCGTACCTCTTCGGCTTTCTCCACCACGTTGCCAGCAATCCAGCGTTCGGATATTTCATATTCCCTTTGTAAAGGATTGTAGAAAATACGACCGTGTAAATCTTCTTTCAAAGCATCATCGGTCATACCACTGATTTCGGACATATAGCCCAAATCCACGCTTCCGTATTTGTTCAGCGAAGCCGCTAATGCTTCTTCGGGATTGTCCGTTGCTATTGTTAAGGTGGAGAAACTTACAGGACGGCTGAATATATCCGCTTTGTGTACCACGCCACCAATGATACGTTCCAAATAAGGGATTTCCTTACCGGAGCTATCCGTTTTGATGAGCTTGATATTATCGGCACTGTTGAGATTTCCGTACCTTTTGACAAAGGCATCGTAAAGGCGGTTAAGGGTTTCCCTTTCTTCCTTGTATTCGGTCTGAAACTTTGCCTCTTTATTGTAAAGGTCTTGGTAAACATCACGTACAGCAATGTACGCTTCGGCTCTTGCTTTCTGTAAGGTCGGTAACTGCAAAGGGTGGAAAACTGCTGTACCGTCTGATGTATCTACATCTTGCAGATGACCGACCCAACCATTATCCACAACAAGACAATCGTTACGGTGGTACGATTGCAGTTCGCCACTATAAGGAGCAGGTTCGGGAATGGTATTGGGAACGGCTGGCTTATCAGCTTGGCCATTCCCGTTTATTTGTGAAAACAGGTCGCCGATAGCTTCCTGTTTTTTACCATTAGTAGATGTATTTCCATTGGTAGCTCTATTAGTAACAGGGGGCGTATAAGGTTGCCGCATCACACTGCTGAACAGGTCAGGTTGGCGACCTATTGCACCTCTTCTTTTGTTGGTGCTTTGCCTTTTAACTTGTGTCGTTTTTTTGGGTGGAGCAGCAACCATTACAGGCTCGTCCACATTTTCAAACAAGTCGAAAATGCTTAGTTGCTTTAATTCCTGCGGACTTTCCCGATTGATTATAGGAACAGATAAAGATTGTATTTCCGGTTGAATGGTTACAGGTTCGATAACCGGAGGTGTAACCGTTGGTTCAATCGGAATTTGTATTAATGGCTCATCGTTTCGTTCGCCTTTGTATAAATTCAAATTCAGGTGCCTGCCAAAATCTTCGGAAAGCATTTGTTTGAGGTCTTTGGAAATCCCTTCAACGCCGCCTTTATGCGTATAGATTAGGGCAGGTTGCCCGTAAGGGTCGGTATCTAATTTACGGTCGGTATGCACAATTCTTGTGCTGTCCTGAAAGAGTGCATTGCCCGGTGTATTGTATTCTGTTTGGCTGCTTCGGCAAAACAGTTCTTCGGCTTCGGTCAAGTTTTGTTTTGCCGTATTCTTTTGCAGGATAATAAGGTCGCTGCCGACTTCCGTTCCTGCATATTCCGTAAACAAGTTGTTGGGTAAGCGGACAACCGAAACCAAATTATTACCCTGCATCAACGCCCTGCGTATCGGTTCGTTCTTCGGGCTGTTCAGAATGCCCTGTGAAGTAATGTAAGCCAGCAAACCGCCCTCACGGAGCATATCAGCACCTTTCAGGAAAAAGTAATTGTGTATGCTTCGGGATGCCTGTACTTTTGCACTGTCCTTGCTTCGGGAATAGGAAAGGTCGAAAACGGAAGTATCGCCAAATGGAATATTACTGGCGATTACATCAATGCTGTTTTGTTCCTTTTCGGAGATTTCCTCAAAACCGCTTATGCGGATAGTGCTTTCGGGATACAGCTGTTTTAAAATCTTGCCTGTGAGCAAATCCTTTTCATAAGCAGTAACACTGGCTTTTTGATTTTCTGAAAAGGATTGTATGAAAGACCCGATACCAGCGGAGGGTTCGAGGAATTTATCAATGTTCAGACCGCTTTCACGCAAAGTTGCAGAAATCGCATCTATGACCTGTGGCGGTGTATAAAAAGCCGTCAGAACAGAGCTTTTCATACTATCCACATACCTGCGGTATTGCTTTTCGTCTTCGGAATTTTCTTTGAGTAGCTGGTGGAGCTCCTGCGTAATCGGGAAAAGGTCGTGTTCAGTCTTTCTCCAATTGTTGATGTCTATTTCGTTCGCTATGGGGTTCAATACGAATTTAAGACCGCCAAATCCGCTGTATTGCATCATTAGCAGTCTTTCGCCTACGGTGGCTTGCCGTTTCTCCTTTTCCAGTTTAAAAGCAATTCGCAGGGCATCAATGTTCTGTTGGAGATGTTGCTTTTTACTGAAGCCCATTTTCCTCTATCCATATTGCGATGGTTCCGGTTATTTCGGTATAGAGCAGGTCAAACTCATAACCGTATGCGAAATCATCGGTTAGTTCATAGCCGGAGAAAACAGGCTCGCAAACAGGAAACATTTTAAGGGAGAACGGTCGCAGTTCCTCATCTGCCATTATGGTATCAAACTCATTGCATACCACCTGAAACACGGTATCGAATTTGGAGAAATGCAAGCCCTCAAAAAGTATGTAATTGGCTATTTCGTTGCATTGCTCAATAGCGTTTCCCGAACTAAAAGCCCCCTCGTAGGCATTGGCAGCCCACGAAGAACGTTGCTCAACAAATTTTTGGTCGTTTGCTTTTTCGGGGAAGCTGGTATTTAATAATTCTTGTAATCGTAACCTGAAATACGATAGGTCTTTTTGCTGTGTATCCATACTATAATTTTGTTTAGAATTTTACTTGAAGCCTAAAATTATAGCAGTAGATAAGTGCCTTTGAAGATGTGGCAGGATTTGGCGTTGAGAGGCAGGATTTGGCGTTAAAAGATATAATGCCAAAGATTAATTTGTACCTTTGTTAAGGTCGTAAAAAGGTATATATGAATACACTCTTTATTAAAAATATGGTTTGCAACCGCTGTATTATGGTGGTACAAAATGAATTGGACAAGTTGGGTTTAAACGTAAAGAACATAAAACTTGGAGAAGTAGTACTTAGCAAAGAACCTACAGCCGAAGAAAAAAATAAATTGGATAAAGCCTTAGTTTTATTAGGGTTTGAACTCATTGATGATAAGAAAAGTAGAATTATCGAAAAAATAAAGAATATAATTATTGAGTTGGTTCATCATCAAAACAACGATGCCAAAACCAATCTTTCAGATGTGTTAAGCAGTCAATTACACCACGATTATAATTATTTATCCAACCTGTTTTCGGAGATAGAGGGTACTACCATTGAAAAATACTTTATAGCCCAAAAAATAGAAAAGGTAAAAGAGCTATTGGTATATGATGAACTGTCTTTGAGTGAAATTGCTTTTCGTCTGAACTATTCGAGTGTAGCTTATTTAAGCAACCAATTCAAAAAAGTAACAGGACTGACACCGAGCTATTTCAAGCAAATACGGGATGATAAAAGAAAACCTTTGGATAAGGTCTAAGTAAATCTTACAAATCCATTCCATAATTCCACAATAATTCCCATCCATATTATCGCCAATTTTGTATTGTTAATTAAAGCAAGCGAAAATGGCAACAAATAAAAATAAAGAAATCATCTATCTTCCGTTGGAAGATGTAGAAAGCGAGCATTGTGCATTAATCGTTGAAAAAGGATTGGCACAGGTAAAAGGCATAGAAACCCACAAAGTAGAACTGAATAATCGCAGGGCAGCCATTACAGTAAATAATACAGAAGTTGTAGGCGAAGCGGTAAAAGTAATTAAAGATTTGGGTTATGGCGTTTCTACTGTAAAAAACACCTTTCCTGTTTTGGGTATGACCTGTGCTTCTTGTGCGGGCAGTGCTGAAAGCATCGTTAAATACGAACCAGGTGTAGTAAACGCTTCTGTAAACTTTGCCACGGGAAATCTTACCGTTGAGTATCTTCCCAATATGACCGATGCTGCCAAACTGAAAAAAGCAGTTCAGTCCATCGGTTACGATTTGTTGATTGAAGATGAAACCAATCAGCAGGAAACATTAGAAGCCATCCACACTCAAAAATTTCAAAAACTAAAAACTAAAACCATTTGGGCGGTTATACTTTCTCTTCCGGTAGTAGTGATAGGTATGTTTTTTATGGATATGCCTTATGCCAACGAAATTATGTGGTCATTTTCTACACCTGTTGTATTGTGGTTGGGCAGGGATTTTTTTATCAATGCATGGAAGCAGACAAAACACCGTTCAGCCAATATGGATACATTGGTAGCATTGAGTACAGGTATCGCCTATCTGTTCAGTGTATTCAATATGTTGTTTGCCGACTTTTGGCATCAAAGAGGATTACACGCCCACGTATATTTTGAAGCAGCGGCGGTTATTATTGCATTCATCCTGTTAGGGAAACTGTTGGAAGAAAAAGCCAAAGGCAATACCTCTTCAGCTATTAAAAAGTTAATGGGGTTGCAGCCGAAAACTGTCATCGTGATACAAGCGGATGGAACAGAAAAACAGACCGCTATTGAAGAAGTAAATGCAGACGATGTTATTCTTGTAAAGCCGGGCGAAAAAATTGCGGTGGACGGTATGGTAACTTCGGGTAGTTCCTACGTTGATGAAAGTATGTTGAGCGGAGAACCTGTACCTGTATTGAAAAACGAAAACGAAAAAGTATTTGCAGGAACTATTAACCAAAAAGGAAGTTTCCAGTTTAAAGCGGTTAAAGTAGGAAAAGAAACAATGCTTGCCCATATCATCAAAATGGTGCAGGACGCACAAGGAAGCAAAGCACCTGTACAGAAATTGGTAGATAAGATTGCTGGTATCTTTGTTCCGGTTGTGATAGGGATTGCCATTCTCACATTTATCCTATGGTTTGTTTTAGGAGGCGATAACGGAATTGTTCAGGGGCTATTGGCAGCCGTTACGGTATTGGTTATTGCCTGTCCTTGTGCTTTGGGATTGGCTACACCTACGGCTATAATGGTTGGCGTTGGCAAAGGTGCTGAAAAAGGTATTTTGATAAAAGATGCCGAAAGTTTGGAATTAGCGAAAAAAGTTGATGCCATTATTTTAGATAAAACAGGAACAATTACAGAGGGAAAACCAGAGGTAACAGGCGTTCAATGGCTGAATAATGATGATGCGACCAAAGACATTTTATTAAGCATCGAAAAACAATCGGAACACCCATTGGCAGAAGCGGTGGTAAAACACTTAGATGGAGCAACAACCACAACTTTAACACAATTTGACAGTATCACAGGTAAAGGAGCAAAAGCCAATCATAATAACGAAACCTATTTTGTAGGCAATAAAAAACTATTGGCAGAAAACAATATCAGTATTGCGGAACAATTACAAAATCAAGCCGATGAATGGGGCAAACAATCGAAAACTGTTATTTGGTTTGCCGACAGCAAACAGGCACTTTCCGTATTAGCCATATCAGACAAGATTAAAGAAACATCTGTACAGGCTATCAAAGAAATGCAGGATATGGGCATCGACCTGTATATGCTAACCGGAGATAATGAAGCTACTGCCAAAGCCATTGCAGAGCAAACAGGCATTAAGCATTACAAAGCAGAAGTATTGCCACAGCACAAAGCCGATTTTGTAAAAGAGTTACAAAGTAAAGGTAAAGTAGTGGCAATGGTTGGGGACGGTATCAATGACAGTACCGCTTTGGCAACAGCCGATGTGAGTATAGCAATGGGCAAAGGTTCGGACATTGCAATGGACGTCGCCAAAATGACCATCATTTCATCAGACCTGACTAAAATACCGCAGGCAATAAAATTGTCAAAACAAACCGTAGCCACCATTAAGCAAAATCTGTTTTGGGCATTTATTTATAATTTAATAGGTATTCCCATTGCGGCAGGTATTCTCTATCCGATAAACGGTTTCCTATTAAACCCGATGATTGCAGGTGCAGCAATGGCATTGAGTAGCGTGAGCGTAGTAACTAACAGCCTGCGGTTGAAATGGAAAAAGTAAAACAGTAAATCTCACAAATCAAATAAGAAATTCCGCAATAATACAGAATGGTATCGTACCGAAATTTGTATCAATAAATAACATTCTAAAAAAGTAAAAAAATGGAAAATAAAAATCTTCAATTCAAAACAAATATTAATTGTGGCGGATGTGTAGCATCTGTAAAACCGCATTTAGACAATGCTGATGGCATTTGCCATTGGGAAGTGGACACAACTAATAAAGACAAGGTATTGACCGTAAAATCGACGGGAATTACAGAGGAACAAGTTATCGAAACGATACAAAAAGCAGGTTTTAAAATAGAGCCTCTGACTATAAAATAACTTTCTATTTGGGATGCCTATCTAATTATTTTCATTTGAAATATTTGAAGGTAGTAATTAAATAGGTATCCCTTTCAAGGGAACGGAAATCGCTAAAAAACTTATAGAGTGCAGTATATAATTTAGGTTGAAGATTTAAGAAAGTGCAAAATATAGCAGTTAAAAGAAATAATTTCATAATTTTGTAGTGTTGAAAAATTTGAGTAAACATATCAGCTTTGTCATCTTATTGTGTTTGGGCTTTTTCCTAATGCCAAGCATAAGCTATGCTTGTGCAAAAAAAACAGCTAAGACAGAACAAAAAAGTTGCTCAAAAGAAAAATCTGAAAAATCTCAACATAAAGACATTTGCAAGGACAAGTCCTGTAAAAAATGTAAGGATGGTCACGACTGCGACGGCAATTGTAAACACGGCTCTTGTGGATGTAGTACTTCTTCATCTTCTGTTAGTTTACAAATACCAATAGATTTAAAAATAACAACCCCTTTTGCCGAAACTAAAAAGCAAAAATTCGGGTTTAAACAAGCCAACTATTCTTCGGGCTACTCTTCCATTTGGCAACCGCCTAAAATAAGCTAAAACGGTGGCTTGTTAGCCACAGGTATGTCTTGTCGAAAGCTATTTAGTTTTCGCACAATCTTTGTTTATCTTACTAAATTAAAAATTTTCAAAATGAAATCATTATCAAAAATAGTGATGGTAATTGGCGTATTACTATCATCAGTAAACAGTTTCGCACAAATCAAGAATGCGAAAACAGAAACCGTAAAAATTTACGGCAATTGCGGTATGTGTAAAGCCACTATCGAAAAAGCAGGAAACGTGAATAAGGTAGCCAGTGTAGAATGGAATAAAGATACCAAAATGGCTACGCTCAACTATGATGATAAAAAAACAAATCAGGATGAAATATTGAAACGAATTGCTTTGGCTGGTTACGATAGCGAAAAATTTTTAGCACCTGATGATGTTTATGCTAAACTTCCTGGATGTTGCCAGTACAGCAGAGAATTAAAGCCAGTCGCAAAATCTAATGATGCGGGTATGCATATGAAAAATGAACACGCCAACCATAACCAAAGCGATATGGCTAAAAAAAATACCGCTGAAACGCAAAATGCAACACAACTTAAAGCCGTTTTCGACAATTATTTTTCAGTGAAAGATGCTTTGGTAAAAACTGATGCAGGTACTTCATCGGCAAAAGCTGCCGAATTGGCAAAAGCTATCAAAGCGGTAGAAATGGCAAAACTTTCTACTGACGAACATACAACTTGGATGAAAGTAATGAAAGACTTGACAGTAAATGCCGAAAAAATTTCCACTTCTAAAGATGTTGCAAAACAAAGAGAAACATTCGCTTTGCTTTCCAAGAATATGTACGAATTAGTTAAGGCATCAAAACAAGAAACACCTGTTTACTATCAGCATTGCCCAATGTATAACAATGGTAAAGGTGCAAATTGGTTAAGCAAAGAAGAAGCAGTTAAAAATCCATATTACGGTTCTCAAATGCTTACTTGTGGCAGTGTACAAGAAACTATTAAATAACAAATAAAAAGCAATTGTTATGGAAAGTATGAAAACCAACACGGAATGCAACATACCCACAAGAGTGAAGAAAATAATTCCAATCATTCTTTGGCAATGTACAAACGCTTTGCTGTAATGGCTGTTGCAATGTTTGTAGCTATGTATTTTATTATGTATGCTATGATTGACGGATTGAATAATCTTATCCCAAACATCAACAATTTATATATGACGCTGCTAATGGTTTCAGCAATGTTGATTATTGAATTATTGATAATGAAAGGAATGTATCAAAACAAAAAAATCAATTGGGCTGTAATTACAGTTTCTCTTGCGATTGGTATCTTCTCGTGGTTTGGCATTAGGGAGCAAATAAATGTGGGCGATAAGCAATTTGTAAAAGGGATGATACCGCATCACGCAGCAGCGGTATTAATGTCCGAAAAAGCTAAGCTTACCGATCCCGAATTAATTGAGCTACAAAAAAACATACTCGAAACACAAGCAAAGGAAATCGAATTTATGAAGCGAAAGCTGAAAGAATTTGAAAACAAGTAAACAACAAAAATTTCTTTAATAACATTAAATAGCATTAAAATGAAAAATATATTTTTCTCCATCATCGCATTGGCAACGGTTGCAACAATAACAGTTTCGTGCAATCAGTCTTCCAATAAAAATAGCACCCAACAGGCTAATGATAGCACCGGAGTATCAGAAACTAAGGATTTATCATCAGCGGTACAAAATGATACTGTAGCTACTGTTACTTCAACAGATATGTCTTCTCAGAAAGAGGAAAAGTCCACTGTAAAGGAACAAGCACAAAACTTTACAATCACACCGATAATTAAGGATTATTTGGCTTTGAAAAATGCACTCGTTGCTGATAATGATAAAGCAGCTGCAAATGCTGGAAAACAACTTTTTGCTACTTTAAAGAAGGTGGATATGAAAACCATACCTGCCAGCAAGCATAAGGAGTTTATGGATGTTTTCGAAAATGCTAAGGAAAATGCAGAACACATTGGCGACAATGCTGGTAAAATAGACCACCAGAGAGAGCATTTAGCATCGTTAAGTAAAGACGTTTCCGACCTTATCGCATTGTTTGGAACAACTCAAAAATTATATCAGGACTATTGCCCAATGTACAATGATGGCAAAGGTGCAGTTTGGATTAGCGAAGCTAAAGCAATAAAAAATCCGTATTACGGTAGTCAGATGCTTACCTGCGGTTCTGTAAAAAAAGAATTTTAAAATGAACAGAGTATTAAAGATAATATTAGCAATAGTGCTGTTTATTTTTATTGCAATTCAATTTTATCAGCCTGCCCTTAATGTAGATAAAGGGCAGGTTTACACAACAGATTTTACCCAATTCTATAAAATGCCTGTTCAAGTAAAAGCGATGTTTCAAACCTCTTGCTACGATTGCCATAGCAACAATACCAACTATGTTTGGTACGATTACATACAGCCCGCAAGAGCATTGGTAGAGAGCCATATCAAAAACGCAAAAGAAGATTTGAATTTCAATGAATGGGGTACATACTCAAATAGGAAACAAGAAAGATTATTAAACTCAATCAAAGAACAAATAGAAACGAAGCAAATGCCCCTGTCCTCATATACACTGATGCACAAAGATGCAAAACTGAATGACGAGCAAATCAAAACATTAACCGACTGGCTAAAAGAACAGGAATAAGTTTCATTAATAAAATATCAAAATGAATATACCCATAAATAGTAAAAGGAGATTGTTGCAAGCGGTATTTATACTGCTGTGTTCGCAATCCGTTTTTGCACAAAAAGTAGTGAGATATGAGCTGTATGTAAAAGATACGCTTGTAAACTATGCAGGCAAAGAAAAAAGAGCTATTGCCGTAAATGGACAAATACCAATGCCTACACTTACTTTCACAGAAGGCGATACAGCCGAAATAGTAGTCCATAACCAATTAAAAGAAAGTACCTCGCTCCATTGGCACGGTGTGTTCCTACCTAATAAAGAAGATGGTGTGCCGTGGCTGACACAAAAACCTATTAAGGCAGGTACAACTTATACCTATCGTTTTCCGATTATCCAACACGGAACGCATTGGTATCATTCCCATTCAGGTTTGCAGGAGCAAATTGGAATGTATGGCAGTTTTGTAATGAAAAAACGTAATGACGATAAAACCTTTAGAAAAGGAATTGATGATTTGCCGACCGTACCCATCATTTTAAGCGAATGGACAAACCTAAATCCCGATAACATTAACCGCATGTTGCATAATGCCAATGATTGGGCTGCGATAAAAAAGAACGCTACACAGTCCTACGCGGAAGCAATCAGGGAGGGGCATTTCAAAACCAAATTGACCAACGAATGGAAACGGATGTTGGCAATGGACGTAAGCGATGTGTATTATGACAAAATATTAATCAACGGAAATCATACTACCGATTTAAAAACAGTTGATGGCAAAACACTAAAAGCGGGAGATAAAGTAAGATTAAGAGTGTCAAACGGCGGAGCATCATCCTATTTTTGGTTACGATATGCAGGCGGTAAAATTACAGTAGTAGCCAATGATGGGAATGATGTAGAGCCAGTAGAAGTAGATAGATTAATCATTGCGGTTTCCGAAACTTATGATATAGTGGTAACAATTCCTGACGATGGAGTTGCCTACGAGTTTTTAGCCACAACCGAAGACCGAACACAATCGGCAAGCTATTTTGTAGGCAATGGCGTCAAACAGTTAATATCGCCGCTCCCAAGATTGAAATATTTTGAGGGGATGAAGATGATGAACGATATGATGAAGATGAACGGCGATTTGGATGATATGGGTATGAAAATGAGCCTGAACCAAATGGATATGAATGTGGTAATGTATCCCGAAATTACTGGAGAGGCTAAACCTAAAGAAGACCATAGCGGGCACAATATGAATATGGATAATGACCCCAACCGTTACAATGCAAATGCTTTGGGAGAAATAAAAACACTGAATTATGCAATGTTACAATCTCCTTACAATACAGAACTTCCTAAAGATGCTCCGGTCAAAGAATTGAAGTTTACCCTTACGGGAAATATGAACCGATATGTATGGAGTATGGATAATAAAATACTTTCTGAAACCGATAAAATACCCGTAAAAAAAGGAGAAATTTTACGAATTACCATATATAACAACTCAATGATGCGCCACCCGATGCACCTGCACGGTTTCGATTTCAGGGTAATCAACGGTAAAGGCGAAAAATCACCACTCAAAAATGTTTTGGATATTATGCCGATGGAAACAGATACTATTGAGTTTTTAGCTAATGAAGAAGGAGATTGGTTTTTCCACTGCCACATCCTTTATCATATGATGTCGGGGATGAATAGGGTATTTGCTGTTGACGATTATCAAAATCCATATTTGCCCAACAAAAAACAAGCCTACAATAAATTGCAGAGAGAAAGCAATATGCCGCACTTTATGGCACAGAATGATTTTGCAACCAATGGAAACGATGGCGAAGCAATGTTTCAAAATGCAAGATGGAGTTTAGGTACAGAATGGCGTTTAGGCTACAATGATATGCACGGTTACGAAGTGGAAACGCATTTGGGAAGATATATCGGTAAAATGCAATGGTTTATGCCGTTTATAGGCTTTGACTGGCGCTACCGAAGAATGGGAATAGACGAACAAGAGAAGAACCTGTTCGGGCAAAAGAATGAAAAAGATACACGTAGAGCTTTAAGTTTAGGTTTTATGTACACTTTGCCAATGCTGGTTAATTTTCAGGCAGAAGTATATCACGATGGAATTGTACGATTGTCGTTGATGCGTGAGGATATTCCTATCTCAAAAAGATTAAGAGGTGGTTTTATGGTCAACACCGATAAGGAATTTATGGGAGAGCTTAGGTATATTATCAATAAAAACATTGGTATTCGTACTCACTACGATAGCGATATGGGTTTTGGTGTAGGGCTTGCGTTGACTTATTAGACCTTATAAACTAACCCCTCCGAAATTTCAGAGGGGTTTATTTTTCACTTGTTTAAAATTTGAAGCATCCTACCGATTTCAATATCCATTCTCGAAAAGGCAAACCATTTTTTGCCCAGGTCTTTCAGTGATGCTCCGATATGGTACAGTTCCGTACTGTCAATAATCAAAAATCGGTCGTGTGCATCGGAGAAAATCTCTACTTCGATAGACGGATATTGACTATTGTAGCGTTGCAGGTCTAACCGTAACTGATTGCTGATGCTTTTTGTGTAGATAGTAGCGGTTACATTGGTATTGCGTTTTCCCAATAAGGTCAGCACCGTATCGTCCACATAATTATCAAGCAGGGTAATGGAGCTTTTGGCACTTCGGATAATATCGGAAACAAAGGTATAGGCATCAAATACCTGCCCATTGTAGAAAATACCTTTTTCGGCGTGGAGCTTGTCGCTTTCAAGAGCCTTAAATATTTCCTCAAATTTTTGGTCGGCTTGTAATTGTTTCAGTTCTATATTGTCCAAACGATGGAACAGCGAAGCATTGCTGATGAGCATTTTTCGCATTTCTACAAAGGCTTCCATAATTTCAACACTGACTTTAACCGCTATATCTGAGCGGAGTATGGCAGAAGCCATTGCGACCCCTTGTTCAGTAAAAACATAGGGCAAATACCGTCTTCCACCGTAGCTTAAACTTGAGGTTCCAATTTGGAACCTCAAGTTTTCAACTTCCTCTTCGGTCAGTTGAAAGCAAAAAGAAACGGGAAACCTTTCAATATTTCTTTTTACGGCTTTGTTGAGGTTTTTTGTTTCCACTTGATATAAGGAAGCGAGGTCGCTATCCAGCATCACTTGCCTTCCACGTATGGAATAAATCAGATTTCTGATTTCCTTTGTGCTAATGGTAGGCTTATTTTCCATTACTTTTTGTAGCTTTTATTTTTGGCAAACTCAAAAGAGGTTTTGCAATCCTCATTCAACACGATATAAGCATCGAATTTCTTTCCGGCTTTGCTTTTCATTCCTTTGATAAGTGAAGTTTTCTTTTTATTGACAAGGTTTTCAATATCGGCTAAGCCGATTTGTACGCCACACACATTGCGGAACTGTACCCAATTACAAACTTCATCAGGACACTTCACTATTTTATCACGGATAATGAGTTGCTGGCTTTTGCATTTCGGGCAAACCAATTTAGGCAGGTTGTTTTGGGCAATGGAAGCTTGTAACAATTCATTGGTAATAGATGAGGCGTAAGTTTCCATTTCTTTTTGAAATGCCTCTGCATCTGTTTCGTTATTTTCGATTTTTTGCAAAGCCAATTCCCATTCGGCGGTCATTGCCACATCCGCAATTTTACGGTCTTTGACCAATTCGTACACCTGCAATCCTTTTTCGGTAGGGATTAAGGATTTCTTTTCCCGTTGGATATAATTGCGGGTAAACAAGGTTTCAATTATTGCGGCTCTTGTAGCCGGAGTGCCAATACCGATATTTTGCAAGGCTTTCCGTTCGTCTTCATTTTCGATTTCCTTTCCTGCACTTTCCATAGCCGACAAAAGCCCTGCTTCGGTATATAATACAGGCGGTTTCGTTTTCTTTTCCAAAACGGAGGCTTCTTTTATTTTAAGTTCATCGCCTTTTTTTATTTCGGGCAAATCCTGTACAGGTTCGGTATCATCATCGGAGAAACTGCCTTTGATGGAACGCCAGCCTGCTTCGATAACCTTACAACCCTTTACTGTAAAATCATAATGCAACGCTTGTAAACCTACATCGGTTATCTCTTTGATGCAGGCTTGTGAAAGGGCTTCGAGCAATCGAAAGGCAATCATATCATAAACGGAGTTTTCCTTTGCGTTCAGGGCTGATGGGATTTTATCAGTAATCAATAATCCGTGGTGGTCGGTAACACGCAAATCGTTTACAATACGTTTATTGAACCGTCCCCATTTCAATTTCCCTACGGCTTGCTTGCAGGTTTCGCTGTCCTGCAAAGCCCTTACGAGGTTGGGGATTTCTGCCCACACATCTTCAGGAATGTACTTGCTTCCGGTGCGTGGGTATGTGATAAACTTCTTTTCGTAAAGGCTTTGGGCAATATTGAGCGTTTCTTCCGCAGAAAGGTTCAGCTTTTTGTTGGCTTCTTTTTGCAAGCCAGTAAGGTCGAACAATAGAGGCGGTTGCTCTATAATGCTTTTGGTTTCCACCGATGTAACCGTTGCCGTTTTACTTCGCTGAACGGATTTCAGCGTATCATCGGCAAGTTTTTGGTCTTCCCATTTGGTTTTGGAAATGCTTTTAAAATCTATCAGTTCTTTGTTGTGCGATAACTGTATCTGCCAGTATTTCTTTACCGAGAAATTTTTATTTTCCAAATAGCGTTTGCATATCAAAACCAGTGTAGGCGTTTGCACTCTTCCGAGCGAATAAATGCCATTTCCTGCGGCTATGCTCAACGCCTGTGTAGCATTGATGCCCACGAGCCAATCGGCACGGCTTCTGCCTTGTGCCGCCTGATACAATCCATCAAATTCTTTTCCGTCTTTGAGATTATCAAACCCCTGCTTAATGGCTTTTTCGGTAAGCGAACTAATCCAAAGCCGCTCAAAAGGCTTGTTGCATTTTAGGTATTCATAAATGTACCTGAAAATGAGTTCGCCCTCACGTCCTGCATCGGTGGCTACAATGATGCTGTTACTACGGTTAAAAAGCTGTTCGATGACTTTCAGTTGCTTTAATGCACCCGTATCCGCTGTATAACCTTTGTCTTTTTTGACCTTTCGGACGGTCAGCAAAAACGGGTTTGGGAGTATTGGCAAAGCTGTTTTGTCAAACCCCGAAATGCCGTAATCTTCGGGCATTCCCAATCCGATTAAATGACCGAATGCCCACGTAACAAAATAGCCGTTACCTGTCAAGTAGCCGTCCTTTTTATCGGATGCTCCCACAAGTCCGGCTATTTCTCTTGCTACGCTTGGTTTTTCTGCAATTATTGTTTTCATATTTTACATTTTTCTGCCTTTGGATTTTGCAGGAGCTTGTGGCTTTTCCTGTTGCTCCTGCTGTTGTTTGTTTTTCGGTCTTTGTTGCCCCGACCTCAAAGGCTCATTGATATTTTTGGTCGCTTCGTTGGTCTTGCCCTCCGAATTGACGGCAGTTTGCGTTTTATGAGCTTCGGCAGGTTTTGCCTGTGCTTTAACTTGGCTTGGAAATTGGAAGTTCGTTTTTCCTGTTTCTGCATTGAAAGTGATATAACCCTGATACGGTTGCCCTTTTTTATCCCTCAATCCGTCAATATAGACGGTTTGCCCGGCTTTGAAATCCTTGTGCTGCTCATCGGTCAATTCTTTGCCTCTGAATGTTTTTGGAGCTTCCTGCGGCTGGCTTTGTTGGTTGGTTTGTTGATTGTTCTGCCCATTGCTTTGCGTTTGCCTGTTGGAGTTACTACGGTCAAAAAGGAACTCCACATAGCGTTTGTCTGCATTGAACTGTACCGTTGCTGAAAATTCCGTTCCTTTCGTGGAAATCATACCCTCTAACTTTAGCGGTTTTCCCTCCATTAAAGTTTGTTTTTGTACATCATTCAGTTTTACACCCTTAATTTCATCAGGAATTTTTATGAAATCCGTTCGTAATGCAATTACATCGTTTGTCAACCTATCTATACTGATAATGGATGGTATTAGGTCGCCTGTTTTTGAATTGACCAGATTAACCACACGCCCCATATTGCCCGTTTCGAGCAGGTTTTTCTTGTCCTCATCAGTAAACTTATGTCCGAAAAATTCAAAATGCAGGTTGGGTTCTTTTTTTATGCCGTGTATTCCCACCACAACTTTCCCGTCTTCTGCTTGCTGTAAAGACAAGCGGGCATCCGTTCGGAGGATAGTACCGCCGAGGTTAACACCAATCGGTAGGAGTTCATTGGTTTTATAACCTTTCAATAAAGGTTCAAGTAGATTTCTCTTTTCAAGGTATTCCTTGCTTAATCCAAGATTGGTCATAGTGTCCCAATCAATCTGTTCCGGTTTGTAGCGGTATTCGCTGGCTTCCGGTGTTGTTGTTTGTGTTGTTGCCATATCATTTTTATTTTCTTGTTTTTTATCTTGTGAAGGTTCTGTTTTTATCTGCTGTTCTTTCATTACTTTTTCGCCTTCTGGAGTTGGCTTATCCACTTGTTTTTGCATTTCCTGTGCTTTCTCAACAGCAACAGGTGCAGGCACTTTGAAGAAAGTAAAGTTTGTAGGGTTCTTTAACTGGCTGAAGAAGTTGGAGAAGAAGTTGGAAAAAAAATCACCGCTTTTGTCCACACGCATAAATTGGTTTTGGTTTTTCTTTGTGGGATCAACGGTTTCCATTTTTCCGTTTTCGTCGATGCTTTTTACGGCTTGGATTTTCATTTTCTCTTTATCCAGCACTAGCAATATATCCGAAAGCTGTTCGGGCATATCCTGTTTGTTTGTGGTTTCTTCACTCATAATCTAAAAAATTTTAAAGTTCGATGTCGAAAGTAAAGGAAGTGTTCACTGCATTGCACTAATTGGCACTCAAAGGCAGTGTTTGTCACTTACTGGCGTTCAGTTTAGTTGTAGGAGGATTAAAACTTTCCCGGATAAACTGATGCACATCGGACAACTTATAATACAGTTTTCCGCTTATTGTGTAATAGGGAAGTTTTCCAATGGAGCGATACCGTTGCAGGGAACGAGGGCTGATTTTCAGCATTTGAAGTAGATCCTGATTATCGAGGAGTTCTTCACCGTCTATGCTGTTTCGTTTCTTTTGCAATTCATCTATATTGTCGCCCAGCATATCGAGGCGATCCATCAGCCGCTCCATCCAAGCCAAAAATTCCATTCTGTCAATATTCATAAGGATATACTTTTAAGGGTTCATACCTGTTTTTTTATCAGCCTTTAGCTTTCTGCCTTTCTCGATATAGCTTTTACCTTTTGCCATAAGCTCCTGCACATACTCGTCACTGCTCTGTACAGCATTGGCGTTAAGCATATTCTTAATAGCCCCAATGGTGTAGAAATACTGACCGTAGATTTTTGAATAAGCTATCTCGCCTTTGGTACGCATACGCCATAAGGTCTTTTCACTGATGTGCAGGTATTGGCATATCTCGTGGTTATTGAGCCATAGGTCATCATAACTTTTGTCTTCCTGTCTTTTTAGATAGTCTGCAATGGCGTTGATACGGCTGTTGAGCTGTTGCCATGCTTCTTCTTCAATAGTTATTATTTTCATTGCACAGTATTTAATGTTCACTATGCAAAATTGTGAAAGGTGGTAATGTTTGTCTGCCAATCTCTACCCATTGGTTTGTCGGTTTTTTGAAAATTTTCACAATCTCAGAAAACACTTGTATAATAAGAGTTTTGAAATATTTGAGATATTTTTCAATAGCATTTTGGTACTGTTTGCCAATTGGCAGATATGGGCAAAGAAAAAGCAGCACATTTTGTGTACTGCTTGTAAACTGCTTTGTTGATGTGGTTAAAGGTCTTTGTCCATATATTCCTCTAATGAAGCTTTAAGCTGGTCTAAAAATGCCGTTCGGGAACCTGCCCTTGTTTTCATTCGGTGGAAAGAGTGATGTATATCGTTTAAGGGAGTTCGGAATAACACCTGAAAAATCAAAGCTAATTTACGGATGCCTACTTTTCCGTGTGCAATAGAATTTGAAGCATATAGGGCGTATATCAGTTCGATAAGTGCATTTTGTGAATTTGTCCACGAAATATCTTTGTTAGCATCCAAATTCTGCAAAATCGTATCGGGATTTTCTTCTGGATTTACTTTAGTAAGCACATAGGTATAAAGTAGCTCATTCGCTACAATGTGGGCTATTTTGTTATCAAAATATGTTGAAAAGCTGAGATCAATTTCAAATACGGTACTCTTTAAACCATCATGATAGTTGATTTGTCCGAGCTTGAAATAACTGTGGTCACGGTCTGTTCTGCCAGCACGATAATACCTGTAAAAATCTTCATTGCAAATACTTTCTTTATATTTTAATTTGAGACCTTTTAATAGATTTTCGTAATAGCTTTGATGTATTTTGCCATTGCTCACGGGGCAGGTTGTTTCGATGCGGAAGACTTTGTTATAGTAAATAAGCTTCCCTAGGATGTTTGGTTTAATGTTCTTGAAAAAATCAATCTCTTGTTGCTCATTTGCAAATCCATCCCGTAAGATTTGGGATTTTATTTCGCATAGCATTTTCTTTAGAAATAAGGTCATTTGATAAGCCTCTTCCGACATCTGCATCATTTGAGAAGAAAGTTTATCTTCCTGATGCTCAATTTGCACTAATATTTTATTCAACACGATTTCCATAGCATAGTCTTTTAGAGGTTCTCACTATTTGTTCAGAGTTGGAACTATTGTTAACATGCCAAAATTTGGAAATAATAATGAAACCAATATCACAGATTACCCCCTATGGGGGAATTTTTATTTATGGATAGGGAACAAAAAAGGGCAAAGTAATAATATACCTTACCCAATTATTTAGTAGATTTGCATTAATGATTTACAAGGTAATCAAATTAAAGCGAGTGCATTAAGCACCATTACTAAATCGTTACCGATAGTGTTTTCCACTCTTGTAAACTACTCTTTATTAGCCGCTTTGGGCTATATTAATCTTTTTTAAGAAAAAATAAAATTATGAATCTTTATACACAGCCAATGTTGCGTGAAGACGCTCTGAAAGATAAAGTTGCTATTGTAACGGGTGGCGGAAGCGGATTGGGAAAAGCAATGACCAAATATTTTCTTGAACTCGGTGCAAAAGTGGTGATTACTTCCAGAAATTTAGAAAAACTTCAGGTTACTGCGAAAGAATTGGAGGCGGAAACAGGCGGAAAAGTCTTTTGCGTTGCTTGTGATGTAAGAAACTGGGATGAGGTCGAAGCCATGAAAGAAGCTACCATAAAAGAATTCGGAAAAATTGATATTTTACTTAATAATGCAGCCGGAAATTTTATTTCACCAACCGAAAGATTAACACATTCTGCGTTTGATTCTATATTAGATATTGTTCTAAAAGGGACAAAAAACTGCACACTTTCCATCGGAAAACATTGGATTGATTCTAAAACTCCTGGAACAGTTTTAAATATTGTTACAACGTATGCTTGGACGGGTTCTGCTTATGTTGTTCCTTCTGCCTGTGCAAAAGCAGGTGTTTTGGCGATGACAAGATCTTTAGCAGTTGAATGGGCGAAGTACGGAATCCGCTTTAACGCTATTGCTCCGGGACCTTTCCCAACAAAAGGAGCTTGGGACAGATTGCTTCCGGGAGATTTGCAGGAAAAATTTGATATGAGAAAAAAAGTTCCGTTGAGAAGGGTAGGAGAACATCAGGAATTGGCAAATCTTGCGGCGTATCTCGTTTCTGATTATTCAGCTTATATGAATGGTGAAGTTGTGACAATTGATGGTGGAGAATGGCTTCAGGGAGCAGGAGAATTTAATATGCTCGAAGATATCCCGCAGGAAATGTGGGATGCTTTGGAAGCTATGATTAAAGCGAAAAAGTCGAATTAAGTTTAATACATTATCGTTTTTTACCGCAAAAGATTCAAAAGATTTTAATTTGTTATAGGAATTCAAAAGCTAGCAAAACAATTATAAACCTTTGCTTTTATATTTTGCATACTTTTGAATTTCTCTATTTCCAATTTTTTCTTTTGAATCTTATGCGGTAAAAAAAAGAATATATTTTATCTCTTTTTTTTAAAATGAAATTAAGTTTAAACTGTATAATTCGAAAATTATTTAACAATATAATCATCACAATAAAGCTTCTCTGTAAAAGAGAAGTTTTATTTTTGTATTCAATTAAAATTAAACCCTAATGAATTTCAGATTTTCAGCTTTGTTAATGCTTGTTTTTGCGTGGAGCTTTTCTCAGAATTTAAAAGTAATGTCGTTCAACATCAGACTCAATGTAGATTCTGACAAAGAAAACTCATGGACGAACAGAAAACAAGATGCACTCGATCTTTTAACGTATTATCATCCTGATTATTTCGGGGTTCAGGAAGCACTTCCCGAACAGATGAAAGATATTAAAAACGGATTGAAAAATTACGATTACGTAGGAGTTGGTCGTGAAGACGGAAAAGAAAAAGGAGAATTTTCTGCCATATTTTATGATACAGAAAAACTACAAATCGTAAAATCAGGAACGTTTTGGTTGTCTGAAACACCCGAAAAACCATCAAAAGGTTGGGATGCTGCTTTGAACAGAATCTGTTCGTGGGCAATTTTTAAAGATAAAAAATCGAAGAAGGAATTTTTAGCGATGAATATTCATTTTGACCACATCGGAAATGTGGCGAGAGTAAAATCATCCGATTTAATTCTTGAAAAAGCGAAAGAATTGAACCCGAAAAACTTACCAATGACTTTAACAGGTGATTTCAATTTAACGGAAGATACAGAACCAGTACAGATTCTTTCAAAAAATTTGGATGACACATTTTATAAATCAGAAACTAAGCATTACGGCCCTGTTGCAACGTTCACCGGTTTCAACGTAACCGAAGTTCCAAAAGAAAGAATCGACTATATTTTTGTGAAAGGTTTTAAAATAAAATCTCACAGACACATCAACGACAGAAGAGAAAATCTGCTGTATCCTTCAGACCATTTTCCTGTTTTGACAGAACTGCAGTTTTAAAAATTATTTAAAGAAGCTTTAGATTAGAAAAAAAATAGTAGAGATTATAGGTTATTTCGGACAAAATTTAGATTTAAAACCAATTTTTAAAGTAATTATTAATGATAATCAGTTTAATTTTTGATGAAATTTAATAGAATTTTTTTTAACAACGGGAAAGTTTCTGCAATTAATGATAGATTTGCAGCAATAATTAAATTCGTTAATAATAAATTATAAAATTATCAAATGAAAAAACAGACTATTGCATTATTCTGCATGGCAATATTTAGCGTTTCTTGCGCTCAGAAAAATGAAGGGAAGAGCGACAGCAAATATACTGATGACCAAAAAGCTTCGTATTATATCGGTCTGAATATCGCTCAGAATATGAAACAGGAAGGTTTCAAAGTAGATGCAGATCTTTTGGCTCAGGCTATTAAAGAAGAGATGGCAGGAACAAAGAAACTGATGCCGGCTGAAGAAATGAATACTTTCATGCAGGAATTTATGCAGAAGCAAAATGAGAAAAAACAATCTGAAGCTTTAGCACAGGCAGACGGAAATAAGAAAAAAGGGCTGGATTTTCTTACAAAAAACAAAACAAATCCTAAAGTAAAAACTACCGCTATAGGTTTGCAGTATGAAGTTTTACAGGAAGGTGACGGCAAAACAAAACCTAAAGCAACAGATGTAGTACAGGTGAAATATACCGGAAAACTTTTGGACGGAACTGTCTTCGATTCTACCGATAAAAACGGGGGTAACCCAATGGATATTAATCTTGGTAGCGTAATAAAGGGTTGGACAGAAGGTATTCAGCTGATGAGCAAAGGTTCTAAATACAGATTCTATATTCCTTCAGATCTTGCTTACGGAGACCGTGGAGCAGGTGCTGCAATTCCTCCGGGTTCTACTATTATTTTTGATGTGGAATTGATAAGTATTAAATAAGACTATTATTTTCTAAATAAAAAAGAAGCTGAAAAGCTTCTTTTTTTATGCTTATAAATATGAAATTTATATTCAGGATTGAAAAAAACGTTATCTAAGATTCTGCAAAACCATTTTTTATGGCAAAAACAGCTAAACCGACCCTTGTTTTCAGTTCAAACTTTTCACAAAGCTGATCTCTGTAGCTTTCAACTGTTCTCGGGCTGCAGCACATTTTCTCTGCAATTTCTTTGTAGCTGAGTTCGGTAACAGTATAGGTAAGAAATTCTTTTTCTCTTTCTGAAATTTTTATTGCTTTTTCGTTTGTCTTATCACTATTGATGTTCGAAAAAATAATTTTAGAAGCCCATTCCGGATAAAAAAAACCATCACTGCTTAGCTTTGAAAGAGCCGTTTCCAGATCTTTTGGATGGGTGTTTTTCAGAAGATAACCCTTTGCTCCGTTTTTAATCATTTTGATGACACTGTTGTCGTCACCCTGCATACTGAGAGCCATTACTTTGATTTCGGGATAATTATTTTTCAACCATAAAGCCGTTTCGAAACCATCCATTACCGGCATACTGATGTCGAGAAGAATTATATCGGGAATTTTGCCGCCACTTTCAAATTTTTCGATGAGGTCTTTACCGTTTTCCGCAACATCAATGACCTCAAAACCTGTGAAGTTATCAATGATTCCCTGAAGCGCTTTGGCAATAAGTATATGGTCGTCAACAATTAAAATGGTCTTTTTCATAGTGGTTTCTTTAACTTGATTTCAATAGAAGTTCCTTTATTTTCAAAACTTTTCAGGCTAAATTCTGCTCCGATGATGGCGGCTCTGTTTTTCATATTGGTAAGACCGATGCCATTTGACAGGGTGTTATCTATATTAAACCCAATTCCGTCGTCTTTTATTTTGAGTTCCCAAAGGTTTTCCTCAGAAGTATTGAGTGTAATCAGAATGTTTTCGCATTGCGAATGCTTAATGCTGTTCTGAATAAATTCCTGTGTGATTCGCAGCAAAACATTTTTGTGAACAAAATCCAGATCAAGATTATCAAAATTATGCTCAAAATGAATCTTGCATTTTTTCAGAATATTGGCATTGTCTACTTCTTCCTGAATTAAAGTTACAATTTCTTTCTGGTTGATGTTGTCATCCGTCAATGTTTTAGAAAGACTTCTCAAATCCTGCAACGATTGATTGATAATTTGCGAAACCTGATCTATCCTTTCACTTTCTTCTGTAACCTTATTTTCATACAGTAATTGTTGTGTATAAAGGCTCGCTAAGGTTAATTTCTGCCCGATATTGTCGTGAAGTTCACGCCCGATCTGCTGCATTGTTGCTTGCTGAATTTCGAGTTGTGTTGCCAAAAGTTCTTTTTGATGAATTTCATTTTTAAGCTGAATTTCACTCAGATATTCCATTTTTCGTTGCTTGTATTTTCGAACATAAATGGTTACAGCAATGATAAACATTGCAAAAAAAGCATTGAACAGTGTAATGGTTAAGAATAATTCTGTTTTCCCCATATAAAAGAGCTTGCAAATAACAGGTACATCACAATTCCAGACATCAGAAAATAGCTGAAATAAAGATTCCATATAGGTCTATGCTCCAGCAACTGGAAGTAAAATGCCCAAAATGGTAATGTTCCAATATAAAACAAAGTTACTCCAAGATTGATATAAAACATTCTGTTTTTGGCAAAATTCAGGATATTATCAGAGTTAATCTGCTTGTAATATTCCATTATTACTAAAAACATCAGAAGGAGACTACCAAATGTGTAATTAAATGAAAAAATATGCTTATTCTTTAGAAAATAAAGTTCGTTTGGAATATAAGCCAAAGCAAACATCAGCGAAAATCCCCAGAATAAGTATTTCTTTTTAAGCGACTGATATGCATACAACCAATAAAGGAATATAAATTCTAAAGGAATTACAAAATAATTGTAAAACAGATTTTTCGGATACGAAATATATTCTCCACCATATTTTCCGAATATTTCGCAACAAAAAATAATAATGAGAAAAAACGAAAAGTAACGATAATGGGTTGCTTTAATTTTTTTGTAGTACAAAATTGATAGCAGCGCAGCAATGCCTTCGCTTAATCTCATACCACTCTGTAATAACATTTGAAAGTCAGTCATCTAAAATATGTTAATAAGTCTCTACAGTTGATGTATCTGGCGGAACCAAGCTGCCGTGATTTTGAGCCAGTGCCATAACAGGCCTTATTGCCAATGATTTTCCTTCTTCTTCACATGGATTGAAATCGTAGTTCAGACCGTCTTCTTTTTTTGTAGGAATCATTACTAAAGTATGTCTTAGAGCATAATCTGAAGGTACCGGCGCTTCCGGAAACTCAGGGTAGGCTGCATAGTAAAATCTTATTCCCAGATCTGCATCTGTTACAGTAGGATCTATTATGGCGGCTTGTTCTTCAATATCTTCAATGAAGCTTTTCAGTGTGGGAAGATCAAACCAGATGGAATTTGCATCTTCAATACTTAGATTTTCATTAATAAAACTCAGCTGGTTGTTGTGATAGTTGTCTACTAAACTCTGGATCAAAGTGGTGGGTAGCAAACTTATCATCGGTGGAGTTTTTTCTCTTCCGTTTTCTTTTGATTCACTTTTCATGCTAATAGGTTTCAGTTAGGAAGCAAATTTCTGAAAAAAATGTTACATCACAACATCGTGTTTTTCCGATGAAAAAAACCGTGTATTTACGGATTGTATAAATAGAATAGGTGTTGCAGATTATTCTACAACACCTATTCATAAAAATAATATATGAAAAAAACTACTTATTGTTCTGCAGGTCTGAAAACTAAACCTGTTTCTTCGAAATAATCTAAAGTGATTCTGTCACCGTCATTTACTTTTCCTGCTAAAATTTCTCTTGATAATTTATTTAAAACTTCCTGTTGAATAACTCTCTTCAACGGTCTTGCCCCGAAAGCAGGATCGTATCCTTTATTCATCAGATAATCTACAGCGTCTTGAGTTGCAGTCATAATGATATTTCGTTTTGCCAGCATATCATTGAATCCTCTCAACTGATAGGTTACAATTTTTCCGATTTCTTTTTTTCTTAAAGGCTGGAACAATACGACCTCATCGATTCTATTTAAGAATTCCGGACGCAATGTCTGTTTCAATAAATCAAAGACCTCATCTTTTGTTTTGTCGACGATTTCATCCTGATTTTCATCGGTAATATTTTCAAAATTTTCCTGAATAAGGTGCGAACCTAAATTCGAAGTCATAATGATGAGTGAATTCTTAAAATTCACGACTCTACCTTTATTATCCGTCAAACGACCATCATCCAAAACCTGCAACAGCGTATTGAAAACATCCGGATGCGCTTTTTCAATTTCATCTAAAAGCACTACAGAATAAGGTCTTCTTCTTACCGCTTCCGTCAATTGTCCGCCTTCATCATAACCCACATATCCCGGAGGCGCACCAACAAGCCTAGACACGCTGTGTCTTTCCTGATATTCACTCATATCAATTCTTGTCATATTGTTTTCGTCATCGAATAGAAACTCAGCTAAGGCTTTTGCAAGCTCGGTTTTTCCGACACCGGTTGTTCCTAAAAATAAGAATGAACCAATAGGTTTTTTATCATCGCTTAATCCCGCTCTGTTTCTTCGGATTGCATCTGCAACGGCTGTAATCGCTTCATCTTGACCTACAACTCTGTGATGAAGTTCGGTTTCAAGATTTAATAATTTTTCTCTTTCGGATTGAAGGAGTTTTGTAACAGGAATTCCCGTCCATTTTGCAATCACTTCAGAAATGTTCTCAGAAGTTACTTCTTCTTTAATTAATTCATTCTGATGGTTTTGCATCTCCAATTCCAGTTTTTGCAAAGCATCTTCTTTTTCCTTTATTTTTCCGTACTGAATTTCCGCTACCTTTGCATAATCTCCTGCTCTCGAAGCTCTTTCTGCTTCTAATTTAAGAGATTCTATATCTTTTTTAATCTGAGTTAAATCTTCAGATTTTTGTTTTTCCTTCAACCATTTTGCATTGATTTCATTTCTCTGCTCGGAAATTTTCGAAATATCTTCTTTTAAATGATCGATTTTCGTCTGATTTCCTTCTCTTGAAATGGCTGCCAATTCAATTTCCATCTGCATTAATTTTCTGTCTAGAACGTCAAGTTCTTCCGGTTTTGAATTGATTTCCATTCTCAATTTAGCTGAAGCTTCGTCAATCAAATCAATCGCTTTATCCGGTAAAAATCGGTCTGAAATATATCTTTGAGACATTTCCACCGCCGCAATAATCGCTTCATCTTTGATTCTTACTTTGTGGTGAGCTTCATATTTATCTTTAATTCCACGAAGAATGGAGATTGCTGATTCGGTATCCGGTTCTTCCACCATTACCTTCTGGAAACGTCTTTCTAACGCTTTATCTTTTTCAAAATATTTTTGATATTCATTCAAAGTCGTTGCACCGATGGCTCTTAATTCTCCTCTTGCTAAAGCTGGTTTCAGAATATTCGCGGCATCCATCGCACCTTCACCGCCTCCAGCTCCAACCAATGTGTGGATTTCGTCGATGAAAAGAATAATTTGTCCGTCTGATTTGATGACCTCATTAACAACGGATTTTAACCTTTCTTCAAATTCTCCTTTATATTTTGCACCGGCGATCAAGGCTCCCATATCTAATGAATACAAAGTTTTATCCATCAGATTTTCAGGAATATCTCCGCTGATAATTCTGTGCGCAATTCCTTCAGCGATCGCAGTTTTACCAACTCCGGGTTCACCAATCAGAATCGGATTGTTTTTTGTTCTTCTCGAAAGAATCTGCAAAACTCTTCTGATTTCTTCATCACGACCGATTACTGGATCAAGTTTACCTTCTGCAGCAAGTTCGTTAAAGTTTTTAGCATATTTATTTAAGGATTGATACGTTTCTTCTGAACTTGCAGAAGTTGCCTTCGATCCTTTTCTTAATTCTTTAATTCCGCCTTCCAAAAGATTTTTCGTGACGCCCATATCTTTCAGCATTTTTGAAACTTCTGAACTGGTTTCTAATAATGAAAGCCAAAGATGTTCGATCGTTACAAATTCATCACCCATTTTTTTAGCGATGTTGGGAGCATCAAGCAAAACTTTGTTTGCAGATTGTGAAAGGTAAATATTTCCGCCCTGTACTTTAGGAAGTTTTTCAAGATTTTCACGGTTGCGCTCTCTTACCAAAGTAGCATCTGCTTCAGATTTTTTTAATAAGAAAGGCGATATATTTTCATCTACCTGAAAAATTCCTTCAAGTAAATGTTGAGGTTCAATCTGTTGATTGCCAAATTCCATTGCCACTTGTTGTGCCGCCTGGATGGCTTCTTGTGATTTTACAGTATATTGATTTAAGTTCATATTTTGTTTTTTTGATTCTTTAATCTTTGGTTTAAATTTAGATTTTAGACATCAGATTTCAGACCATAAGAGTCTAATAAATGTTAATTTTTAAATCCGATTTTCTAATTTCTGATGTCCTCAATCTATTCAATCATTTAATTCGAAGAGATTATCACAAAAAGTGTTCAATTGTTGATTTTTTAAAAATAGCGGACAAAATTTCCGGAATATTCAATTTTGGTGCAATTTTATAAAGACAAAATTTCCGAATTCATTAAATTCAAATAAAATTTGTGGAATAACCGTCAGTTTAAATAAAATTAAAATTATTCATTTTAAACTTTGTTTTAAATCATCTCATGAAAATCAGATTATTAAAATCAAAATAATTACTTTTGCCTTTTACCAGATGGAGCTAAAAGAAAAACAGATCAAAATACTCGAAGTCGCTGTAGAACTTTTCAAAGAGAAAGGTTATATGGGCAGCTCGGTGAGAGATTTGGCTACAAAACTCAATATCAAAGCGGCATCTTTATACGCACATATTCGTTCTAAAGAAGAAATTCTTGAATGGATTTGTTTCGGAGTAGCCAACGAGTTTTTTGAGGAGCTTCAGCAAGTAAAAAATACCAAAGTTTCTGCTCAGGAAAAGCTTAATTTATTTATTGAAAAACATTTATCGGTTGTTTTGAAAAACCGCGATGTAACGCATATTTATTCCAACGAATGGAAGCATCTTGAAGAAAGATTACCCGAGTTTGTCGAACTCAGAAAAAATTATCAGCAGGAAGTTGAACAACTGATTTCTGAAATTTATGAAGCCCAAAACTGGGAACTGAGATCTCCTGCTTTTACGACAAGATTTATTCTTCATACTTTAAATAATTCTTATTTCTGGTTTAAAAGAAATATAGAATCTACATCGGAAATTACCGATGAGATTAGAGATAAGATACTTTTTGGTCTTTTAGGAAATCAAAAATAAGCTCCTTCCGTTCTTATCATTCATCAATGCTTTTGAATTTTCATTCGTCTAATTTTGTCCTATCTAAAAAACAAAAATATGGAATTAGGAATAGGAATGTTTGGCGACTTGGGTTTCGATCAAAATACCGGAAAATATAAAGATGCAGGAATAAAAATCCGTGAAATCATCGAACAGGTAAAATTGATGGATGAGGTCGGGATTGATGTTTTTGCAATGGGAGAACATCATCGTGCGGATTATGCAGTTTCTTCGCCAGAAATGGTTTTGGCTGCAGCGGCAAGTGTAACCAAAAATATCAAATTGGCAAGTGGGGTTACGGTTTTAAGTTCGTCTGAACCCGTAAAAGTGTATGAAGATTTTTCAACATTAGATCTGATTTCGGATGGTCGGGCAGAAATTTTTGTCGGTCGTGGAAGTTTCATCGAATCTTTTCCTTTGTATGGGTATTCTTTAAATGATTACGAAGAATTATTCGATGAGAAATTAGAATTATTATTAAAAATAAATTCACAAGAAAACGTTTCGTGGACAGGTAAATTGCGTGCCCCAATGCAGAATCAGACGGTTTATCCGAGAGCAAAAAACAACGGAAAACTTTCCATCTGGAGAGCGGTTGGTGGAACTCCGCAATCGGTTTTAAGTGCTGCAAAACTGGGAATGCCCTTAGTCGTTGCTATTATTGGCGGAATGCCAATTCAGTTTAAAAATTTAATTGAATTTTACAAACAGGAATATCTGAATGCAGGTCACCCTGAATCTGAAATGCAGATTGCGATTCACTCACATACTTTTGTAAGTGAAGACCAAAATGTTGTCGACGGATATTTTAATAATTATAAATCTCAAATGGATAGAATCGGAAAATCCAGAGGTTGGTCTCCTTACACGAAAATGCAGTATGAAGGCGGAAGAGCAAAAGAAGGTGCGTTATTCATCGGGAATGCCAATGAAGTTGCTGATAAAATCAATTATATGAAAGAGATTTTCGGAATTACAAGATTTATCGGTCACATGGACGTTGGAGATCCTGCAAATGATGTGATGATGAAGTCTATTGAACTGTTTGGTGAAAAAGTTGCACCACAGGTAAGATAAAATAAAAACTCCGCTGAAAATATTTTCAGCGGAGTTTTTATTTAGATTGTCTCAAATCTAGCTTTATATTCATTCAGAAGGCCTGCAAGTTTTTGTGCAGACATTCCGTATGTATCAGGAAAAGCACCTGTTTTTGATTTCATGGTAGAATTTTCCAAAAGCTTTTGGTCGATATCAAAAACCACCATTTTATTAACGAAAATATACTTTGTTCTAAAACTACTGACAGCTTGCCAAGGAATAAAAGTAGTTCTGAAAAGGTTTTTCATCTCGATTCCTCTTTCGTCGATTTTCAAATAAGAAGAATCGGGAATGAGATTAATAATAAAAATAAGCAGACAGATTCCGAAGAAAACAATGTTCAGCACAGCAATCAGCATATTTTTTTCTAACAATGAAATTCCTAAAGCAACAAAACCGATACTTACCAGAATAAGAATGATACTTTTTACTTTCGAAGGCTTTAAGATAAGGGGTAAATTTTGCATGATAATTTTTAATGATTCAAATGTAAACAAAAATTAAAAATCTTTTATTTTCAACTGATGTGTTCTAAAATATTTTCAAGTATTAAAACTAATCTAATGTGACTTATGTGTTAAAAGTTTGTGTCAAAAATCAAACAATCTCGATCAAACTTCCCTTTTCCTCATCTTTCGTAATATTCAGCGATACCGGAATTTTCTCTTTCAATTCTTCCACATGCGAAATAATTCCTACAATTCGGTTTTCTTTCTGAAGATTCATCAGCGTTTCAAACACAATATTCACCGATTCCACATCCTGAGTTCCAAAACCTTCATCGATGAAAAAGAAATTTTTCTCCGACTGCGCATTGGTTTGAACACTCTCAGCCAAAGCCAACGCAAGACTCAAAGAAACCTGAAAAGCCTGTCCTCCGGAAAGCGTTTTTACACTTCGGCTTCGGCCTTCATTCAGATAATCGATAATTTCAAAATCGTTATTTTCGTTAAACTGTAAACTTAGTTGATTTCTCGTCATCCGATGAAAACGAACATTGGCATGGTCACATAACTGACGAAGATAAATAGAGGAAACATACTGCACAAAACCAGCTCCTTTAAAGAGATTGGTCATGATTTTCAGGTTTTCTGCACGTTTCTGAAGTAGCGCCAAATCCTTTAAAAGATTTTCTTTTTTCCTGAATTCTTTTTCAAGCCTTTCAATTTCTGTTGCGATTTTTACCACAGAATCGTTGGCAGTTTTTAAATCATTTTCAAAAGTTTTGAACTGATTTTCAATGGTTAAAAATTCTTCATCGTTAAATGAAAAATCTTTAAGCTTATTTTCCAGTTCAAGAATACTGTTTTTCAACGTTTCAAACTGAATTCTGAATTGCTGAATCTGATTTCTTATTTCCCGAACATTGATTTCCTGAGCAAGAATTTGATAGACTTCTTCCACAGTGCTGAATTGCTGTTCAGACAAAGCTTTTTCAATCTGATTTGTATTCTCTGAAATTTCTTTTTCCAGTTCTGAAATCCGTTTTTCCAATTGATGAACAATCGTTTTTTGTTCGGCTAATTTGGGCGAAATTTCTTTTTCTTCTTTGATGAATTGATTATAATTCTGCTCAGTTTCAAGATTTGAATGTGCAAGTTTAATGTAAGTTTCTTCCACATCAACAATCACTTTTTCCTTGTAATTACTCCATTCTAAAACCTTTAAATTCCTTTCGTTGGTTTTGATCTGCTCTTCTTTTTTTGCTTCATCAAGCCTGAATTTTTCCAACGCCTTATTGTAACTGTCGAGATTTTCCCTTTCTTTGTCCAGATTTTTTTGTTCCAAAGAAATTTGCCGATTTAGCTCATCAATTTGTTTTTCAATGGAAAAAGATTGCTGTCTTTTTTCCTCGAAATCATTTTGATTTTCTGAACTAAATTCTTTCCAGATAAAGCCTTTTAAATGCTCATCAATGTTATTTTGGATCTGCTTTAAACTTTCTTCTTCCGATTTCAACTGTTCTTCAAAAATCTTTTTCCGGTCTAGAATTTTCTCGATTTCTAATAATTGTTTCTGAATATGTTCTTTTTGAATTTCAAGCTGCTCAATCTGCTTCTGAATTTCATTTAATTCTGAATTCACATCATCAAAATGCACAATATTCGGATGTTCCAAAGCGCCACAAAGCGGGCAGGATTCTCCGTCATGTAATTCGTTGGCAAAATGTGCCAGTTTCTGTTGAACTTCAAGGTGATTTCGTTTTTCAGAAATTGTTTTTCTTTGATTTTCTAAAGTTTCAATCTGAGTTTTAAAATCATTTTTAAAAGTTTCAGGATTGATTTTAAATGGTTTTAATTCATCAAGAATTTTTTGGGTTTCAAGTTTTTTTGAATCAATTTTTCCTGCTTGAATTTGTAATGTTTCGGTTAATTTTTGCCTTTCTGAAAACCAATTCCCAACATTTAAAAGTAAATTGGAATCTAATTTTTTAGGCTTTAAAAGTTCAGCATTTTTTGAAAGTTCTTCAATCTTATTTTGAATTAACTTTTGGTTGGCTTCAACTTCTTTTACTTTTTCCGAGCCTTTTTTAGTTCGTTCTTTTAAAGTTTCGATCTCATCCGAAAATTTAAGCATCTGAAGAATCAGACTCAAATCATTTTCCTGAATTTTAGACTGATGTAAAGCTTCATATTTCGGTTGAATTGCTGAAAGCTTATTCTTCGTATTTTCAAACTGAATTTCAGTTTCCTGTAAAATTTTAAACTGCTGTTCTTTACTTTTCTGCTGTTCATAAATTTCTTTAGCAAGTTTATTTTTTTCAGAAACTAAAGGCGTAAAAATCCTAAAAACGCTATCGTAAAGCTCTGTCTTTGTTTCTAAAATATCAATCTCAGATTTCTGTTGAGTCAGTTTTTCAAAATCAGATTTTTTCTGATGCAACATCTCAAAATCATCTTTTAAGGTTTTCAGTTTTACATATTTTTCTTCTGTTTCTCTGAAAACGTTCTGTACTTCTTCAAACTTTTGCTGCTCCGTTTTTAAATGTTCTTTCTGAGCCGAAATCTGTTCTTCATTCACTTCTTCAAAACCTTTTAGCTGACCTTCCAACTGATCGAGTTCTGATCTGTTTTTTGCATTTAACACCGAAACATTATTCTGCAGATCAAAACGCTGAAGACTGAAAATTTCCTTCATCATATTGGTTCGTTCCGTTGCGCCGAGTTCCAGAAATTCTTTAAACTGACCTTGAGGAATAATGATGGTTCGCTTAAAATTTGCATAACTCAATCCCACTAATTTTTCCGCATTAGAATGTTCCAGAGGAATCCAGTTTTCATTTTTCCATTCGTAAAACGTAACGGTGGGTGTTTTTACATCTTCAAAATTCTTAGAATTTCGTCTGAATTCTCTCGTCGCACGGAATTTTTTATTTTCATAATTCAAAAAATCAAACTCGATATACGATTTGTTTGATTTCAGATTCATCATATTGTATGTGCGCTTATCTCTTGCATTCAAGCGTTCAGTTTCACCGTACAATGCAAAAGAAATGGCTTCCAAAATAGAAGATTTTCCGGAACCGACCGAACCGAAAATGCCGAAAAGTCCGGCTTCCGTAAGATTTTCGAAATCGATTTTTTGCCTTTCCTGATAAGAATATAGACCTTCTAAAGTCAATTGAATTGGAATCATAAAGAGAATATTTAAATTTAAACCATTAAGATTTATTAAGTAGTAAAGTTTAGGTTAAGGAAATATCTAACGATATTCATTAAGCGAACTGCTTAATTCAGATTTATCTGAATCTTAAAATATCTTGCAGTCTAAAATTTCTTAATGGGTTAAAAATATTTTAGATAAATTATTTTTCGGAAGCGATTTCATTAAACAAATTAATGAGCTCTTCATTTGCTTCCTGACCACCGTTTTTAGATTTAAAATAATCTTTAAACAACGTTTGTATATCCTGATTGAGATTAATTTCACTCAGATTGCTTTCGTGAGTTTCCTGATTTTTTATCTTCGGAATCAGATGAACAATTCCGCTATGCGATTGATACAGTCTTTTTCTCTCATCAGCGGTTAAAAACGTTTCGCTCTCTAAAGCCAGTTCGACCAATGTATTTGGATTTTCATTAAGCCATTCCACTGTATTTTCGATAGAATTAAATGTTTTTCTGACTAATTTTTTGCCGTTTTGCAAAGCAATTTTTTCAAACGAAACTTGTTGATTGGGTTTGATATCAATAATGGAAACATATTTCGTCTGTCCTGCTTCACTAAAGCTGTAGCAAAGTGGAGACGACGAATAAATCACAGGTTTTTCATCCGTTCCGATATTCTGAAAACCATGTAAATGCCCCAACGCGGTATATTGAATCTGTGGTGGAATAATATCAGAAAAAACTAAGTCTGCATTTCCGATTTTGATGGGTTTTTCGCCTTCCGGTTCTTCTAATATTGGAGCTCCTTTTTTATTTATATACAAATGCGTCATCAAAAGATTGACTCCGTTTTCATCACAAAAATAATCTGCATTTTTCTTCCAATGTTCAGCTAAAACATTGTTCAGTTCAGCTTCTTTGTCTTCTCCGAAATATTCTTTCAGACGAATTTCATTGGCATAAGGCGTGTGAAGAATTCTGATGGGGAAATTCTGATGTTGAAGTTCCATTTCGATAAATCCTTCTGCAGATTTTGAAATTTTAAAATGTTCGAGTTCAAAAGGCTGAACGGTCGCCTTCGGATGACCAATTAAAATAATGCCGCATTCTCTTGCTAAAGGGTCGGGTGCATCAATCAGGTTTGGAGAATCGTGATTTCCCGAGATAGCAATAACGGGACGTTTTCCATTTAAAGATAAACGCTTTAAGGTTTTATAAAAAAGTTCTATGGCTTCCACACCCGGATTAAAATTATCAAACAAATCTCCGGCAATCAAAATTAAATCAACATTCTGTTCATCGGCAATCTGAACAATTTCTTCCATCACCAAAACCTGTTCTTCCAGTCTGGAAAAACGGTCAAGACGTTTACCTAAATGCCAATCGGCGGTGTGTAGAATTTTCATGTATTTAATCTTCGTTTTCTTGCTTCTCGTCTGATTTTTCTTTTCTATTTTCACGCATTTCCTTCAAACGGTTTTTCCTTTTCAGTTCGGCTTCCTGAATTTTCCTTTTTTTATTGTCGATCTTTTTTTTGTGTAATTTTCTGTTGGAGTCGGTATTCCTGCTCATCTCAACTCTATTTTAGATAAATTTTACTTAGAAATTTGGTCTTGCTAAATTAATCTATTCTTTAGAGAGAAAAAATTAATGTGACTTAATTAGGTGCTCAATTTTTAAGAAAAATATTCTTCAAACGTAAAAAAAAAGCAAAAAAAAAAGTACAATTTTTCAATGAAAATCTTATTCCCTATTTTTGAAAAAACAATTATCATGAAAAATATTTTAGCAGTACTTGTTGTTTTGTTAGCAGTATCGTTTCAGGCACAAAATTTAGAAAAGCTTTCAAATGAAATCAATGAAGAAGGAATTGCTCTTTACCGCAGTGAAATGGCAAGTTGGTATGGAACGGATGTTTTCGGGGCTAGTTATGAGAACATGGAAAATGTAGGCGGATATTTTTCTTACATAGACGAATCGGTTCCAAAGTGTATTTTCTTTTCAAAGGAAAACAAGGTTATTGCAACAATCGCTTTTCCCACAAATTACAATCCAAAGGACGCAAATTTAGATTTAAAAGAACGAGATTTTACACCAACTGAAGCAGAATATTTTTCTATCAGACAGAATGCTTTGTCGAGAATTAAAACAGATACTATTTTTAAATCTTATCAGAATACAAGTTTTAATATTGTTCCTCTCATTCGAAAAAATGTTAAAAAGGTTTATGTTTTAACCGGACCATCTGTAAACAATGTTGTTGTTTTCGGAAATGATTATTTGCTTACTTTTAATAATAAAAATGAAGTGAAAAATGTTGAAAAACTTCATAATTCTATGATACCAACCAATATCCATGACGAAAAAGTTGGAAAAACCGTAAGTGGAGTTCACTCTCATGTTATTGAAAAATGGTTAACCATTACTCCTACGGATATCTGTACATTGATGCTTTATCATAATCTTACCAATTGGGATTCTTATACTGTTGTTTCTAAAAAATATGTCAGTATCTGGAATTCGAATAATAAGCTTGTGATTATGAAAACTGAGAATTTTAAAAATATGGCAGAAAATATTCTTAAAAATAAAGATAAAACAGAATCAAAAGAAAAAACAGAATAGCATTGAATATTTTCATTAATTCAAAACAACCTTGTTTGCAGTCAAATGCGATTTACATAAAGGTAAAACGGCCTTGTTTGTTACTAAATATAATTTTATCTCTATTTTTACATCATGGAACAACAATCTAAAGACCCGCTTCACGGAAAAAGACTTGATGCTATTCTCGAAGAACTGGTAGAATATTATGATGGTTTTGAGGAATTGGGGAAGCAAATTAATATTAAGTGTTTTACAGATAATCCGAGCATCAGCTCTTCGCTAAAGTTTTTGCGGAAAACAGATTGGGCAAGAACGAAAGTAGAGAGTTTATACCTTTATGTTTTAAGGCAGAAAAAGAAAGCGGAAAGAGATAATATAGGGTAATTTTTGATGATTTATTAATTTGTTTCTAAAACCAATTATTTCAAAAACATTATATTTGTGCCGTTAATCGTGAGGATAAATTCACGAAAAAAAGAAAAATATGACAATCGAAAACAATCACGTTGTAGCTGTAAAGTATATTCTTCACACGATCGAAGAAGATGGATCTAAAGTTCTTGTAGAAGAGACAACAGAAGAAAATCCGCTTACATTTTTATATGGAATGGGAATGATGATTCCTAAGTTTGAGCAAAATATTCACGGTTTGAAAGCGGGCGATACAGCAGCTTTCGTTATTCAGCCAGAAGAAGCGTATGGTGAAAAACAGGAAGATGCGATTGCACAATTACCAATCGATATGTTCGGAGAATCCGGAATTCCGCCAGTTGGAGCTATCTTACCTTTGACAGATAACCAAGGGAATAATTTCCAGGCTTTTGTAGTAGAAGTTACACCGGAAGTTGTGGTAGCAGATTTAAATCATCCAATGGCTGGGAAAGTTTTGGATTTCCAGGTTGAAGTTTTAAATACCCGTCCTGCAACTGAAGAGGAATTATCTCACGGTCACGCTCACGGAATTGACGGAAACGAAGGTCACTAAGAGTTCCTGTACAATATTAAAATGTCTGGCAGAAATGCTGGACATTTTTTGTTTTTAACCACAAAGTCACAAAAGTTTTACACTTTTTATAGTTTAAATGATTGAAAACAGAAGTTCAAAAAAGATTTAAAAGTGATTTTTAATCTGTGAAAATCTGAGTAATCTGTGGGAGGTTTTAACACATGAGTCACATTAGTTTATACTTGAATTTTTGAAAATATTTAGAACACATGAGTTCAAAATCAGAGATTTTCAAATTACTAGAACTGAATTTTATCTTTGATAAAATCTTTGCGTCTTAAAAAAGTTTAGAATTCAACTTCTTTTGCGCCTTTGCGATTAACTAATTCCAATTATTCTAAAAACTCTCCGCTTACGTAGTACCAACGATTTTGAATCATTTTAAATGTAGATAATTCGTGATGAACTTGTTTTTCTCCATCTTCATCGGTGTAATACGCTTTGAATTCCACTTTATTCATTGATGGTTCGTCTACAATTTCCAGTTTCGTCCATTCATTGATTTCTCCCCATTCCTGTAAATCTTTTTTGTTGTGAAATTGTCTTTTTACCGGTGAAGTTGTTTCCATTAAATATTCTCCATTCGGAATGGCAAATGCTGAAAATCTAGAGCGCATCAAAGCTTCGGCGGTTGGTGCATTTTTTTCTCCGGTATGATAAGGTTTACAACATTTTTCGTAGGCTTTACCCGAACAGCATGGACAGTTCATTATTTATAATTTTAAAATTGCAAAAGTCTTAAAAGTTTTTTAACTAAGTAATTTATTTTTTTGATCTATGAATTCTTTATCTGTAATTACTCCTTTATCATGAAGTTCTTTCAATTTGGTCAATTGATCAATATTAGTATAGTTGTTTTGCGAATTAACAGTTACTTGTTGGTTAGTTTCGTTATTTGATAAAGCCCAAACTAAAGCTACTACCCAACCAATTAATGACCATCCTAAAAATAAGTTTAATATGAAAATAGCACTTGTATTTGCTTTTTTTCTACTAGATGCCACAAATGTAGGAATAAAGTATACAGGAATAATAATTAATAAAACAATTAATATATGTTGCCAAGAAAGGCTTAAAAGAGTTAAAAATTTCATAGATAAATAAAGTTTCTTTGGTTAAAATTTTATAATCAAATATATTTATTTTTATGTAATAAAAAAGCATCCAAAAAATTGAATGCTTTAAAAAATTTATTTAATAAACCCTCTGTTTCTCAACAACGGCTTAATATCCGGATCATGTCCTGTGAAATCTCTGAATGCCTGATTCAAATCAACTGAATTTCCGACAGACAGAATATATTTTCTGAAACGGTCTCCATTTTCTCGAGTTAATCCGCCATTATTTTTAATCCATTCCCAGGTGTCGTTATCCAACGTTTCAGACCATAAATAAGCGTAATATCCTGCAGAATAACCACCACCCCAAATGTGTGCGAAATAAGGAGTATGATATCTCGGAGGAACCGTTGCTAAAGTAAATCCGTGATTTACCAACGATTGTTTTTCGAAATCTAAAACCGGAGTTAATTGATTTTCATTTGTTACCGTATGCCAATCCATATCCAAAGCTGCTGCAGAAACCAATTCGGTGGTCATGTAACCCTGATTGAAAGTCGCTGCTTTTTTAATTTTATCAACCAAAGCTTGTGGAATGGGTTGCTTGGTTTCGTAATGAAGTGCATAATTTTTCAAAACTACCGGATCTAAAGCCCAATGTTCATTGATTTGAGATGGAAACTCTACAAAATCTCTCGGTACATTTGTTCCTGAAAGAGAAGGATATTTCTGGCTCGCAAACATCCCGTGGATCGAGTGACCAAATTCATGGAAAATGGTTGTCACATCGTCATAGCTGATCAAGGAAGGTTTTCCCGGGGCAGGTTTTTGATAATTATAACAGTTTACAATAACTGGCTTTGTACCTAATAAATAAGATTGTTCTACGAAGTTACTCATCCATGCTCCACCGTTTTTAGAATCTCTCGTGTAGAAATCCAAGTAATAAATGGCGATAGATTTTCCATTATGGTCGAAAACTTCATACGTTACAACATCAGGATGATAAACAGGAAGATCAGTTCTTTTTTTGAAGGTCAATCCATAGAATTTTTCAGCAGCGAAGAAAACTCCTTTTTCCAGAACCGTTGTGATTTCGAAATAAGGCTTGATTTGATTTTCATCTAAATCATATTTAGCTTTTCTTACCTGTTCAGCATAAAAATTCCAATCCCAAGGTTCTACTTTGAAACCGCCTTTTTGCTGGTCAATCAAATCCTGAATATCTTTTGCTTCACGCCTTGCAGTTTCTACAGCAGGCGTTGCAATCTGATCCATCAATTTCTTTGCTGCTTCCGGATTTTTTGCCATCTGATCCTGCAATTTCCATTCTGCGAAACTTTTTTTGCCTAAAATCTGAGCTTTCTTCAGTCTTAATTTGGCTAATTTTTCAATCGTTTCTCTTGTGTCATTAGCATCACTTTTTTCAGCTCTCGTCCACGAAGCTTTGAATAATTTTTCTCTTGTTGCTCTGTTTTTAAGATTCTGTAAGAGAGGTTGCTGTGTCGTATTTTGTAAAGCCAATAAATACTGACCTTCTTTGCCTGCATTTTTAGCATCACTTGCAGCGGCGGCAATTTCATCAGCAGAAAGTCCGTCTAATTCTTTTGCATCAGAGAAGAAAACACCGCCCTGCTTTCTTGCTTCCAATAATTTGTTGGAATACTGTGTAGAAAGAGATGCCATTTCCTGATTGACCTGCTTCAGTTTTTCTTTGTCGGCCATTGAAAGATTGGCTCCTGCAATTTCAAAATTTTGTTTATAAAACTGTACTAATCTTTTGCTTTCAGAATCTAATCCGTTTTCAGAAATAGATTTAATTCTTTTGTACAGATTTTCATTCAGATACATTTTATCGGAATGTGCGGCAAAAATCGGAGCATATTCTTCGTCTAAAGCCTGTAAAGTAGGGTTTGTATTTGCACTTGTTAAATTTGAAAATACAATGACAGCTCTTTTCAGGACTTCGCCACTTTTTTCTAATGCAACGATGGTATTTTCAAAAGTCGGAGCTTCAGGATTGTTGGCGATTTTTAAAATTTCGGCATCGTGTTGTTTTAAACCAAATTCAAAAGCAGGTTTGAAATGTTCGTTTTTAATTTTATCAAACTCCGGAGCTTCATATTGAAGTTTGCTTTTCTTCATGAAAGGATTCGAAGAAAGTGATGCGTCAGGAACAGGGATTTCCTGTTTTATGTCGTTTGTTTTCATTGTTGTAGTACAGGAATAATTGAATGCCAAAGCAGAAATTAATAATACTGATGAAACATTTTTCATAAGCAGATTTTATGGTATTTAAATTTAGTTTAGAATCTCTTTTTGATTTTAAAAATTGTTTTTCTTGTCAGTTGTAAGAGATTTCATAATTTAGTTGTTATTAAAGTATAAAGATATTAAAAACTAAACTTTTAAACATCAAAAATGAAATCGCCATGAATTTTCGTACTGAAACACTGATGAAGGTGAAGCGATTGCATATGTTCCTTAAAAGAAAATCAAAAATTTACATATGAAATACCAAACAATTTTACTTTTTTCAGGATTAATTATTTTTTCTTCGTGCAAAGAAAATGAGAGCAAAAACGAAAAATCAACCTGGCTTCCGGATGTGACCAACAAAGATCACGGGTCTTTAAAACAAAAAGAATTTAAAGGAGATTTTGATGAAATTGAAGTTTCCCAGGCCATTGAAGCTGAAATTATTAAGTCGGATATTGAGAAAGTCGTGATTTCTGCACCGGAAAATATTATTAATGAAGTTTTGGTTGATAATGACGGAGGAGAACTGCATATTCATTATAAAACAGGGGTTCGTGTAATGAATACGAATAATGTAAAAGCTAAAATTTATGCTAAAAATTTCAACAAGATTGAAGCCAATTCTGCCGCAACAATTATTGTAAGAGATAAATTTACACAGGACAAAACGGATATTGAAGTGTCAAGTGCAGCGCATATTTCAGGTAAATTGGAAGCAAATGATCTGGATATTGATGCGGGAAGCAGTGCAAGTTTCAAAGGAGAAATATGGGCAGTAAATCTGAATATCGAGGCTTCGTCTGCTTCAGATGTTACCATTTCAGGAAAAACTAAAAATGCAACCCTTAATTCATCTTCATCAAGCGAGATTTCTGCTAAAGAGGTAATTGCCGAAAATGTAAAAGCTGAAGCATCAAGTGCATCAAGTGTAGAAATCGGTGTCTCTTCTAAATTTGAAGGTCATGCTTCTTCAGGAGCAAGTGTTAAAGGAATTAAAAAAGGAAATGTAACAACGGTAAGCAAAGAAGAAAGCAGCGGCGGAAGCGTAACTGTGGAGTAATTTTTTACTCCTGATCCTCTTCTTCGTCGGTCGATTGAGTTTCCCAATCTTTATTTTCTAAATTAAGATTATCATAAGCCAATAAATCCTCCTCTCGCTGGAGGATTTCTCTTGTGGTAAAAAGATGAATTTCTTCGTCGTCTTTTGATTTTGCCAGTTTTCTGATGGAAGCTTTGTCGATTGCCATAAATCTCTGTCCAAGTCTGCGGGCAGCATATTTCCGCATTCCGGTTTCGTGGAGAACATCCACTGCCATATCAACAGCGGTTCCTAAAGTTTCACGGTAAATATTATCAATTCCGTTGTCCAGATAAGCATAAGCATCGATTCTGTTTTTAGCACGAACAAATATTTTCACTTTCGGATAATGTTCACGAACCAATTCTGCAATAAATTTATTGTCATCGGGATCATCAAGACATAAAACCAGAATTTCGGCATCTTCAATTCCTGCAGCTCTTAAGATGGGAATTCTTGTAGCGTCTCCATAATATACTTTAAAACCATAGCTTCTCAATAATTTCACACGGTCTGAATCTCTGTCGAGAACCGTTGCGGTAATTTTATTGGCTTTTAAAAGTCTTCCAACTGTACTTCCGAAATGCCCAAAACCCACGATAATGATTTTTTTCTGAGAAATATTACCGTCAAGAATACTGAAGGCAGATTCTTCTTCAGGAATTTCTTTAATAAATTTTGGAGTAATCAGTTTATCATTGATAATTAAAAGAATAGGAGTGATACACATGGTAATTGCGGTAACCGCCATCATTTGTGCGTTCATTTCAGCGCTGAAAAGATATAAATCTGATGCATAATTAATTAAAACGAAAGAAAATTCTCCTACTTGAGAAAGGGCAAAAGCATAAAATAAACTTTGTGGCGTGTCTATTTTAAAGAATTTTCCGATGGCAAAAAGGACAAAAAATTTCACTGCCAAAACCACAAAAACGGTACTGAAAATGAATACAGGATCCTGAGCAATAACATTAAAATTCATCGTGGAACCGACGCTCACGAAAAATACGGCAAGCAAAAGTCCTTTGAAAGGATCGATCTGTGCTTCAAGCTCATGACGAAATTCACTGTTTGCCAACATCACACCCGCTAAAAATGCTCCCAAAGCCGGAGACAATCCAATGGCAACCATTAGTTCTGAAACACCGATCACTAAAAATAGGGAAGAGGCAGTTAGTAACTCTGTCATTCCTGCTTTTGAAACGTATCTTAAAAATGGAACGAAAACATATCTTCCGAGTAAAATTAAAACAACAACTCCGAAAATTACGGTGGCAAACTGTAGCCATTCAGGAAGAGTCTGTATTAAAACCTGAACTTCATTATCGTGATGTCTAGCCTTATAATTCGCAATGATCGGTAAGATTGCCAAAATCGGAATCACAGCAATATCTTGAAATAAAAGCGTAGAAAATGATGCTTCTCCGGCTAAAGTTTTCAGATTGTTTTTTTCCTGTAAGGTCTGCAAAACAATAGCAGTCGACGATAATGCAAAACACATGGCAATGGCAATTGATTTGTCGACTTTCCAGCCTGCCCAAATAAAAATAAGAAATAGAATGGAAATAGTAAGAACCATTTGCGTCAAACCGAGCCCGACAATCTTCTTCCGCATTTCCCAGAATTTCCTGGGTTCTAATTCTAATCCGACCAAAAAAAGAAGCATGATGACTCCAAATTCACTGGCGTGCATAATGTCGTTTACATCTTTTCCGGTAAGTTTTAAAACGTACGGTCCGATGATAATTCCACCTAAAATATAGCCGATTACTGAACTTAGACCCAATTTTCTTGCTAACGGAACCATAATAATGGCTACGCCCAAAAATAATAAGGTGTTCATTGCTAAAGTAGTTTCCATGCTATTGATTCAGGATTTCGACAAATTTCTTTTTCTGTAAAATGATTTCTTTTTTTGATAGTTTATTGGCTTCGTAAACGATTGTAATGTCTTTGATATTGGCTTTAAAAACATTCAGAGAAACAATCAATCCGCTGATAATTTCTTCAATCGTGTATTTGTATGTTCCGTTTTTTGAAAAAGACCTTTCTTTTCCACCGGTTGTCACAACGATAAAAACTTCTTTGTTTTCGAGAGGATTATTTTCGCCTTCTTTTACCCAGTTTCGGTCAAAAACTTCATCAATCCATAGTTTTAGTAAAGGTGGAATTCCGAACCAGATGATGGGAAACTGAAAAATAAAACGATCGTATTGCTGAAGTCTTTTTCGCTCCCGAAATGCCGCAATATGAAAATCGGGATATTCTTCATACAAATCGCGAAGGGTAAAATGCTGATGACGAACGTAGAAATTGATGATCTCTACATTTGAATTGGAATGCTCAAGATAGGGATGGGCAAAAACCACCAGCGTTTTTTTCATAAACCCGTTTTCAGTAAATATAATGAAAATTGTGTGAAATATAAAGGGTTATGGCAGGTTTAATGAAATTTTAATCAGAGAAAAGCGGGATTTTTAGTTTAATTAAAATTTATTCTCCGTGAGTGAGTTTAATTATTTTTCCGTCTTTTGAACTTATTATTATCAGGAATGTTCCTCCGATTGCTACTTCAGCGGGCATTGTTCCATTAATTATATAGTAATCTTCAACATAATTTATATTGTATGGTCTTTGTTTAACTATATTTTCTTCTCCGTAAATTTTAAAAAGAATATCTTCAGCAATTTTAACAGCAGTTTGAGAATCTGAAATAACTTTATCAGTAAGGATCTCATTTTCTAAAAGAGCATTCTTTAATTCTAATTGTGCATTTTCAATATTTCTGTTTTCTTTAAAAACTATAGAATTATTAATTTCAGAAATATTTTCTTGCTTATTTCTTTTTGTGCAAGATAAAATAGGTATAATTAAAAGTAATCCTAATGATATTTTCAATGAAGATTTCATATTTTAAAACTTTAAATAAACCATTTCCAAAAACTTACAAATATTGAAATTATTCCAATCATTAAAATACAAGTCGCAGAATATTTAAATGTATTTAATTCTTTGTTTTTAAAAGCTAATATTAAAAATGATAATGAAATGAATGAGATAATTAAAAAGTAATATTTGTATGAATATTTTAAGTCTAAAAGTCCATACAACGCCTGAGTTTTTCCGTCTGTCGACCAATAATCTTTTAGAATTGTCAGATTAACTTTAATGGAAAGTAATAAAGTTGTGAAGCTTAAAAGAATAGATGTTACTGAAAATTTCATTTTAATTTTTCTACCATCCACCAGACGCTCCACCGCCACCAAAGCTTCCTCCACCGCCGAATCCTCCAAATCCTCCAAATCCTCCACCGCCTCTAGAGCTTCCACCGCCAAATCCACCGCCAAAACTTCCGGGAAAAGGGAACGGGAAAAATCCACCGGGATAATTTCTTCTTCCTCTACGACTTAAAATAATATCGCCATCATCATCACCGCCACCTCTATTGCCAAAAATAATCGCAAGAATAATAAAAATAACAAAAGCAATGATAATTAATTTTAAAGCTCCTGAATCCCCTTCATTTTCATGGTTTTCCAAAGGTTTGAACTTTCCCTGAACAGCCTCCATAATAGCATTCGTTCCACCATTGATGCCTTCGTACCATCTTCCTTGCCTGAAATTCGGTGTAACGATATAATCTAAAATCTGTCCTGCAACTGAAGCCGTCAAATATTGTTCAACCGCCCTTCCTTGCTGAATTGACATGGTTCTGTCATCTTTTGCAATCAGGAAAACGACTCCGTTGTCAACATCTTTTTGTCCGATTCCCCATTTTTCACCAAACATGGTTGCCAGAAAATTTACATCTTCGCCTTTTGTGGAAGGAATAATGATTACCTCAATTTCCGTTGAAGTAGAATCTGCAAATTTGATGAGCTTTTTGTTCAGTTCATCTTTTTCCTGCTGAGTCAAAAGGTTGGCTTCATCGTAAACAGGATAAAGAACTGCTGGTTTTTCGGGAATAGTGTATTGCGCTGATAAAAAACCATAACAGCAAACTAATAGAAATGTGAAAAATATTTTAAGAGAATGTAATCTCATTGGGTAATTCGTTGTGGTTTTCTCCGGTTATCGGAAAATATTTTTTTAATTCAAGACCTGTTTCGAGAATCCCGCTTTTCAAAGCTTGGTAATAATGCCCTTTTGCAAATTCCGAAGTGATATAATCGTGCAGATGATCCCAGTACGACTGATGCACTTTCTCATGAATTCCGGTATCGCCAATGATGGTAAGGTATTTTTTCTCAAAATTAACATGAAAAAGAACCGCATTTTTTTCTGCAGTTTTGTCTTTGCACAGCTCTTTAAAAACTTCAAAAGCAGTTTCTGCAGACTGTGAATCTGTAGTAGAATCAATATGTACACGGATTTCTCCGGTAGAATGTTGCTCTGCCGACTGAATAGCTTCCACAAGGGAAGCTATTTGCTGATCTGTAAGAAAGCGGCTCATTATTCTGTAAATACGCTTGGTGCGTTTTCAGCTCCTGCCTGTGCTTTAAACAAAGGTTTTTCCTTAAAATTGGTAAAGTTTGCCAAGATATTGTTCGGGAATTGCTTGATCGAAACATTGTAGTCTCTCGCTGCATTGTTGTAATACACCGTTTCGGTTCTGATGCTGTTTTCAATAGCAATATATTCTCTCTGGAAATTGATGTACTGCTGATCTGCCTTCAAATTCGGATAAGCTTCTGCAACCGCCATCAATCTACTTAAAGCCCCCGTTAATTCTCCTTGGGCAGCCTGGAATTTAGCCATGTCTTCTTCGGTAAGATTAGTAGGGTTGATGTTGATAGAAGTGGCTTTTGAACGGGCTTCAATAACTTTAGTCAAAGTTTCCTGCTCGAATTTTGAATATGATTTTACAGTTCTTTCCAGATTCGGAATGAGGTTGGCTCTTTTCTGATAAACGGTTTGTACGTTAGACCATTTTGCATCTACCGTCTGTTCCTGATCTACAAATTTATTATATCCGCTTTTCCCCCAGAAAAATAGTATTCCTACGATAATTATAAGAGCAATTCCGATCGTTCCGGCGCTCATACAGCCTTTGTTTTTCATATGTGAGTTTTTATTGTTTTTAATGGTTTTATGCAATCGCAAATCTTCAAGTATGTGTATTTGAAAATGTGTAGTTACGATTTCATCGTTTAAAATTTTTTAATGTTTTTGTGTTACTCAAATATACAAATTAAGTGCTAATTTTGCAGAAAATTTATTGAATGACAACAATTGTGGTGGCAATGGGAGAAAAAAACGAAATTGGTTCTGATAATCAGCTTCTGTGGCATCTTCCGAAAGATTTGAAACATTTTAAAGATCTTACTTCGGGGCATCCGATCATCATGGGAAGAAAAACATATGAAAGCATTGGAAAACCATTACCCAACCGTACCAATATTGTTGTTTCAAGAAAAAAAGACTGGTTTGAGGAAGGAATTTTAATTGTAGGAAGCGTTAAAGAAGCTGTGAAATTTGCCAAAAAAATAGACGAAAATATTTTTATTATCGGAGGCGGAAATATATATGAGCAAACTATGGAGATTACAGACCGACTTGAAGTAACTTTAGTAAAAGCAAACCTTGAAGCCGATACTTATTTTCCTAAAATAGATCACAAAATCTGGAAAATGACAGAGGAAATCTGCCATGAAAAAGACGAGAAAAATCAATATGATTTCTGTTTTCAAACGTATGAAAGAATTGAAGGATAGTAGTTGTTGGTTGATCGTTTTTAATTTGTGGAATTTTAATGAGAAACCGTCAACATACTAATAACTAACAACCAAATTTCTTATCTTTGCACTTCTAAAATTTAATAATGAACAAATACATAAAAATCATCGTTGCAGCACTTCTGATTCTTGGAGGTCTTTACATGATATTCTTTACCAGAAGTATGGGATGGGGAATCGTAGTTTTCCTTTTATCAGCATTACCAATTTTCTTATTTTTTAAGAATGAAAATATCCTTTTGGCTTTCTGGCAATTGAGAAAGCAGGATATGATAAAAGCTTCGAAATTTTTGAATAATATTAAAAATTATAAAACAGAGCTTCATAAGAACCAATACGGATATTACCATTATTTACAGGGCTTGGTTTTAGCACAGGATCATCCGACGAAGGTTGAGCCTTTAATGAAAAAAGCTTTGGAATATGGTTTGAATATGAAGCATGACCGCGCAATGGCAACTTTAAATCTTGCGGCAGGAGCAATTTCTAAAGGAAAAAAACAGGAAGGACAAAGACTTCTTGAAGAAGCAAAAAGACTGGATTCTGCCGGAATGATGGCCGACCAAATCAAAATGCTGAAAGATCAGCTGAAAATGCCGACGATGCAAAAGCATATGCATAACCCGAATATGAGAAACAGAGGGAAGTTTTAATAATAGAAAAATAATAAAAAATGCACTAATTGATTTTAGTGCATTTTTTATTTTCTGGACGGAGGTGAAGGTTCTGGCGTTTCAAAGAACTTATCATTGGGATAAAGTTTTTTTCTAATTAAAGAGAGTTTATCCAATTTCGTGAACTTATCACCTAAATTGTCATCATTGAAATATTGTCTTTGATTTTTATTAGGATAATAAACTGTTACCAAGGATGAACTGTATTCCCGTTTAGCTCTATTTTCGTTTTTTAAATATTTAAAATAATTTTCAAAAGAAAGAGAATTTTTGGGTTTAAAAGGATAAACGATTTTGGGTAAAATTTGTTGCTGCTTTTCAAATGAACTTATCTCGGAATAGGTTTCTAAATATAAGGTGTCATTTTCTTTTACGAAATTAGATCTCTCAGATGCAGCAAATACATGCTGAAAGATTAACATAAACCTCCAAGGTATCTCCATTTTCCATTTTTTCTGAAAATTGATAGAGGTCTTTTTCCAAATCGAACTTGCTTTCACGGTTGCAAGAAAATACTATGAATAAAGCGAATAGGAGGATTATTTTTTTCATAGAGGTTACATCTCAGAATTGTTTTCATAACCATAAAATTTTGGCATCTGCCAATGATATTTTACAGCCAATGTTCTGATAGAAACAATGAGGAGGATCGTAAAAATCTGAATAATTGTATAAGAAAGATTGGTGAAAGTAGTCAGTAATAAAAATGTTGAACCGCCAATAATACATGCACTAGCATAAATTTCTTTTCTGAAAATCAGTGGAATTCTGTTGAGCAAAATATCACGGATTATACCACCAAAACATCCGGTTATCGTTCCCAATGCAATACAAATTAAGGGATGAATATCTGAATTTAAACCTTTCTGAACTCCGATAATCGTAAACAATCCCAAACCGAAACTGTCAAAAATAAATAAAGTAACCTTAAAATTTTTCTCGATTGATTTAAAGACCATCGAAAAAATACTGGTTGCCAAAATCAAGCCGCACATCAGAAGATCGTGCATCCAGAAAACAGGAATATCAAGAAGAAGATCTCTCACCGTACCGCCGCCAACTGAAGTTACGAAAGCGATAATTAAAACACCGAAAGGATCTAATCTTTTCTGCATTGCCGCAAAACTTCCCGACATCGAAAACGATATCGTACCCAAAATTTCTATGGCAAAATTGATCTGTTCGTGCATTTATTATCGATGATGAGTAATTGGTAATGAGTAATCCACTTATTAGATTTTAGATAATTTATATTTATAAGTAGTCATTACTTTTACCAATTCTTCACATTCTGATTTTAATGGTTCTAATTTATTTTGCTCAACATATTGAAGTTCTTCAATGATTTCCAGCCAATGTTGAGTCTCGTCTATTTCTTCAACTACGATGCAGATTTTAGCAAACTTCTCCTTATCCGATCTTGCTCTGCAAACAGCTCTATAATTTGATGATACAGATGTTGCCGATCTTATAATTTGTTTTCTGATTATTGATACAGCATCTGAGTATGGGATATCTGATAAAGATTTGATGATTTCTACAGCAAATCTTTTAGTTCTGTCTCTGAAAATTTGATTGTAATCCATAATGTGTTTTTGCAAAATTACTCATTACAAATTACTTATTACTTATTTTTCTACTCTTACCGATTCCGGAACGAGAAGCTCGTATTCTCCGCCGTGATTGATGATTTCCCTTACGATGCTGCTGCTGATGAAAGATTTCCCGGAAGAAGTAAGAAGGAAAACGGTTTCAATTTTTTTATGGGCTAAAGTTCTGTTGGTATGCGCAATTGCCTTTTCGAATTCAAAATCGGCAGGATTTCTAAGTCCGCGGATGATGAACTGGGCATTTTTCTCAAAACAGTAATCCACGGTTAAACCTTCGAAAAAATCGACTTCCACATTGGGGAATTCTGCAACTGAATTTTGCAGGAATTCCATTCTTTTTTCTAACGGGAACATGTATTTTTTCTGTGAATTTTGGCCGATGGCGATGATTAATTTATCAAAAAGTGCAGCCGCTCTTTCTATAATATCGTAATGTCCTAAAGTGATCGGGTCAAAAGATCCCGGGAAAACAGCAATTTTCATGCGTGAAAGGTTTTTAAGTTTAAGGTTCAGAGTTTAAAGTTCTTCTAAAGAAAACGCTGCCTTTTGAAACTAAAGTTTATTTAAATTAAAATAAATGTTGAAGTAAAGTAAAAAAACTTCCAACATCCATCTTCCTATTTATTCAAAGCTTTTTCAACTTCGTTTCCACAAAGATCTTTGATTGAAATTCCGTATATTTTTGCCTGCTGCGGAAGAATACTTGCAGGAGAAAATCCTGGATTGGTATTCATTTCCAGCATATAAGGAATTCCATCCATTAGAATAAATTCACTTCTTGAGAAACCGCTCATTCCAAGAGAATTGTACGCTCTTTTTGCAATTTCTTCCACTCTGATTCTTGTTTCGTCATCAATTCTTGCAGGAGTAATTTCTTCAGAAGCTCCTTCATATTTCGCTTCATAATCGAAAAATTCGTTTTTAGGAACAATTTCAGTAATTCCCAAAACAATTGTTTCACCTTTAAAATCAATAACTCCGACAGAAACTTCCATTCCGTTCAGGAAACTTTCAATTAAAATCTCATCATCTTCTTTAAAGGCAATTTCGGTTGCAGCAATCAGCTCCGATTTTTCTTTAACCTTAGAAATTCCTAGTGAAGAACCAGACTGATTGGGTTTAACAAAAACTGGAAGTCCTAGATTGTCGATAATTTCATCAACATTAATATTTTCACCTTTTCTTAAATAAACACTTTTTGCAGAAGGAATTCCGTATTTCGAAAGTACCGCTAAAGTATCTTTTTTATTGAATGTTAATGCACTTTGATAAAAATCACAACCGGTATATTTCTGTCCGATGGCATCCCAATAAGCCTGAAAAATCCCATTTTCACCCGGTGTTCCGTGAATAATGTTGAAACAAGCATCAAATTTTAATTTTTCGTTATTGTCTAGTGTAACCGAAAAATCGCCTTTGTTGATCGGTTTTTTATTCTCGTTTTCATCCAGAAAATACCATTCGTCTTTTAAGATAACCACCTTGTAGACATGGTACAGATCACGGTCTAAGGAATCGTATATTAACTGACCGCTTTTTAGAGAAACTTTGTATTCGTCAGAATAGCCTCCCATAACTACGGCAATGTGTTTTTTGCTCATATCAAATTATCAATTAAGGCAAATTTAAACAATTTATATATTGAAATAAGTGAATTTTGGATTTTTTGAAAGCAAAAATGAATTCTGCCAAATAAAAACTTCAATATAAAATTATTAATTATCTTTGTCGTTATAATTAAAGTATTTTTAAGTATGCTTAAATCACTTTTCAATTGGAAAGTTTTACTCAATTTATTAGTAGCGATCGGAATTTTTGTAGGATTAGTATGGCTTACTTTCCGCTGGCTTGAGTATCATACCAATCATGGGCAGGAAATTCCTGTTCCTAATGTTGTGAATAAATCTGTGCACGACGCAGTAAAAATATTAGAAGATGCAGGGCTTGATTATGAAGTAGACAGTGCTGCTTACAATCCTAAATACAGACCGCTTCAGGTTTTGAAAGTATATCCTTCACAAGGCTCACGTGTGAAAGACGGAAGAGCGATTCAGCTGATGGTAAATCCTAAAAGCTGGGCTCCTGTTGCTGTGCCGGATGTTATCAATAAATATTCGGGTCTGGCTTTCCAAAGATTGGATCAGGTAGGTTTGAAGGTGGGAGACACCATTTTTGAATCAAGCATTCAGAAAGATGCTGTTTTAAGAATTTTATTTAAAGGAAACTCTATTAAACCGGGAACAAAAATCCCAAGATTCTCTGTGGTGGATGTTGTTGTAGGTTCTGGTCCTTTGAGAAATATTTCTGTTCCGAATGTGGTAGGATTAACGGTAAAAGAAGCTAAAGCTTTAATTGCAAGAAATTTATTCGAAGTTGGTCTTGTAGATCATGAAGATGGCGGCAATGATGATTCGGATATCATCTATTACCAGGATCCTGCAGCAGGAGATACACGAGATCAGGGAATGCAGATTGATCTTTGGGCGAGTAAGAAAACACCTGCAGAACTGCGTGGGAAAATTGAGATTTTAAATTCTACTTACAGAATGAAGGTTGATACAACACTTCCTCCAATCAGATATGAAGAAGTGCCGAATTTCCCGGATCCTCCAATGAATGAGCCGACACCTGCTCCGGTAAGTCCTCCGAAAAAAGAGGTTCCTAAAACTGATGCTGCAAAACAAAGTACAGGTTCAGCAAAACCGGCGACTACCAATGATAAGACGAAACCTGCTGCAACAACAACTCCCGCAACAGATAAGCCTAAAGCTAAAAAGGTAATTATATAATTAATTTTTTAATTTAATATAAAAACATGGCTTCAACTTTAAATGTTGAAGCCTTTTATATAAAGAAATAGCAATGACAGAAGATAATGAGGATTTTTTAGACGAAGAATTTTTAGACATCAATAACTCAATTGATATTGATGAGGAAAATAAAGGTCTTTATGAACATTTTAATATTACGGTTGATCCTAAGCAGGAACCATTAAGAATTGATAAGTTTTTAATGATCTTCAGGCAGAATTCTTCGAGAAATAAAATTTCACAAACCTGCCGTGCAGGAAATGTTGTCGTCAACGGAAATCCTGTAAAACAAAATTACAAGGTAAAACCGGGTGATCAGATTTCTGTTTTATTGGCTCATCCGCCGAGGGAAAATGTTATCATTCCACAAGATATTCCTATTAATATAGTATACGAAGATGATGATCTTGTCGTTGTAGATAAAGATCCCGGAATGGTGGTGCATCCCGGTTTCGGAAACTGGGACGGAACTTTGGTCAATGCATTAGCGTTTCATTTTCAGAAAAACGGTGAGAAATCTGATCTTGACAGAGTAGGTTTGGTTCACAGAATTGATAAAGATACTTCCGGGCTTTTAGTCATTGCAAAAACAGAATATGCTCTGAGTTTTCTTGCAAAACAGTTCTTCGATCGGAAAACGAGACGTTTGTACTGGGCTTTTGTTTGGGGGAATGTACAGGACGATGAAGGGACGATTACCGGTCATATCGGAAGACATCCGAAAAACAGAATGCAGATGTACACGTATGCGGACGGAAGTCAGGGAAAACATGCGGTAACTCATTATAAAGTATTAGAAAGGTTTAAATACATGACTTGGGTAGAGTGTAAGCTTGAGACCGGAAGAACGCATCAGATCAGAGCGCATTTTAAACATATCGGTCATACCTTATTTAATGATGAAAGATATGAAGGGAATGTTGCTCTGAGAGGAGTTAATCTGCCAAAGTATAAGAGTTTTATTAAAAATGTTTTTGAGGTTTTACCACGACATGCTTTACATGCTCATACTTTAGGATTTATACATCCAACCACTAAAAAGGAATTGTATTTTGAGAGCCCAATGCCGAAAGATATGGCGGATGCTGTAAAAAAATGGAGAAATTATTTAGAAAACTAAAAATATATTGAGAATTTTTTTATATTTGTTGAATTGAAATCAAGATTTGTTATGAGAAAACTATATGCTATCGTATGTTTAGCTCTTTTGTCGAATGCATACAAAGCACAAGAATCACTACCATATTATCAACAATATCTTTTGGATGGTGAGTTCCTGTTCAACCCTGCTCAATACGGTAAAACGGACTATGTACAGCTTAACTTAAACTATCAACAACAATTTTCAAAATTCAGCGAGTCTCCAAACGTACAATCTGTGGGGATCAACGCGAATATTTTTGACAGAGTGGGAGCGGGTATCTCCGTTTTCAGAGATAGTAACGGTCCTATTTCAGCAGGAGGGATTACAGCGGGAGCATCTTATTTTATTCCACTTAGCAGCGAAGGTGAAAGACAGGATCAGTTTTCTTTCGGTACAAGTGTGAACTTCTACAATATGAATTTTGATTACTCTAAAATTAATACAGAAGACGGATACGATCCTTTGCTTCAGGGTAACGAAAGCAACATCTTTATGGCATATGCAAACTTCGGTTTAGCGGCGACGTACAGAGGTTTGTTCGGGGGAGTTTCTGTGAACGATATCGCTTTAAGCAATGACGAATCTATCGTAAACAACTACGAACCGTCTCCAATCAAATTCTTCTTAAACTTAGGATACGACTGGAAAATTGCAGACAACATTGCAATCACACCTTCAGCTTTAATCAATTTGAATACAAACTCAACAAGAATGATGGACTTAAACCTTATGGCTACGTTCTCAAACGACATCAACGCTTTCTCTTTCGGGGTAAGCTACAGAGGAGTTCAGAACAGATTTGATAATCAGCAGTTGAGTATCTCTCCGATCGTAAAAGTAAGATTCAACAAATTTATGGTGGGTGCTACTTACAACCTTGGAATGTCTGACATTCAGGAGTATGGAGGAAACAGCTTCATGATCGGTCTTGGTTATAACTTCGATAACTTTATTAATCATAGAGGATTTAGATATTAATCAATTTAATTTAAATAAATTTGAGCTCTGAAATTTTTCAGGGCTTTTTTTATGATTTACATTCACATTCCTTTTTGCAAACAGAAATGCAGCTACTGCAATTTTCATTTTTCTACCTCTTTGAATTTTAAAGATGAAATGCTGGATGCCATGAAAAAGGAAATTTTTCTTAGAAAAGATGAGCTTCAGAATAAAACCTTGCAATCACTTTATTTCGGTGGTGGAACTCCTTCTGTGCTTTCTGCGGATGAAATTAAATCTTTAATTGATGAGGTTCTAAGATATTTTAATTTTAAGAATGACATCGAAATTACATTAGAAGCAAATCCTGATGATTTAGATAAAAATTTTCTGAAAGGATTATCAGATTCTCCTGTCAATCGTTTATCAATCGGAACGCAGAGCTTTTTTGATGAAGATTTAAAGCTGATGAATCGTGCGCATAATGCTTCCGAAGCAGAAGGCTCGATTAAAAGAGCACAGGATTTTGGCTTTGAAAATTTAAGCATCGATTTAATCTACGGTTCACCAACTTCCAATCTGGAGATCTGGAAAGAAAATTTAAATAAAACCGTTGCCCTTGAAATTCCGCATATTTCTTCTTATGCTTTAACGGTAGAACCTAAAACCGCTTTGGAAAACTGGGTTGCAAAAGGAAAGGTTTTAAATCCAAAAGAAGAAGAACAGAATCGTGAGTTTTATTATATGATCGATTTTCTGAAAGACCACGGTTTTGAACATTACGAAGTTTCCAATTTTGCAAAGCCAGGATTTTATTCGAGACACAATTCTTCGTACTGGAAATACCAGGAATATCTGGGAATTGGTCCTTCCGCACATTCTTACAACGGAACTGATGTCAGAAGCTGGAATGTTGCCAATAATCAGCAATATATTAAGAAACTGAATTCAAATATTTTAGCAAAGGAAACGGAAATACTTTCCCAACAAGACCAATTTAACGAAATGATTATGATTGGTTTGAGAACGGTTTGGGGCGTAGACTTAGATAGTTTAAACCAAAAATTTTCAGAAAATATTCTGGAACGCTTTAACAAAGAAATTCAAAATAAAATGGAAGAAGGAATTCTTAAAATCGAAAATAATCATCTTAAAATTCCTGAAAAACATTGGTTTATGGCAGACGGAATAGCCTCCGATTTGTTCCAGGTTTAAAAATCTCGAATCTCGAATCTCAAATTTAAAATCTTTAAGTATTTTTGTATTAAATTTCAAAGCTTTTGAAAACTAAAAAACAAGATTATTCGCATCTTTCGCCGAAGCAGCCTATCGGGATTTTCGATAGTGGAGTAGGAGGTTTAACGGTTGCCAAAGAAATAAAAAGACTTCTTCCGAATGAAGACCTTATTTATTTTGGAGATACAAAACACCTTCCTTACGGGGAAAAATCGAAAGAAGCGATTATAGGATATTCTACGAAAATTTCTAATTTCCTTTTAGAACAAAACTGTAAAGCGATTGTCATTGCCTGTAATACCGCTACAGCAAACGCTTTGCAGGAAGTAATGGAATCGGTTGCCGGAAAAGTTCCGGTGATTGACGTTATCAATCCTGTTGCTGAAAAAGTAGCGTACGAAATTCACAATAATGTAGGAGTAATTGCTACAAAGGCGACTGTAAATTCAGGACTTTATAAGAAAAGCATTCGTAAGCACAATAAATTTATCAAAGTTGATGAGTTAGCGACTCCGCTTTTGGTTCCTGCGATTGAAGAAGGCTTCAAGAATCATCCGATCACGCATTCTATCATTTACAATTATCTGAGCAATGCTAAATTAAAGAATATTGAAACGCTAATTCTGGGCTGTACCCATTATCCGCTTTTGATTGATGAAATAAAGCAATATTACGGAAACCGCGTTCGTGTCATCGATTCACCGAATATTGTTGCAAATCATTTAACGATTATTTTAGATAAATATCACCTTCTGAATGACAATAATCCGAAACCGACCTACAAATTTTATCTTTCGGATATTACTAAAAACTTTGAGAAAATTTCCAAGAAATTCTTTGGTAAATCAATAGATCTAGAGCATAAGGTTTTATAAAAACGAAAAAAGACTCAATTGAGTCTTTTTTTTATTCTGTAGTATCTTTGTTTTCAGTTTCAACTTCAATCTCAGCTTCCTGATTGGGTTCATAAAAACTGAAGCTCACATTTCCATATTTTCTGGTATATTTAAAATTAGGGTGATCCAGTTTTAATCTGCTTTGGTGTTCTACAATCAGAACTCCGTTTGGTTTTAGATATTTATTATTTAAAACCAAAGAAATCAGTTCTTGATATTTTTTTTCTTCGGTTTCAAAAGGAGCATCAGCAAAAACGATCTCATACGATTTATTATTTCTGAATTTCTTCAGCCAGTCATAAACGTCGCCACGTTGGGTACTTATCTGTAAACTCATGTCTAAATCTGAAGCGGTAGAATTGATAAAAGACGTGTGTTTCGGATTCATTTCAACCGAAGTTATATCTTGGCAACCTCTTGACGCAAATTCTAAAGTGATGGAACCGATTCCCGCAAAAAGATCAAGAACGGAAATCGACTGCATATCGTAAGTATTTTCTAAAATACTGAAAAGTGCTTCTTTTGCAAAGTCCGTTGTCGGTCTTACATCAAAATTTTTGGGAGCGGCTATTTTTTTTGCTTTCCATTTACCGGAAATTATTCTGTACATAGATGTTGGGTGTTAGATGTTTGGTGATGGAAAATTTCTAAACATTAAGAATTTCAAGCATTAATTCTTTCTATTTTCATTAAGATTTTATTAAGCTAAATAAGATTTATGTCTGTCTCTGCGCTCTAAATGGCTTAGTGAACTTAAAAAATATATTCAAAAAAAGCTTTGTGAGCTTTGTGTTGTTATTCTTTCGAGTTAATTAAGGATAAAATTCTTATTCGGAACGTTATCATATACTACTTTAAGATTCTTTACAAATTTCTGAAGTTCAGAGATAAAGGTTTCATTTTCTGTCGTTTCTCCGTAAACGTAAAAGTTGGTTTCGTTAATTCCAAAACCGATTTTGCTCAGCGTAAACATCACGAAATAAAGAAAGTCCACCTCCGAATTTACATCCAGATTGTTATATAAGATGATTTTTTTATTGGATATTGCAAAAAACTCACATTGATTATGATACAGATTGATGTGAATTTCTTTATTGTTTTTATTGTTGATCGAGTTCAAAAACTTCTCTCCCGAAAAATTAAATCTTACCGGAATCGACAAATCTTTTATTTTCTGATAAAATTCTTTTGGAAAAGTATAGTAAAACTGAACTTTGAATTTCTTATTCACAGAAAGCATCAGTTCTTCGTTATCCTTGTCAACTGGCGCATTGAAAGCAATCAGGTCATATCCGGAATCATGATCTTCAAAACCTTCCGGCATCAAGGTGAAATGATTCAGTGCAGAAATTACAGAAACTTCGTCATACCTTTGTTTTAGAAGAACATCTTCAAGTTTTCCTGAAATAAAATTCTTCGGCGATTCTTCGTCTACGAAATAAGACTTTTCCTCCAAAACACTTTTGTTTTTGGTGATTTGGTAAATCAGTCCGTCTTTGGTAAAAAGTAAATTTAGTACGTTCATATTACAATTGTTGCAAATTTAGTGAAATTCTACCATTACCGCACCCGATTGATGATGAAGTATTTCCTTATTGTAAAAATCCAAACCTGTCTGGCTTTCGAGAACATCAAAAACCATTCGCTGCAGAGTTCCGTCACCGATTCCGTGAACAATTTCAAGTTTTTTCAAATGATTTTTTCTACAAAAATTAATAGTCTGAATGAGTTTTTCCTTCTGAATGAATAATCTTTCAAAGCTATCGTAATCATGTGGGTTTTTCACCAGATTTTCGAAATGTAAATCTAAAACAAGCGGATTTTTGTCATGCTTTTTAGAAATCACTTTTTTCGGTTCTGCTTTTTTTACGATTTTAATATTTTCATAAATTTCAGCGTTTTTCGGAACCAGTTTTTCTTTCGGATATTGATAAGTGAATCCGTATTCATCTTTGAAAACGACAATATTTACATTGACTGAAGTGATAACTCCACTCAAATCTTCATCAACTACCGAAACTTTATCGCCGATTTTCATACATCTTAAACACTAATCTACACAAATTTTCAGCACAAGTTTTTCACAAATTTTTTAGTGTTATTTGCGAAAAAATATTGGTGGCATTTGTGTTTCAAAATTAAACTTTTGTCCCTAATTCAATGACTGCCAAATCTTTTATTTCCTCACCATCAATCACAAACTGCATCATCGTTCTCATTTTATGCCATCCCTGTTTTCCGCAAGCTCCGGGATTGAGATGAAGCAATTTGTTTTTATCATCATACATCGCTTTCAAAATATGAGAATGCCCTGAAATAAATAATTTCGGAGCTTTTTCAGAAATTTCTTTCTTGGCTAAAGGCGTATATTTTCCCGGATAACCACCGATATGAATCATTAAAACTTCTACCTTTTCACAAAAAAAACGATTCACTTCAGGAAATTCTGAACGGATTTTTGCATTGTCAATATTTCCCCAAACTCCTTTTAAAGGTTTGATTTTTTCAAGTTGCTCAATGATTTCAAAACTTCCAAAATCTCCGCAATGCCAAATTTCATCGGCTTGTTTTGCATAATCTAAAATTCTGTCATCCATATAAGAATGAGAATCGGAGAGAAGGAGTATTTTAGTCATTTTTAATTTTTTTACCACAAAAGAAACCAAGGAAATAATTGAATGCTATTTCAAAAGTTTACAAAATCATTGATGCTGTTTTTTGTGAACTTTTGAAAATCTTATAGTACACTAAAATCTTTTGTTTCTTTTGCGGTTTAAACAAGTCGCAAATTTACTTAATAATACTGAATTGATTAAATTTGAAAAAATTTTTAAAATAAATATTTACATATGAAAAAGAAACTTTCTTTTTTCCTTTTTCTTTTAACAATAGGGATTGCGAATGCGCAGGTTGAAGAAAAAAAACTGGATGAATTAATTCAAAATACCTTAAAAACTTTCGACGTTCCCGGAATCTCGGTTGGTGTTATTAAAGACGGAAAAATAATTTATTCTAAAGGTTTTGGGGTGCGTTCTTTGACAACGAAACAACCTATGGATGACACCACTTTGGTAGGTATTGCTTCCAACTCAAAAGGATTTACCTGTACTGCTTTAGCGATTTTGGCGGATGAAGGTAAATTAAACTGGGATGATAAAGTTTCAAAATATATCCCTGAATTTCAAATGTATGATCCTTATGTTTCTCAAAATGTGACCATCAAAGATTTGGTAACCCACAGAGCGGGATTAGGACTCGGACAAGGAGATTTGATGTTTTTTCCTGAAGGTGGAAATTTAACGGTAAAAGATATTGTTCATAATGTAAGATATTTAAAACCTGAAAATCCGTTCAGAACGACTTTGGATTATAACAACATCATGTTTATTGTTGCAGGAGAAGTGATTACCAGAATTTCAGGATTAAGCTGGGCAGATTTTATTGAGCAAAGAATTATGAAACCGGTCGGAATGATCTCAAGTTTCGGAAGTTACAACAGGACAAGAGCTATTTCGAATAAAATCGATGCACACGCGCCAGTTGACGGAAAAGCAATTGCCGTTCCCCACGACTGGAACGAAACAGGAAATGCAGCAGGCGGAATTATGAGTAACATTAAAGACATGACGACTTGGGCAGAATGTCTTCTGAATAATTTTACAACAAAAGACGGAAAGAAATTGGTTTCGGATAAAAATATTCAGCAGCTTTGGAGTTTACAGATTCCGGACGGTGTGGCAATGAAAAATCCTTATGACACAAGTTTTTACGGGTACGGTTTGGGTTGGTTTTTAAGTGATGTGAAAGGTCATAAGCAGATTCAGCACACTGGTGGATTGATTGGAACGGTAACTCAGTTTACCTTAATTCCTGATATGAAATTAGGGATTGTAGTTTTAACGAATCAACAGTCCGGAGCAGCTTTCAGTACAATAACAAATACAGTAAAAGATTCTTATTTAGGAGTTGCCGACAGAAACTGGCTAAAAACTTATGGTGACAGAATGCAGAAAGTTGAAGCGGATTACAACAAGCAGAAAAAAGAAGCTTTTGCGAAATCTGAAGCATTTAAAAAAGAAAAAAGCCTGCAGCCAAAACCAGAACAGTTTGTCGGAAAATACAATGATCAGTGGTTCGGAGATGTTGAAGTGATTCAACAAGGAAATACGTACAGAATTTCTTGCAAAAACTCTCCAAGACTGAAAGGTGAGCTGCTTCCTTTTTCAAATAATACGTTTATTATTAAATGGGATGATAGAAGTTACGATGCCGATGCGTATCTGATTTTTAGCTATGATGAAAACGGAAAAGCAGAATCTGCAAAAATGAAAGCGATTTCAGATATTACCGATTTCAGCTTCGATTTTGATGATTTGGATTTGAGAAGAAAATAAATTTCAACAAATAATATTTATCAATAGGGACGGGTTTTAGCCCGTCTTTTCTTTGTGATGCGAATTGGCTTTAGCCAAACTTAAAATTTAAAAATATTTAACCACCCCGTCAAAAATTCTTACGAATTTTCGCCACCCCTCCAGAGGAGTGGAATCTTAACGTCAAACTTTTATTTTCGCAGGTTCGTAAAAGAAAAGCAGCTTTTTGTCGGCTCCGTCAAACTGCGACCAAGAATCACATTCAATCTGAAAACCGGCAACACCGCAAGTAGGGAAATGGAAAATATCCTCAGAAATTGAATTGGCAAAGTTGGAGATTCCGTTGTTGTGAGAAAAGAATGCAACAGAATTCAGTTCGTCATTTAAATCATAAATAACCGACTGAAAATTATTTTCAGAAGGATTGTACAGTTTTTCGTCTGTCCCAAATTTCAGATGATAGGTCTGATTGAAAATTTTACAGGTATTCAAAGCCCTTACAGCGGGGCTCGAAACAAGATAATCAATCGCAATATTATGGTTTTTAAGAAATTTAGACATTTTTAAAGCATCCTGTAAGCCGGTATCTGCTAATGGTCTTTCAAAGTCGCTGGTTTCTTCTGGCCAGTCACTTTTTGCATGTCTTACGAGAATCAATTGCTTCATAGTCTTTGGTTTAGGTAATATAAAATTATAAAAAAATTAATGTAAAAAACTATGATTTATAAAAAAAACTGTGTTAGGAATATAATGGCTAAAATTTCTTAAATTTGCAGACTTATGGGACAGATCATTGCAATAGACTATGGAAAGGCGCGTTGTGGTATCGCTGCAACCGATGATATGCAGATTATTGCAAGCGGTCTTGATACTGTGGAAACCCGCTTTCTGATTGATTTTTTGAAAAAATATTTCAGTTTAAATAAGGTAGATGCAGTTGTTGTAGGTCTTCCTACGGATTTAAAAGGTAATATTTCGGAAGTGGAAACCGATATTTTAGGTTTTATAGAAAACTTTAAAAAAGAATTTCCGCAGGTTGAAGTTCATCGTTTTGATGAGAGATTTACCTCAAAAATGGCTTCGTTTTTTATTTCCCAAAGCGGAAAAAGTAAAAAACAAAGACAACAGAAAGGATTAATAGATAAAGTAAGTGCAACCATCATATTGCAGAATTTTTTAGAACAAAGAACAAGATGATTTTACCAATTAGAGCTTTTGGAGATCCTGTTTTAAGAAAAACGGGAAAAGATATAGACAAAAATTATCCGGATCTGCAGGAACTGATCGATAATATGTTTGAAACCATGTACAGCGCAAACGGTATTGGTTTGGCTGCACCACAGATTGGTCTGGATATCAGATTGTTTATCGTAGATGTGACGCCTTTGGCGGAGGATGAGGATTATGAGGATATTGCTGAAGAACTGAAGGACTTTAAAAAAGTTTTTATCAATGCAAAAATTCTTGAAGAATCTGGTGAAGAATGGAAATTTAATGAAGGATGTCTCTCAATTCCTGATGTAAGAGAAGATGTGAAAAGGAAGAGTACAATTCTTATTGAATATTACGACGAAAATTTTTTAAAGCATACAGAAACTTTTTCCGATATTAGAGCCCGCGTAATTCAGCATGAGTATGATCATATTGAAGGAACACTTTTTACCGATCATTTGAGTGCGCTGAAGAAAAAGCTGGTGAAAGGAAAACTCACAAAAATCACTCAGGGAGATGTTTCAATAGGTTATAAAATGAGATTTCCAAAATAATTTAAACTAAGAAATATATTATTATAAAGGGCGTTATAGCTTTTACTAAAATTAAAAAAATAAAATTATGCTGTTAGAAAAAATAATTTCGATTTCTGGTAAGCCGGGTCTTTACAAGTTGGTTTCGCAATTGAAAAACGGATTCATTATCGAGGACGTAACTACTAAAAAGAAGGTGAGCATCGGGAATTCAAGCCAGGTAAGTCTTTTGGATAATATCGCCATGTTTACTTTTGATAAAGAAGTTCCTTTGTTTGAAGTATTCGAAAACATTGCTAAAAACCACGATTATAAAGAAGCGCTTTCTCACAAATCTTCAGAAGATGAGTTGAAAGAATTTATGGGTGCATCTCTTCCAAATTATGATACTGAAAGAGTATATAATTCTGACATCAAAAAATTAGCTCAATGGTATAACATTCTTCACAAAGCAGGCTACATCACTCCTGAAAGTTTTGTAAAAGCAGAACCTGAAACTGTTGACGGAGAAGCTACAGAAGAGGTAAGCATTGAAAAAGAATCTCCAAAAAAAGCTCCAAAAGCTGAAAAACCTGCAGCTCCAAAAGTAAAAGCAAGTACAGGAGCAAAAGCTGCTACAAAAAGCACACACAGAAAAATGGGATAATATATCCTGAATATTATATAAAAACCTTGTCAGAAATGATGAGGTTTTTTGTTTCAAGACAAAATAACAATACAGAAGATTTGCCGTAAATTTGTACTTCTTAACCTAAACCCTAATCTCAACCTCAATTAAATGAATACCAAACAGGAAAAACTCGAAGCTTTCGGAAGACTTTTAGATATTATGGATGATCTTCGTGAAAAATGTCCATGGGATCAGAAGCAGACTCTTCAAACGTTACGTCATTTAACGTTAGAAGAAACCTACGAGCTTTCAGATGCGCTTTTACAGGAAGATTTAACGGAAATTAAAAAAGAATTGGGAGATGTTTTGCTTCATTTGGTTTTCTATGCTAAAATTGGTTCCGAAAAAGGCAGTTTTGATATTGCTGATGTCATTAATTCTTTGAATGAAAAACTGATTTTCCGTCATCCTCATATTTATGGAGATGTTGAAGTGAAAGATGATGAAGAAGTAAAGCAGAACTGGGAAAAATTGAAACTAAAAGAAGGCAACAAATCTATTTTGGGAGGTGTTCCTAAAGGTTTACCGAGTTTGGTAAAAGCATACCGAATTCAGGACAAGGTAAAAGGAATTGGTTTTGAATTTCACGACGCTGAAGATGCGTGGAAAAAAGTAGACGAAGAAATTCAGGAGTTTCATGCGGAGACCGATTTAGACAAAAAAGAACAGGAGTTAGGCGATGTGTTTTTCTCACTAATCAATTATGCCCGAATTTCAGGGTTAAATCCTGATTCAGCATTAGAAAGAACGAATTTAAAGTTCATTTCAAGATTCCAGAAAATGGAACAGCTTGCAGCTGAAGCAGATTTAAAATTAGCCGATATGACTTTAGAGGAAATGGATGTGTTTTGGGAAAAAGCAAAGCTTCAAGATAAAAATTAATGAAAGTAAATCATCCTGTGCAAAACAGATTTCAGTACATCATTGAAATCAAAAAGACAGAAAGGAAATGGCATTTTCCTTTACTGGCGGCTTTGTGCATCGGGACGCCATTGCTTTTGGGTTGGCTTATAGAAAAACCTGACTTTGGAAGCTTCTCAAGTTTGGGAGCATTAACGATTCTTTATTTCACGCAGGCTCCGATCAGTCAAAGAATGATTCATCTTGCGGTTTGTTCCTTTGGAATGATTTTCTCATTTGCGGTGAGTTTATGTTTGGGATTTAATATCTATTCTGCCGCCTTTGCCTTAGGAATTGTGGCTTTTCTCTCACATTTTATAACAAATTATTACAAAATTCCACCTCCCGGAAATTTCTTTTTCATTATGGTTGCGGCAATGGCGAGTAATTTTCAGTTTAATATCGAATTGATTCCTACAAGGATCGGTCTTTTTGCGATGGGCGCCATTCTTTCCTGTTCATTTGCATTTGTTTATTCTGTTTTTGTCGAGAAATCTGCGGTCATCAATCTTCCCAGAAGAACATTCAGGAAAAGACGATATACAAAGTTCGTAGAAAGTGGGATAATCGCTGTTTTTATGATCTTAACTTTGATCATCGGACATCTGTTAGAATTTAAAAATACCTATTGGATTTCCATTTCAACAATTGCTATCATTCAAGGGAGAAATTTTGAGCATGTACGGCAAAGAAATCTCCATCGAATTATCGGAACTTTCGTAGGTCTCGGTTTGGCTTCTGTTATTCTTTATTTTGATCCAGAAAAAATTGTGATGATTTTTATTATTATGATTTTACAATATGTTGTTGAACTGATGATCGTGAGAAATTATGGGTTTGCAGTTGTTTTTCTTACACCCTTAACAATTTTACTGGTAGAAACAGGAAGTCATATTCATCATGATGTTACCGAATTAATGCAGGCAAGACTGATCGATACTGTAATCGGAAGTTTAATGGGTTTATCAGCAGGATTCTTACTCTACCATCAGCAAACCATCAATAACCTGGAGAAAAGCGTAAGATTTTCTTTTTTTCAGTTTAAAAAATTGAAGAAGTAAAAATTTAATTGAAATTAAAAAATATTTAAGCCATTAAGATTTATGTAAGGATTGAGAAGTTTAAGAAAAATCAAAATATATTCATTATCAGTCATCTTACATCAGATTTATCTGAAACTTAAAAAATCTTATCCACTGAAATAACTTAATGTTTAAATTTGAATATTAAATAAAAAGGAAGTTATGAAATTCAACTATATTTTCGCCCTGTTTTTACTAAGCTGCAATCCTAAAGCACAGGATTCTGCAATAAAAAGTGATGCCTTGAAGACAGAGTTTTCTCTTCCCAAAAAGCTAAAAGAAGTTTCGGGAATTGCACTTTCCCAAGACCAAAAAACTATTTGGGCAATTGAAGATGCAGGAAATAAAAATGTAGTCTATGGTTTAGATTTAAAAGGAAACCTTATTGCAGATGTTTTGGTAGAAAATACAGAAAACAACGACTGGGAAGACATTACAAAAGATAAAAACGGAGATATCTACATCGGAGATTTCGGAAATAATGAAAATGACAGACAGAATCTTTCCATTATAAAATTAGATTTGAAAAACGGTTCTCAAACGTCAACAAAGGTCGTTCAGACAACGAAGTTTCATTACGAAGGACAAAACGAATTTCCACCGAAAAAATCAAACTTGCTGTACGATTGTGAAGCTTTTGTAGAAAGAGACGGAAGTTTTTATCTATTTACAAAAAACAGAAGCAAAGGATTTGACGGAACTTTTTTGGTTTTCCAGATTCCAAATAAAGAAGGTGATTTCGAAGCAAAATTAATAGGTAAATTAAAACTGCAAGGTGGCTTTAATGATGCTGCCATTACTTCAGCTGCAATTAATTCTAAAGATCAGATTGTACTTCTAACGCACAAGAATATTCATGTTCTTTCAGGATTCACAACAAATGATTTTAATTCAGCTAAAATTCAGAAAATCTCTCTGGATCATAATTCACAAAAAGAGGCAGTTGTTTTTTTGGATGACAAAACTCTGCTGATCGCCGATGAAAAGGATAAAAATGAAGGTGGGAATGTTTATCGTTTTGGATTGTAGTTGATAATAGATTATTTTCGCAGTTGTTAAAAATAATTATGAAAAAACTATTATATATTCTACTTGCTTTCGCTGTTATTTCATGTAGTGGAACTGATGATATTTTACAAGAAGCAACTTTCCAAAATAATTCTTCGGAATTACAACCGGATAAGATTTGGGTTTATTATGCCGAACTTCCTGTTATAACAAATGTAAACCAAGATTGGAATTATAAATTTCTCTATGAAAATGGGCTTTTGAAAAGAATGACCGGAAGATTAAATAAAGTAAATTCGGGAGGTTCTAATATTTATTTTTTTTCCAACGATATATATACAAATGTCTCTTACTTGCCTAATCAGGTTGTTGTCGAACATTCAGAAATGCATGATGGAGTAAAGAAAATTGTTCATACATTGCAAAATAATAAATTGATTAAATCTGAAATTTATAATAATTATAACGAGATTTATCAAGTTAAAAACTATTCATACGAAGCAAATAAAATATCGGTTCATACAAAATGGTACTCTTGGGATACTTATGATACCTATTTCTTTGATTCTAATAAAAACCTGATTAAAAGTGAAAAACTAGAGCTCTCAGGAAATGTTGAGACTAAGTTGACTAAAACGGATTATTTGAATTTTGATACAGCTAAAAATCCGTATAAAAAGCTTTCATTATTAAATGAAAATTTTTTCGTGAAAAGTTTGTCAGAAAATAATTACAGGAAGATATCTTATACAACTCAATATTTACCAAATGATCCTCAGATTTTGCCAGGAAACGGATATAATGAATGGACATATCAATATAATTCTGACGGACAAGTAGTATTATCTTATTAGAAATAAAAAAAGAAAACCATTTGGGTTTTCTTTTTTTATTTTGTGATATTCTTTTCTTTATACTTCTCTAAAAATTCATTCCCACACCGCCGGAAATTCTTCCGCCATCCGAACCGATGAAATAATCTAGTCTTGCAGAGAAAGATTCCAAAAGATTTAACCAAAATCCCGCACCAACACCTTGATGCCATTTGTCAGACTGTTCTTTGTCTATCCATACTCTTCCCAAATCGTAACCTACTAAAATTCCCATATTGGTCGGAACAATATTGTTTTTCACCCTACCAAAATCCCAACGGACTTCTGCATTGTTTACCAAATACGATTTTCCGGCAAACCTTTCATTTCTATAAGCGCGCATTCCGTTGTTTCCGCCAATGGCTGCAGCTTGGTAGAATTCAAAATTATTATTGTTGATGATCATTGCATTCGTTGAGTTGGCAAAAACAAATCTTCCCTGCTTATCAATTCTTTTAAAAAGATTCATCGTTCCCTGGAATGTTGCGAAATTTCTGTCGAAATCCTGTAAATTGGTTTTCCAGCCTGCATTTAAAATTAATTCCAAGCCTAACGTAGGAAAAGCATTATTATCTAAATTTTTAAAGCTAAACGTGTAATTTGCTCCTCCAAACTGTTGATTATTGAAAACTTCAGGTCTTACATCGGGAGAAATGGCTATAAAACGATCATCATTTCTCTGAACTTTAGCATTTTCAAAAGTTAACTGAAACTGATGTTTCAGATTAAGCCAGCTTGTTTTTGAAATGGAAGGTGCAAATTTAATCTGTGAAATTCTCACACGATTGTAGTCTCTGTTGTCTTCATCCGCATCGTTTAAGCTTTCGTTTCCTAAACCAAAAAATGTCCGAGCAAAATGTGGAGTCGTGTAAAGAGCATCAATCCCTGCATCCCAACCGAAAATTGCTTTTTTGAAAACTCCTTTATAGCCAAGATTAAACCCACCAGTTGCAGTGTATAAATTGGCGCTTAAGCTGTGTTTCTGTGTAAAGCGGTCACGAATGAAATTGTTGACGGTATAGTTTGCTACAATCCCTAAAATTACTCCGTCATCAGGGTTGAAATTCGCATTCGGATACCCTGCAAAGAAATTATATTTCGGATGTTTCCAGTTATAGGTATTCACATTATAATCATCAGAAATTCTTTTTGAAGCTCCTTTGGTTTCGTACGTATTTTTCTGAGATTTAAAATCATAAATTTTAACGTTTCTTCCATTGGAAACTTGATAAACATCGTGATTATAACCACCAATTAATCGAATGTTGGTCTTTGATTTTCCATCACCCGAAACTTCGTAAATATCATCATCATCCAAACCATAGATCCAAAGTTCTTTTGTTTTTTTGCCGTCATAATTTTTCTCAAAGACCAGCTCTTCAGTTTTATCCTTATTGATTTTGTATTGCTTTACATCAACGGAGTTTTCATTTTTAACGATAACAAATTTATCTTTGTCTAAAGTACCCACCAATGGAACTTTTTCCTGAAGAATGTGATAATATTCAACTGCATTTGCATCGATTTTCTCTTTTCTCAGCTTTAATTTTCTCTGAATATCGGCAATTGTTTCGTCCTGAACTTCTTTCGGAAGATTTTTAAAGGCATTGTCGATATCGGTATCCGTAAGATTTTTTTGAATAAATTTTGCCTGATTGCTCCAATTTTGTTTCGTAGAGCCTTTCAGGAAAATTAAATCTAAAGGATAAGGCTCCATGTTTACCCAACGTACATTTTTAATTTCATCTTTAAAAGATTTCATGTGACGAATCATCGGAATATTCATGATAAAGAAAAAAGCAGCACCGTCATAATTGCTGAAAGCCTGATCTCTGTCTCTCGGAATCGGTTTGTAAATAACTTTGTTACCGACTTTATATTCAGCCCATTTCCATTGGTCTTCGTGGCGATCCCAATCTCCGATCAGCATATCAAAAATCCTGGCTCTGATGTACAAATCCTGATCCACAGAATATTTGCTGTCTTTTCGCATATTTTTCAGAACATCTGAAGTTGAAACAATATCTGTAGCATTGTCAAGCGATTGCAAGGTTTTGGGATCAGAAGAAAAACGTTCTTCGATCATGTATAATTCGTCACCGTAATTTTCGTTGTATTTCCCTAAAGATTTTTGTTTTGGAATATAATATAATTCGGGATTGCTGTGGAAAATTCCTAACTTATCAATCATATTATTGACTGCAAAACCTGTAAAAGGATGATTGGTTGTATAAAAATCGAGGAGAAATCGTTCAGGGAAAGTATTATTCAATTCGTTTCCGAAATCATTTTTCTTAAAAGCCTGTGCATTGAGGAAACGGACTGCACTTTTCTTGATTCCGCGCATTACAAATTCCTGTCCGTCATTGGTTCTTAAACGTAAACTGTTCGACTGATTTCCGCCACCTTCTCGTACCGGTGAATAACCGGGATTCATGTCAGAAAGATCTTTAGTTTGTGCATTTATCGGAAGTGAGTAATATTTTCTGTAATTTTCTCCCCAAAGCCAGCGGTAGATTTTCCCTTTTTGAGTCATCTTCTCGGCGTAAACGGTAGAAGTATATGTTGCCGGAAGTGAGCTTGGAAAATTATTTTCAAATATTTTTGGTTTAGAAATAACAGAAATCTGTGTCAGTTTTTCTAGCTTATTATCTTTGGTTGAAAAATATTCAACGTCTGAACTGAGGTCTTTTCTTAAATTTAAAACAGCAAATCCGCTGCCGCCGTAAGAGAAATCGGTTTTCTCGACAATCGTGGAAGGGTCGGTTTTTGAGCCGGCTCCGCTAATGATTTGTCTGATATTTCGGTCTGCATGATATTGCAAATTATGATCGTGCCCGGAAACGAAAATTACATTTTCTTTATCCTGAACAATACTCTTGATTCTGTTGGCAAAATCTGAATAATGTCTGTTGCTGATGTCTTCCATGCTTGCTCCGGAAGAACTTCTTAAAGTTGTAAGAACAGTAGCGACTCCGGGAACTGGAACTTTACCGTTAAAAGCTGAAAGATGTGATTTTGCAGTATTAAAACCGGCATGAACACCCGAGCTGATTACGGGATGATGAAGCGCAACAATAATTCTTTTGTCCTGGTTTTTAGTAATTAAATCTTTGAATTCGGTGTAAAGGTCGTCTCTGGTTTTGATATCGCAGCCTTTGTTGATTCCGGGTTGCTTATCCCAGTTAATTAAAGCCCATTCAGAATCAATAACGATGAGCTTAATGTCTTTTGTTAAATTAATATCATCAATCGGGCAGGAATTTTTAGGCAAAAAAGATTTTTTATCGTTCAGATAAGATTTTACAAATTCTTCCTGAGCTTTTAGGCCATCCAAGCCGTGATACCAATCATGATTTCCTGGAATAACCAATGTTTTGCCTTTAAAATTTTTGGTAATTGAAAGCTGGTTTTCCATTTTTTCTTTGGCTAGAGGATAGCCACTGTCGCTTTCTTTTGGCATTCCGAGAGGGTAGATGTTGTCACCCAAAAAGATCAGCATCGAATTGCTGTTGGCAGAATCAATCTTATTTTTAAGAAAATTCAAAGTGTGCTGAGCCTGAATTTCTTCCGCATTTCCGGCATCTCCAACCAGAAAGATCTGAAAATCGTTATCCGCTTTTATTTCAGATTGCTGCAGCTCATGTAAGTTTTTACCTTTTTTTACGTTGTAGGTAGCACAAGATAAAAGAAGTCCCGAAAGGAGAAGTGTTTTTCCTGCCGGAGCTATTTTTTTTAAATAAGATTTAAAGGATAAATTCATACATTTACATTAAGAAAAATTCTGTGATGAGCATCTTAGACAAAGCTAAAAATTATGTTGAAAACTTATTCAAAGATAAACTATCTTCTGTTTACTTTTATCATAATTTTATTCATACCACATACGCTGTTCAGAAAGCAGATGAAATCATAAAGCATACCAGTATCTCTGAAACAGACAAAGAAAAAGTGTTATTGGCATTATGGTTTCATGATGTTGGCTTTACCGACTGCAATGCAGAAGGTCATGAGAAGCGCAGTGCGGTTATCATGAGAGAATTTTTGAAGAAAGATAACTTTTCAGACGAATATATTGATGAGGTTTCAAAGCTGATTCTTTCTACCGAAAAATATCACCAACCTCAAGGTTTACTGGAGGAAATCATGAAGGACGCTGATTTCAGTCACTTTGCAAGTCCATTTTACAATGATTCGGCGGAAGCCTTGCGTAAAGAATGGGAACTGACGGGCGGAATGTGCTTTTCAAATGACGAGTGGAACGAAATGAATGTGGATTTTCTGAAAAATAAACACAAATATTTCACTGATTACGCTAAAGAATATTGGGAGCCTTTGAAAATGAAGAATGTAAAAAAGTTGGAAAAAAAATTGGATAAAGAAGAAAAGCCAAAGAAAGATCCAGATAAAAAGGATCAGAAATCGGATAGAAGTGTTGATACTCTGTTCAGAGTCACGTTGAATAATCACACAAGATTGAGTGATATTGCAGACAGTAAAGCGAATATTTTACTTTCGGTAAATGCGATTATTATTTCGGTTTGTCTTTCGGTTTTGGTTCCAAAGCTGGATGCTCCGAAAAATACGCATTTGATTATTCCGACATTTTTTCTTTTGATTTCAAGTGTTTTAACAATTATTTTTGCGATTCTTTCGACAAAACCGAATGTGACGAAAACCAATTTTACAAAACAGGATATTGCAGACCGAAAGGTAAATCTTCTGTTTTTCGGAAATTTTCAGCAAATGCTTTTTGATGATTTTAATAATTCGATGAAAGACCTGATTAAGGATCGTGATTATATTTACGATTCTCTGACGAAAGATTTGTACTTTTTGGGTAAGGTTTTAGACAGAAAATATAAGCTTCTTTCGGTGACGTATCAGATTTTTATGGCGGGAATTGTGATTTCTGTACTGTCTTTTGCGTATGCGTTTTTGACTTTGTAATTTTTGAAATGTTTTTTCATAGCGCTCCTACGGAGCGCACCGCAATAATACGATCTTATTTTCTACACACATTTTGCTCTTATGGAGCAATGGTAAGTTGTATTTTCTAAGGATGACTGTTTTGTTTTAAAACAGAATTATTATTTAAGCCAAAGAAACTCTTATCGCCAATAAACCTGAAATTCCCTGTAAATCTTCTACTTTGAGAAACTCTACATCGTTCTTTAAAAGTCCTCTTTTCTGAAGAGTATTGATGTATTGAAGATATTCTTTCTGATTTTCCAGACCGAAATAAACGATCGCGATTTTTCCGGGAGATGTAATTCTTTCCTGAGAATTTTTGATGTGTGCTTTATCGATGCGTTTTTTGATGATTTCATAGTAAGAATTGTGAGCGCCATCAATGTCGAAACGCTTTTCATCCATACGGAAACGGATGTCTACTTTTTCGTTATACACAAAAATCAGTGAGGCAATATCTAAAGGAATCGGAAGATTCTGTTTAAACTTCTGAAACTCAATTTCCATATTGCAGACCGTTTCCAATTGCCAGAATCTTAGCTGATGCACATCTTTCTGAGAGTAATCTGCATCGGGAGAAATATTCTGACCAATATATAAATTGTGCTCTACACCGTCAGATTTGAAACGCTCATAATAATGCGGGAAAATTTCCTGCGCCTGAACCTGACTTTTATCCAAAACATCCGCCAGTTTTCTGTTGACCAATGTGATCGATTCATCTAAATTTCTGCGCTGATTGTAAAAAAGCTGATTCTGTAAAGTGATCTGCGAAATATACGTTTTGATCTTGTTCTTTACTTCTTCGGTTGCGCTGGTTTCCAGTTTTCCCTGAAGGTAAGGGTGAATTTCGTCACGAAGAAGGCGCTGAAATCGTTGTTCAGTATCGGCTTTTATTTCGTTATTCAGTTCATTTTCAAAAATTTCTAATGCCAAAAGATATTTTTCGGAATCTGAATTGATTAAAGTAAAGATCTCATAAAGACATTCCAACTGATGATTGAGGTCAACTTTCATCAGGTTAAAACGTTTTTCCGAAGAAGCACGGATGTCTGAAAAACCAAATAACGGAGTAAGATTTTTAAATGAAATCTGCTTTAAAGTATAAATTTTCTTAGATAAAAAGGCGTTGAAATACTTCTCTGCTTCATTTCTGAATTTCCAGACTACAGAATCGTGGATGGAAGTATATTCTCGCTGAATAATTGCTTCGATCTGATTGTTTCTCTCAAAGCTGAAACGGTTGAGTGAAAAAAGAATCATATCTGTGAAAAATTCCATTTTCTTTAGTTTCAGGCCATTTAAAGAATTGGCAATTGGTGAGGTAAATTCCATGATTGCCATCAATTCTCCATCTTTCATAATCGGAATGACCATAAAACTTCGTATTCCTGTATTTTTTAAAATTTCAAAAGACGGCATATTTTTCACCTCTTCGTCCATTTTATCAATATCGGAAATCACGATCGGCCTGGAATTGTAGTTTATGTTTTCAAAAGCAGTTTTTCGGATTTCTTCATCGAAAGTATTAAGCCAGAAGTCAAGAATATGACTGGTAAAAACATTTTCGTAGATCGGAAGCCGCTCAAGCTTTTTATCTTTTTTATTGAAAAGCATTAAGCCGAAATTCAGATCCGGAACATCGAAATAAGATTTGAAAATTTCTTTTAAATTTTCGTCCGGAGCAGGATGTTCCAGATCAACTTTAATGAGTGTAGATTTAAGATCAGATAATGCAACTTCAGAAGTACAATCGACAAGCGAAATAATAGCAAACCCGCTCAAGATCCAGGACTGGGGTGGGAAATGTTTTTTCCACAATCTGATATCGTCGATATTCTCAAGCAGCATATTTACAGTATCTTCATCGGGAATTTTGGTGTCTTTATCCGGATAAACATCGGTGAAATCTGAATTTACCGTGATTTTATAATGTTTTATAATTCCATCCTTATTCGGAATGTCATAGTAAAGTGGAAGGGTTGCCCGTAAATCTGTGCTGAAATGCACCTGCAAAATTAAACAGCAACAAAAAATATAAAACTCATCGTCATCAATTTCCCTGAACTTGATTTCGAAATCGGTTCCTGCGTCGCTAAGAATATTTCTGAACCTTTCAGTATAATTAAAGGTAATATTGGCAAGCGGAATACTGGCTGCTTTAATTTCGTTTCGGGTTAAACCTGTCGGGAAAAGGTCTGCCAATAAGAGTCTGATGAGGTCTTCATGTTTTTCGAGTAGCGAAAGATCCTGAAAACCTTCTCTTAATTCTTTGAAGTTTTTTGTTCTCTCGATAAGTGATTCTGCATAATTTGCCCGGTATTCCAGACGATCATTGTAGCGGATATGCTCAAGCACATCCAAATACTTTTTGAATGAAATGAAAACCTGAAACGGGCTGTTATTTGTATCGAGTTCCGACAAAACCTGAAAAAAATTGTGGAGGTAAAGGTATGAAAAAAGGATTTTTTAATCGAAAAGAGAACGGTAATATTTGTGAAATATTAATGTTCAAAATAAAACCGATGCTTGATTGCAACGGTATTATTTTTTATTACGTTTCAAAAAATATTTAAAAGCAGAATTATTTTTTAGGTTTTAAAGATAGATTATCGATATAAACAGCTTGGTGTATACCATTCAGCATCACTTTTAAGCCTAAATGCGCATCTTTTTTCAAAGAAACATTGATTGTTTTTTTGTCGCCTGTAATTTTCGTAGCTTTCGCTACAACAACAGAAGCTTTTGTGTCAGCTGCGTTGTTTAATGACAAAACTTCTATTGTTGTTTCACCTCCGTTATCAGATATATCAAGAGTTAATGTATAATTTCCTGCTTTGATTTTCGGAGTTACCAAAACCATGTTTTCGCGTGGGCTCGTCATCGAATAAAAAGTCACTTTTTTATCTTTAGAGTAAAGCATCGCTTTTCCTGATTGGGCAGTCCAGCATTTGTCGATATCTTTCCACGTATCAAAATTTTCCGCAAGAGTAGTTACTGTTTTACATTGTGCATGAGCAGTAAGAAATCCGCCTAGAGTCACTATTCCTGTAAGTAATATTTTTCTCATAAATTGTTTATATATTATGAAGTAAAAGTAGCTAAAAAAGATTTTGTTAGAAAGTTTAAATTTGATTATTTTGAATGATTCTAAATGTTTTTTATCATCTTTATTTTTATTATATGCAAGAAAACGTAACTTGTACGAAACTATTAATTATGCCCAATCAGTTGTATCATCATATTGTAAAACTTGTTCCTGCATTTGAAAAAGAGGTTGAAAAAGTGCTTACTTATTTTGAAAAACGGAGCTTTCCAAAAGATTATATTTTGATCAAAGAAGGAAATATGGTGGATGAATTTTATTTTGTTTTGAAAGGTTGCCTTCAGATTTATTTTACAGACCATTCAGGAAGTAAAAATACAATTCATTTTGCGATCGAAAACTGGTGGGTGACAGAATATAACGCTTTCTTAGGCGCTCCTGCAGCTCACTTTACCATTGCCGCTTTGGAAGAAACAGAAGTTTTAGTTATAAAAAAAGAAAAATTCAACGAGATGTTGCTCGATTTTCCTTTTATGGCTATTTATTTTAATAAAATTCACATGAGAGCTTATGGTGCAGCATTACAGAAGCAAAAAACGTATGCCGTAACGAGCAAGAAAGATTTTCATTATTATTTCTGTACGCATTATCCTGATCTTGTGAAACGCTTTCCGGATGATGTTTTTGCTTCCTACATCGGAATTTCAACTGAAGAGCTGTCTATTTTAAACGAAAATTTTCGTTCTTAAACCAGTTTAAGATTTTTCAGCCTCAAGTTACTGATCTTTGTTTTATTAATTTAAAAAAAATTAAAACAATGAAAATAGTAATTATCGGAGGTACGGGTCTTATCGGATCACAACTTACCAATCTTTTGAAAGACAAACATGAGGTAATCGTTGCATCACCCAATACAGGAGTCAATACATTAACAGGCGAAGGTCTGGATAACGCACTTGAAAATGCAGATGTTGTAGTGGATGTTTCTAATTCTCCGTCTTTTGCAGATGATGATGTGATGAATTTTTTCAAAACCTCTACTTCAAACCTTTTGGAAGCCGAGAAAAAAGCGAACGTAAAACATCACATCGCTTTATCGGTTGTAGGAACTCAAAAATTGAGCGCAAGCGGATATTTCAGAGCAAAACAAGTACAGGAAGAGCTTATCGGTTCATCATCAATTCCGTATTCAATCGTTCATGCGACGCAGTTTTTTGAATTTGCCGGCGGTGTTGCCGCTTCAAGCGTAAAAGAAAACGGAATGTTTGTAACTGATGCTTTTGTTCAGCCGATTGCAAGCTCAGAAGTGGCTGCATTTTTAGCAAAAACGGTAGAAGAAAAACCGAATCTTGGAATTGCAGAAATTGCAGGTCCTGAAAGAATGCCAATGAATCATTGGATTGAAAATTATCTGTCTGTAATGAATCGTCCTTCTGAGATTACGATTGAAAAAGAGGCTCCTTATTTCGGTGCAGTTCTGGAAAAAGATACTTTAGTTCCGGAAAAAGCAGTTTTTGAAAGTAATATCAGATACCAGGATTGGATTGCAGACCCAAAGAACCAAAGATAAATATTGATTATTATGAAAGGTTTCAGACGTTTTATGACGAGTTCTATCGGCAGAAAGGTGGTAATGGCAGCGACTGGTCTGTTTCTGATCAGTTTTCTGATTGTACACTGCGGTGTAAATGCTTTGATCTTTTTTGATGACGGAGGAAAAACGTTTAATATTGGTGCCCATTTTATGGGTACCAATCCTGTTATCAGGACGATTGAGGTGTTTCTGATCTTTGGTTTTCTTATTCATATTGTACAGGGATTGATGATCTGGTGGCAGAATAAGAAAGCGCGTCCTGTACGTTATGCAGTAAATGGAACATCCAAAAACAGCACTTGGTACAGCCGAAGCATGGCATTATTGGGCATATTGCTGCTTTTGTTTCTGATGATTCATACTTCAAATTTCTGGATTCCAAACCGTACCAACCAATTTATTCATGGTGAAGAACTTCCGCTTTATAAAATGATGGTTGAGAAATTTCAGAATCCGGTTCAGGTTGTTTTATATGTATTCGGATGTTTTTTATTGTTTTGGCATCTGCTTCATGGTTTCAAGAGTGCCTTTCAGTCTTTAGGAATAAATCATACGAAATATAATTCTACAATTGTATTTTCAGGAACGGCTTTCGCATATGCTGTTCCGTTTATTATGGCGATGATGCCGGTTGCTATTTATTTGGGGTGGGTTGGGGAGTAGGTAGGTGAAAATTATTTTGTTCTCTCAAAAACTCTCGAGGGAATTTTTTGAATATCCTTATTTTGCTTTTTCATTAGCAAGATATACTTTCGAATTTAATTTTTCCGAAATTTTGCGAGTGTAAATTTTTTCCGAGTTTTTAATGTTATTGTCATCGTCGTATATAAAATTTATAAAGATTGCTCTTTTGAAGAATTGATATTCTGTAAAGTAAGATTAGTATTTTTTTTACAGGAAAAACACTTAATAAAATTAATAAGATTAAAATTTGTTTCATTTTTATATACAGCAATAATTATTGAAAAATAATTGTCTATTCGACTTCATTTCCATACAACATTATTTTGTCTAGTAAATCTCGATTCCAGTTTTCTGTATAAATGTTCTGAAGTTCTGATGCCCATCCTGATGTATCCTTTTTTTCATTATTAAAATAACCTGAAGAATAGTATTTCCCTGTGATAAAATTAAACGACTTAATATATTTGTTCCTATTGTCCTTCGAATAGCTGAGATCATATCCAATAACTTGTATTTTTCTATTTTTAGGATTAAATCTGAATTTAATTTTCTCAATTAAATTTTTTTTCTCACCAGAATTGTTGGGAACTGTTTCTTGATTTGCATAATCTATTCTTAATTCTATTATTTTATTTTTATTTATAGGATCGCTTAAGAAATAATCTGCTTCAATATTATTATATAAAATACTATTGTTGAATACTGGTATTTCAATTATTTTATTTAAAGATGATAGTTGTAAAGAAAGTATAAAACTTGAGAGATCATCAGTTTTTTTCGCCTGAACTTTCACTTCATCTTTTATGTTATCATTATCAAAGTATAATGATTTCGGAGGTTCATACAATGTATCAATAGTGGATTTTGAAGTATTGCTTACCTCATTTTTTTTCTGACATGAGATATTAATAGTAAATATGCAGATTATTGAAATTGAAATTTTGATCATGATCAGCTTATATTCGATTAAGTTTTGTAGATCTTATTAAACTCAGTTTTTAATCCTACTTCTATGTACGTATCCCTCTTTCTCTTCTTTTGTTTTTACCAAAAACCAATCTTCAGAGTTATCTAAAATCTCAATATGTTCACCAGATTTTATTTTTTGAAGAATTTCGGATGATGTGCTTTTATCTTTGCGAAGATTTGTAAAACCATCTGGGTCTTGAATTGTACGTATATTATTTATGTAATCTGGAATTTTTTCGTAATCAAACTGTTTTATATCAATTTTATCACTGATTTTATAGCTTTTTATTTTATTATCATAAAAATTTGATGATTCAATTTTAGTAAGAAAAAAATTGTCTTTATTCCAAGAAAATGACACTTTGTAAATAATTTCATCAGCTTTTCTTGAGATCTTGACTGAAAATGCTTTTGAATTTTCTAATTGAAAGTCAGAATAAGCATCCATAGGCTCGTTACATCTTAGACATGGTATAAATTTTTTATTATTAATTTGGTTATAATTATCTTTCTTTTTACTAACTAATATACATAGTGTTCTTCTGTATTCATCAATATTTTTAAAATATTTATCTCCAAAAACGTTACTTTCATTTCTATTTGCTTTAATCAAAATTTTATCGTCAATTTTATCATTGTTAAAGTCTTTTATTAGACTATCAATAATTATTGTTGATATTGGTAGTTTTAATAATACTTCTGTGTTTTTATTTACTTCATTATTTTCATTTAAGCTCACGATGGGCTCATTAATTTGTTTTAAATCATTTTTTTTACAAAAAATGCAAATTAAAATTAATAGACAAAATTTTAGATTTTTCATAATTTACTCTTTTATGAGTTCCTGCCAATCTTGATTTAAAAAACGTTTACTTTTAATGAAATATTTTCCATCTTCATATTTAAGATAAAAATCGTCTAAATCATCTTGGTCACACTTTCCTTGAGCATGTATAATATTTTCATTATTTATTAATTCATATTCGCCTTCACAGCCATAATCTTCAGAATATTTTACATCAATGCTTAAAATTGCTTTTGCAGGAGATTTTACCGTAATAAAATATCCTAAAGAAACTTCCTCTCCATTGGAATTACTGATTGCAGGAGCATAAATTTTATAAGCACCAACAAGGATAGGTTCTTTTAATATATTTTGCTTAACAAGACTACCTTTATTTTCTTTAATTATTATTGAGTTCTGCTTTGTTATTATTCCATCACTTGATAATTTAAAATGTTCTTCTTTTGTGAATATTGTATTTTCTTCATCTGTTTTGAATTCTTTTGTAAAAAGATTTCCATTTTTATTAAAGTAGCCAAGTTTTAAATCAATTGCAAACGGATAGCTTTTCTTGGTATAAATATTTAATCTTTGTGAAAATCTAGAATTTGCGAAAACCAAAATATCTATTTGATGTACCGTTGGAGGAAAATCGTAGTTAGGTTCTTCAATAGTTTTAAATGTTTTAAGGTAAACAAATGATTGATTTTTATTGGAAATAGAATCTACAACAAAAGTAGAATCCAGTCGAATCCCTTTTTCTGTTATAAAAGAAATATAATTTCTATTTTTCACTAATTTTCCTTTAACATTATCAAAATAGTCTAACTTATTTAAAATAGACTCATTAATCATATCAGATTCACTTATAGCAACAGAGCTTTGATAAGGGTCTATCTTCCATTGATGAGGAAATTTTGTTGTAACCATTTCTTTACTTCCAATTTCTGTAAACTGAAATAATTGTTTTTCTTTTTTCTCATCAATTTGATAGTTTTTCTTACATCCTGTAATAATTAATAATGAACTTATTATTATGCAAAATTTCAGATTTATTTTTTTGTAAGTTCCTGCCAATCAATTGATGTTGCTTCATTTCCAACACCTTTAATAAAATAACTCTCATTATCTTTTTTTATCTCAAAATCTGGGTATTTAGATTTACAGTTTGATTCTTCTCCATCATAATAAAGTTCAATGTAATCAGCTTTATCAATAATTTTGTATTTTCCATTACAGCGAATTGGTTCGTGGTAAGTATTAGTTTTTAGAAAAGCCTCATTTTTTTTGATTGTAAAGTAGTATGATATAGATGCCATTCCTGTAGTAGTGGCTTCAGTTTCAGTCTGAACCGAGAACTTACCAATATATTTAGAAGGAATTTCTTTGTATTTGGAAACTTGAAATCTTGTCTTTTCTTTTGGAACTGTGTCATGATTTTTGCAAGAAAACACAAGAATCAAACAGCTTACAAAAATAATTTTATATGCTTTCATTCTTGTTATTTTTTATTAAAGAACCCTTTTTCTGTTATTTCGATATTTGTTTTACTAAGAATTTCAGTATTCAATTCATTTACAGCAAAATCTTTTAGATATAATTTTAAATTTTCATCAATATAAAAGAATCTTTTATAGCTTTGAATATCATCATAATTATTGTAATAAATGATTTTAGAATCAATAAGAACGTCTTCATTATTAAATGTTGCCAAACATAAATAATTAAAAGAAGATTTTCCATTTCCACTTCCTAAGATTGATTTGTATTTATCCCCATTTTTATATAGTTTAACAATATAGTTGGGTGTTTTTGATATAGTTCCAGCATAATAAACCGAATCTAGTACCACTGAACTATCATAAAGTTTTAATAAAATTTCAACCTCTTTTTTAGAAGCATAAATAACCTCTTTTTTATTATAGTTTAAAGAATTAAAAAAATCATCTGTGTTTTTTTCAATAAAATAAAATATAGAATCATAACCTTTTTTTGATATTTTCTCAATTGAAAAATCAGGATTATTATCATCAATTTCTTCCAGATTATTCCATTTTTTAGGAAAATCATATTCAATAAGTTTTTTCTCTCCTATTGGGAGTTTTAATAATACTTCTGTATTTTTCTTTTCTTCATTTTCATTTTCATTTAAGTTAACTATGGGCTCATTAGTGACCTGTTTTAAATTATTTTTTTTGCACGAAAGGCATATTAAAATAGATAGACAAAATATTAAATTTTTCATAATTTTCTTATTCTTTTATAGTTTTTACGATACTAGAATCAAAATCACCTGCATGTAAATGATCTTCATGTCCTCTCGAATATTTAGTTCCAATTAAATTAGGATACCATCTTGTTTGTCCACGATAAATATTTTTAAAATTAAAATGTTTAAAAGCATTTACTTTTTTTTGTTCTAATGCTAAAGTTGAATAATATGCAGTATCTGCACTATCTCCATTAGGATGTGTCACACTAGGATAACTGGTAGCATCTTCAAAACACATACCTGTACAGAGAACATCTGTTCTACCTAATGTTGCCAATGCGCCTATAAAACCAGCGTAACTTTCTGGATTACAGTGCCTTCTTTGAGAATTTTTAAATGAATAATAAATTTTAACATTACCATTATTATAACTAAGACTATCTTTCATTCTTACTAGTTCAACTTTTCCTGTTCCCTTGGGATATTTTTTGAATCCATACCTTGTACCTTCAACACAGATATCACCATTTGAATAAACATATGCGGTTTGTGCGTTTCCACCTCTTGGATATGAATATGTTTCGGTATATCCTCTCGGTATTGACGAGATAGTTATACCATTATTTCTTTTATTTGCAAAAATATAGTCAACAACGCATATTTCATGTTCTTTATTTTCTTTATCGTGGAAGACATATTTATATTTTTGCTCGTAACCTGATTTTATTTCTTTTGGAATATGCTTTTCTATTTTTCCATCAGCATATATATGATAAGTAACAATATCTGTAGCATTTATAGTATCAATTTTTTTATCATCAATCCTACATGTAAATTTAGAAGTTTTATTATTTATTCCATCCATTTTGCTCTTATAGAATCTTGCTAAAATTTCTTTTCGCTGAATGCCATTGTTGTCTTTGTCAACGCTTTTGTTATTTTTATACTCGATTGTGTCTTTTTCATACAATAAAAAATCATCTTTTTGTCCAACTCCTTTGGGAGCAAAAACATGCAGATAAATATCTTCTGGAGTTTTGATTTTATTTTTAGCAGGTTCAAAATATTTTTTCACTTTATCAAGCTGTCTAATTTCTCCCATTTGGGCATAGCCTAATTTCAGCCTGTTTAAAGCATCATATCTTGGTTGAGTTCCTTTTGTTGCTGGAGTAGATTTAGGAAATTCGTTCATTCCTTCTAATGCATCTTGAGTAAATTGAATTAACCCAACTGCACGAGAAGATTTAGAACCGCTATCTTTATGAAAACTACTTATTGTTAAATCTTTGGGGCTATCATTAGCTGATTGAAAACCTTCTCTATGATGTGCTTTAAAACTTCCCCATGTCTCAACTTTCATTACCGCCATTAATCCATTAGCCATTTCTATTTTTCTACTTTCCCCCCAAAGTTCTGCACAAATCTGTACTACCTTCTTTCTAAACTCACAACTAACTTTTCCGCCCCAAATTAAATCTTTATATTGTTCTTGGCAAATACAAGTTCCTGGTTGCCTAGTAGCATTTCCTCCAACACTCGTCGCAGTCCTCGTTTTTTCTTCTACATAATCTCCGATTTTCCCAATCCCTTCAGCAATAATATTGGTAGCTTTTTCAATAAATCCAGTAGATTCCTCTTTCTTTTCAGTTTGTTGCTGCGGCTGTTGCTGCTGTGATTCAGTTACAGAAACCGGGGTTTTATTTGTTGTCTCCTTTGATAAATAGGATGCGCTTACAAAAAACTTTTTAGTGGTGTTGTGATTACCTGAGAAAAAACTCATCCAAGTTTGGGGTGTTGCATACTCAGACAGACTGAATTTTATTTTGGCAATACCATTTTTGTCAACTTTTGCGGTTTTGGGTTTCTGATATTTTTTTTCTTCTGTCGCTCCTTCCTCCCAAAGATAGAAAGTTATTTCTTTTCCTACCAGATTTGAAGTCCGGGCTTCTGCGCTCAAGCTTTCATTGAATGTGGCTTTGTTTACATCGGCATTATCACGGTTGAGTAAAATGACTCTTCCGATAACGGGTTCATGTTTTGTTCTTGGCACAACAACTAAGCTTGCTGTCAGTTTTTTCTCAATCTTATTCAGAATATTCTTACTTTCTGTATGAACTTCTATTTTAAATGAAATGCCTACCGCTTTTTCACCAAATGTATAGGGAACTTTCTCGCCATATTTTATGTTTCCTGACACCTGTTTCCAGTTGTTGTTTACCTGCTTATATAAAGTCCAGATATGTTTTTCATTCTCTTTTTTTCCGAACAAAGGATTTTCGAAATGATAGACAAAATCGGATAGTTCATAGAAGGTTTTTTCTTCTGCTTTGGGATTGGTGCTTCCTTTTATGGTTTTCATAACGCTGTGTTTTTAATTATTCAACTTCAAAAGGATCTTCTCCGTTTATTTCTTCCTTAAACTCCTCAAAATCTACCACCGTATTATACACCTGCTGTTCCTTAGAATCAGCATTGTCGACATTTCTTTTTCCCAATTCTGACTGTTGACCATGTTTGAAAATGGTAATTTTTCCGCCTGTGCAACACATGAGTTCAGATAGTTCGGTGACACAACATTTGCCCATTACTTTTACTTTATCATAAGTTTTTGTCCATTTTCCGGAAGGAGCGTAGGTACAAGGAAGATATCCGCCGGAACTTGGTTTGAGTTTGCATAGCCCGAAAGGTTGTGTAGGTGGGTCGAGTTGGAGATCATCTTCAGTTACGGCAAGATAATCGGTTTGTCCGTCTGCATCGTTCCAATAATGCTTTTGATGGCTGGTTACTTTCAATTTCGGAAATTTAAAACCCTGATTGCATTGTACCATTCCTTTCTGAATGACGAAATATTTTCCGTCGTGTTCGCTTGAAGAATTTTCTGATTCTTTAACTTCTTCAGACTTTTCGTTGGCTGAATTGTCAATTTCTTTTTCATTGTTTTCCTGATATTCATGATTAGATTGCGCTTCTTCTTCTTCAAAATCATGATTATTCATGCAATCCTGTTCAAGATCCGATTCCGAATTTTTAGATAGAAACTGTGGGTCTTCAGGAATTAAAATAGAAGTTCCTGAAGGTAATTCGTTGTAAACAACTTCACTTTCCGAACAATTTAAATTATGGAAAGTCCGGAGAAAATTTTCATCCTTAACATTAAATTTTTTCGCAATAGAGGCGAAACTGTCGTTTGGTTGTGTTTGGTAGGTTTTCATCTTAATTTTGTGTTATGTGTAAATGGTGCTTTTGAAATACTTCGTTTTGATGCCGGATTTCAACAGAGGATTTTATTTCATATAATTGTTTTGTTATTTTATGGGTGAAATATTGAATCTGAATTTCAGCATCGATGTAATCTTTGGCATTTTCATCTTCAATTCGGATTCCTTTTAACAGTTCTCTGAGACTGCAGTTTTCTGAATTTGTTCCGGTTATTTTAGTTTCAACAAGATCAGGATCATCAAATGTAAGTTCAGTCTGAAAATTGAATTCTACAGGAAATGAATTCTTGTAAATATAAAATGCTTCCTTCCAGCCTGTTTTTTTATGAAACCATTCCAGGTTTGGAAATAAGGTTTGATACAATAGACTGGACTGTATCTGCCTGAAAAAATAATTTTCATCCGTTAACTTTTCAACAAACCAATCGATATAACTTTTGGAAATATCTCCAATAAAAAAATCTTCAAGATCAGCTCTTTTATTTCTGAATTTTTCTATTAAATTTTTATGATCCAATAAAGATCCTAATTTCCCTTTTTGCGAAATATTGTACGGAATAGGGTAGATGCTATTCATGCAGGCTAAAGAAAGCGAAGAAACTTTGTCATCCGAAGCGATTCCGTTTTTTCTGAAATCTGCTAATGAAGTCTCTGCTGCAAAACCGTGTTTGCTGTTTTGAATGTTGAGATTAGCAGAATAATTAAAGTCCGAATCTTTTTTATGAGGTTCCTCAAATTTTTCTGAAACAAGATATTTTGAAGCATGAAAACCTTGAGAATATTCTTTCGACGGTAACATTTTGCTTTTGCGGATTTCCTGTTCTTCTTTAGAAATAAAAAGGGTGGGAATCAAAACGAATTCAACGCCTCTGAGATTGGTAAACCATAGTTTATCCATCTTTCCGCAATTATGGTTGTGAAATTCTTTAAGTTCATCTTCAGTCATCCGCATTCTGGAAGCTAAAGAAGCCAGGCTGTCCTGTGGCCGCACTTTGTGTTTTATGAAATTGGGCATCATTTGTGTATGTGTTTTTCATCTGTATAAAGCTAAGAAGTTTTCTGCAAATATTTTGTCGTAGTTTTACGACAATTGATGGTTATTTTGAATTTTAACAAAAAAAACCTTCCAAAATCTGGAAGGTTTTAATTTTTATATTATAATTCAGATTACAATCCGAATTGCTTTGCAAACAGGTCAGGGAAGATTCCCAGTGCAATAATCGAAGCAATGATAAATACCGCAACGATATTATAAGTGATCGATACACGCTCTGTTGTTTTGAAGGTTGTTTCTTTAAAGAAGAACATGGCAATAATCAGTCTTAAATAATAAGCAATAGAAATTGCTGAACCTAAAACGGCTACGATTACTAAGAATGTATTGTTGTCTTTCGTTAACGCCTGAGCAAATAATGAGAATTTACCCATAAATCCGGCCGTTAAAGGAATTCCTGCCATTGATAATAAAGAGATTGTTGCAACCACTGCCAGTAACGGTTCAGATTTAGCCAAACCTTTGAAGGCTCCGTAAGAAGTTTCTCTCTTTAGTTTTTCAACCCAGATTAAGCACATAAATACACCCACTGTTGAAAGTGAATAAGCAAATAAATAAAATGCCAATGTATAAGTAGATAGTGCATTCATTCCGAAGAATACCAATCCGATATATCCTGCGTGAGAAACTGATGAGTACGCCAACATTCTTTTAGCATTCGTCTGGGCAAGTCCCATTGCGTTTGCCAATAATAAGGTAATGATTAAGAATACGCCTAAAATATTGATCCACTCTTGTGTAACTCCGGAGAATCCGATCGTCATTAATCTGAACAATGCGAAGAATCCTGAGATTTTTACCACACTCGCCATAAAAGCGGTGATCAATGAAGGTGAACCTTGGTAAACATCCGGACTCCACATGTGGAACGGAGCTAAAGCTACTTTAAATGCCATTGCACAAAGCATCAACACAACTCCAAGAATAAACATTCCGTTTGTAGGATTTACGGTGCTGAAATCGTGAATTCTGTATAAATCAAATGTTCCTGTGCTTCCGTAGATGAATGCAATGCCCAACAATAAGAAACCTGTTGCAAATGCTCCCATTAGGAAATATTTTAATGAAGCTTCGTTTGATCTTAAATCTGTTTTGTTAGCTCCCGCCATTACATACAATGGAATAGAAAGGATTTCAACACCGATGAATAGTGTTACCAAATTTTGGTATCCGAACAATACAAAACCGCCACACAATGCAAAAAGCATCAATGCATACAATTCTGACTGATGGTTTCTGTGATTGCTGAATGCAAAACCTCCCAGGAAGAACAAAAGTAAAGTCGTTACAATAGAAATTTTCGTAAACAAAGCGGTGTTTGCTCCGTATTCATACATTAATCTGTATTTTTCGAAGAAAGATGCTTCAGGTAAAAAGCTTACATACAATGCAACGATCAGCCCAAAAATCCCAATGTATCTTGCGAATTTTCCTTTTTCAAAAACTCCCGAGAATAATGCAGCAACTGCCGTCAGGAAAACAATAATTAAAACACTCATAATTTATTTTTGAGATTTGAGACACGAAATTCAGTATTCAAGATTCAAAGTTTAATATTCAAGATTTTATACTTGGCTCTTTTCACTTTTACCTTGATCCTTTAATTCATCTCTCTTAATTCTTAATCTTTATACTTTTAATTAATCATTGATGAATACACAAACTCCAATGAACTTCCCACCATATCGATAATCGGCTGAGGGAAAATACCCAAAAGAATTACAAAAACTGCAATACTTGCCAATACCGAAAATTCTACTGCCGATAAATCTTTAGCCGTGCTCAAAACGGCTGCATTACCTTCACCAAACATGGCTTTACCATAAAATCTTAATAGATAAACCGCACAAAGAATAATGGTTAAACCTGCAATAACTGAAGCCAATACATTAAAATCAAAAATAGATTTAATAAGGATAAATTCACCAATGAAACCATTCGTCAACGGAACTCCCATTGATCCTAAAATGATTAATAAAAACAATACTGCAAACTTAGGAGCCACTTTTGCTAAACCTCCCATTTGTCTGATATCTCTTGACTTAAATCTTTTGTATAAAATGTCTGCACAATAGAACAAACCTGCAACGTTGATACCGTGAGCGAAAGTTTGAACTAAAGCTCCTTCAGCTCCTTCAATCGTTAAAGTTCCTCTTAAAGTAAGCACTGCTGAAGAGAAAATACCTGCCACCATCAATCCAACGTGTGAGAAAGAAGAATATGCAATGATTCTCTTCATATCGGTCTGGATAATCGCAATTAAAGCACCATGTACAATCCCGATAATCGCAAGGATGATTACAATCTGTCCTGAAATTCCCAAAATAGCACTTGGTGTAATGGGTAATAAGTATCTGATCACTCCGTAGATCGCCATTTTAAGCATAATACCTGATAAAAGCATCGATCCCTGAGTAGGAGAGTAGGTATAAGTGTCGGGTTGCCAAGTATGGAAAGGGAAAACCGGAAGTTTCACTGCAAATGCAAAGAAAATGAACCAGAATACAACAATCTGCTGTGTTTCACCCAAATCTGCATTATACAGATCGGTAAGAGCGAATGAAGCTGAGTGTGTGTAAACATAGATTAAACCAGCCAACATAAACAAAGATCCTACGAATGTATACACGAAGAATTTTGTCGTGAACTCCATTCTTTTGTTTTCCTGTCCCCAAAGAGCCGCAATAAACCAGATTGGAATAAGCGTTACTTCCCAGAAAATATAGAAAAGTAAGCCATCTAGTGAGGTAAAAACTCCTACAAGACCAAACTGCATCAACAGGATTAGACCATAGAAAGAATTTTTGTAGCTAACGTTTTCGTTAAATGATGATAAAATAATTAGCGGCGAAAGAATATTGGTCAGCAATAAAAGAAGCATGCTCATCCCGTCGATCCCGAAATGAAGCGTACTTTTGATAAACTGTGACCAAGGGTAAGTGATTTCATACTGAAGCGTACTGTCTACAGTCGGATTAAAATCAAAATCCGAAAGAGCGTAAAACGTAAGCAACATCTGAATCAAAGCAATTCCCAGCGCCAAATATTTGCTGGAAGCGTTCTTCCATGCAAAGATTAATCCCGAACCTACAAGAGGTAAAAGTAATAATGTTAATAGTAAATAAGACATTATTGTAATATAAAGTTAACAATCAGTATAATTCCCACAGCCAAAGTCATGATAAGAACATAGTTCTCAACATTTCCGTTCTGAACACGTTTCATAGATCTTCCGCTGTCTTCAGCACCTTCACCTATGTAGTCCACAAAACGGTCTAAAACGCCTTTGTCAAACATTTTTCCGCCACGTCCAAGTCCTTCGAAAGTTTTTACAATTAATGCATTGTAAAGCTCATCAACATATAACTTTTTAGCAGAAAGTTTTTCCCAGCCTGTATATTCTTCCTCGGCAAGAGCCATTTTCTTCTTGTTCACATACATGTTTTTCACAATGAACCAAACCGTAAAGAACATTAAGATGGTTGCTCCCAAAAGAATCATTTCTGTATTGAAATCAACTCCTGAAAGAGTCATTTCCATTTGCTTAAAGCTTTCAGGTGTCAATACCGGTTTCAGCCATTCCATTAATTTAGCATAATGACCGTGACCGATAAAGTGTGGTAAATTAATAAAACCTCCGATTACTGAAAGTATCGCCAAAACAATTAACGGTAATGTCATGTTTATCGGACTTTCGTGTAAATGGTGTTTTTGCTCTTCTGTACCTCTGAACTCTCCGTGGAAAGTAAGATAATACAGTCTGAACATATATGCTGCGGTTGTTGCTGCCAAAATAAATAACATTACCCAGTAAATAGGGTTTTTAGCAAACGCTGCAACCAAAATTTCGTCTTTAGAAATCATCCCCGATAATAAAGGGAAACCTGAAATAGCCAATGTTCCGATCAGGAAAGTGATGTGTGTAATTGGGATTACTTTTTTAAGTCCGCCCATAAAACGCATATCCTGCTCGTTGCTCATGGCGTGGATTACAGAACCTGCTCCCAAGAATAACAATGCCTTGAAGAAAGCGTGTGTCATTACGTGGAACATTGCTGTAGAATAAGCTCCTAAACCTAAAGCGATAAACATAAAACCAAGCTGTGAAACTGTAGAATATGCCAATACTTTTTTGATATCGTTCTGACGCAGTGCGTAAAAACCAGCCAAAGCAGCGGTTAAGAATCCGATTAATAAAATTCCGCCCTGAACAGTTGGAGCTAAAGTGAATAAGAAGTTTGATCTTACCACCAAATAAATACCTGCAGTAACCATCGTTGCTGCGTGAATCAATGCTGAAACAGGAGTTGGACCTGCCATCGCATCCGGTAACCAAGTATATAATGGAACCTGAGCAGATTTACCAACAGCACCGATAAATAAACTTGCTGTGATAAAAATGATGATGTTTCCGTCTAATTCAAATTTTGCAGCATTTTGTGCTACTGAAATATAGTCTACAGAGTTGGTCTGAGACGCAATCATGAAAATACCGATCAATAAACCAAGGTCACCGATTCTATTCATGATGAAAGCTTTTCTTGCAGCTTTCCCATATTCTTCGTTGGTGTACCAGAATCCGATCAATAGATAAGAACAAAGACCTACACCTTCCCAACCGATGAATAAGATCATATAGTTGCTTCCCATTACCAAAAGTAACATCGAGAAGATGAAAAGATTTAAATAAGTAAAAAACTTATAGAAACCTTTGTCGTGGCTCATGTATCCTATAGAGTATAAGTGAATTAAAGATCCGATTCCTGTGATAATCATCACCATCATTAATGACAGCTGATCAATCTGGAAACCGAAGTTGATCTGAACTCCGTTTACTCTGAACCATTCGAAAGCTTTCACGACAACCGCCGGACTTTCTGAATCAAATTTTAAAAATAAGCTTACCGCAATACAAAAAGACGCAAAAACTGCAGCTGTTGCCAAACTTCCGACTACAATCTTAGGAAGATTTTTCCCGAAAAGTCCGTTGATAAGAAAGCCTATAAGTGGTAAAAGTACTATTACATATATTAAATTCTCCATTCTTATCCTTTTAATTTATTAAATATACCTACATCTACAGAACGGGTGTTTCTATATAACATCGCAATAATTGCCAAACCAACCGCTACTTCGGCTGCTGCAACTACCATGATGAAGAATACCAAAAGCTGTCCGTCGCTGTTCCCGTTGTATGCCGCAAATGCAGCCAATAAAAGGTTTACAGAATTAAGCATAAGCTCTACACAACCTAAAATTACAATCGCATTTTTTCTGAGCAATACTCCCAAAACTCCAAGACAGAACAAAACTGAACAAAGAGTAATGAAATATTCCAGAGGGATGCTTTGCATAAATGTATTTACTTCTCCCATAATTTTATAAATCTTTTTTACCGATTAGTACCGCACCTACAATACCTGCCAAAATCAGGATGGAAGCAAGCTCAAACGGCAAAACATATTCATTAAATAAAAGTCTTCCCAGATTTTTTGTAAGACCTACACCTTTATCTACGTTTTCAACTACCACATGATTTTCCTGTACTCCTCTGAAAACGCCTAAAACACCAATTAAAAGAAGACCTGCTGTAAAAACTCCAACAAACTTTAAAGTATTGTTCTTCTTACTTTCGTCTTCCTTATTAAGGTTAAGCATCATTAAGATATAAAGGAAAAGTACCATGATAGCACCTGCGTAAACAATAATCTGGATAATGGCAAGGAATTGTGCATTCAGAAGAATATACATTCCCGCAATCGAAAACATTGTAACAATTAATGACAAAATAGCATATAAAGGATTTTTTGCAAATACAAAGTACACTGCACTTGCCACTGCTAAAAACGCCACCAAGAAAAATAAAAACTGATCCATTATTTTACCGCATTTTTTTGTTTCTCGGATTGTCTTTCGGTGATATCAATCCTTTCATTTATTTTTTCAACCAATTTATCTTTTCCATAAACGAAAGAACCTCTGTTGGTTTCTACGTCTACCAATCTGTCTGTAAGATAAATTGCAGATTTTGGACAAGCCTCTTCGCACATACCGCAGAAAATACATCTCAACATATTAATTTCATATACTGATGCATATTTTTCTTCTCTGTAAAGGTTTTTCTCTTCCTTAGTTCTTTCTGCAGCCGTCATGGTGATGGCTTCAGCTGGACAAGCTACGGCACACAATCCGCAAGCGGTACATCTTTCTCTGCCTTCTTCGTCTCTTTTCAAAACGTGCTGACCTCTCCAGATATCGGCTCTTGGTTTTTGTACTTCAGGATAAGAATAAACATTCGGAGCACGTTTTACAACCGTTCTTACCGCATGCTTAAAAGTAATCCCCATCCCTTTGAAAATCGCCGGAAGGTAGATTTTCTCCGCAAGGGTCATCTCTTTATTTGAAACAACTTTGGATCTGTTTGTAAGTTTCATTTTCTATTATTATTAAATGTTGGAAGATGGAAGCTTGATGATGGAAGTTTATCCCAACGCTGCTTTCACATCAGCTCATTTTCAAATTTATATCTTGTTTGAAATCTGAAATGGAAAATTCCATTTTCAAATTCTCAAATTATTTCGTTCTCAAATTAATTACCGAATGCTAAAATCACAGCTCCTGTAATCATCAGGTTAACCAATGCCATAGGAATTAATGTTTTCCATCCTAAGTGCATCAACTGGTCGTATCTGAATCTTGGTAACGTCCATCTGATCCACATAAAGATCAAAATTCCGATTACCGTTTTCGTTAAAAATGCTACGATACTCAAAATACCTGCAGTATTTTCTCCCCAGTTCTGAGTTACCCATTCAATTCCCGGATAGTTGTAACCTCCGAAGAAAAGTACCACCATGAAAGCATTAGAAATAAACATATTCACATATTCTCCGAACATGTATAAACCTAATTTCATTGATGAATATTCTGTAGAATAACCGGTTACCAATTCAGATTCACACTCCGGTAAATCGAAAGGATGACGGTTGGTTTCTGCCAAAGCAGCAACGAAGAAAATTAAGAATGCCAATGGTTGGTAGAAAATATTCCAATTCATACCGGAACCGATTGGGATAATTCCCCAAAGTTTTCCTTCTGTTTGATTTTCGGTAATTACTTTTAAATCTAAACTTCCTGTCATCATGATGATAGAAAGAAGTGCAAGACCCATCGCCAATTCGTAAGAAATCATCTGCGAAGAAGCTCTGATTGCACCTAATAATGAATACTTGTTGTTGGAAGCCCAGCCTCCGATCATGATTCCGTACACTCCGATTGATGCCATTCCGATGATGAAAAGTACACCAACGTCGATATTGGCAACCTGTAGATCATAAGAAATTCCACCAAAGTTCAACGTTTTTCCCCAAGGAATAACCGCTCCGGTAATCAATGAAATAAACATCACCAATGCAGGTCCCAATACGAAAAGAAACTTTTCTGCATTAGCCGGTGTAAAATCTTCCTTAAAGAAAAATTTACCACCATCTGCAAGAGGCTGTAATAAACCGAAAGGTCCTGATCTGTTTGGCCCGATTCTATCCTGCATGATTGCAGCCACTTTTCTTTCAGCCCAGGTAGAGTAGGCCGCTATCGTTAACGATAACAGAAAAAGCGCAAGTACAAGTATTAATTTAAATGTAATTAAATCCATTTTATTATTTAAATGTTTGAAGATGGGAGCTGGGTGCTGGAAGTTTAGCAATTCTCTGCACTAACTCTTCATCTCATTATCAAATTCTTATCTATTTAAAGCTTCAAAGGTTGAAATTGAACGTGGGTCGTGATTTATGATAATTAAAAACTTCTATCATCCAGCTTCAAGCATCCAACTCTTTTATTTTTCGTCTTTTTCGCTGATTTCTTTAGCCATCGGATTGTCTAAAACTCTTAGCTCGTCTTTTGGCTTTTCATAATGATTCAAAGAAATTACCGAATGTCTGTCGATATGTCTTGGTCCTTCAATGTTCCAGTCGCTTAAGTTCTTTCTTTCGAAACGGCAAGTATCACAAATAAATTCTTCAACTTCTCCCCACTGATCTTTTCTTGCAGTTACTCTTACGATTTCGTCTCCCTTCATGTAAACCGTAGCTTTCCCTGAACATTTATCACACTTACAAGTAGCATTCATTGGTTTCGTAAACCAAACTCTGCTTGCAAAACGTGCTGTTCTGTCAGTTAATGCTCCTACAGGACAAACGTCGATTACGTTTCCGATGAAGTCATTGTCTAAAGCTTTGTTTAAATAAGTGGAAATTTCAGCGTGATCTCCTCTGAACAAAATTCCGTGTTCTCTTTCGCCTGTCAATTGGTTTGCAGCCAATACACATCTTGCACAAAGAATACAACGGTTCATATTTAATTTGATGTTCGGACCTAAATCGTCTGCATCATAGGTATTTCTTTCGAATTCAGTTCTGGTTTCAAGATTTCCATGCTCGTAACCTAAATCCTGAAGATGACATTCTCCAGCTTGATCACAAACCGGGCAATCTAAAGGGTGGTTTACCAATAAAAATTCGGTAACCGCCTTTCTGCCTTCCTGAGCTTTTTCAGAAGAAAGGTTTTTCACTTCCATCCCATCCATTACATTGGTTCTGCAGCTCGCTACCAATTTCGGCATAGGACGGGGATCTGCTTCTGATCCTTTAGAAACTTCCACTAAGCATGTTCTGCATCTTCCACCGCTGGTTTCCAGCTTGCTGTAGTAACACATTGCAGGAGGAACAGATTTTCCACCGATTTGTCTAGCAGCTTCCAAAATAGAAGTTCCAGGCAAAACTTCAGTAGTCTGTCCGTCTATAGTTATTTTGAATTTTTTAACCTCTTCGCTCATATTCTATGCTTTTCGCTTATGCTGTTAAAAGCTTTTAAGCTCTATTTTAATTATACTTTTTTGTATTAAATGTATATCCAATCCCGAAATTGAACTGTGCATACACAAAATCCTGTGAAGCTTTGTCTGGTTTGTTGTTCAGTGTCGTTTTGATGTCGGGCATATTAATGTATCCCAATTTTCCTTCCGCCTGAAGTACAATATGTCTTAAGGCAACCACACTTATTGCAGCTCTTGCATCCAGACCAAAACCTGCAAGATGGAATCTGTCGCTTCTTTCATTTCCCATCAGTTGAACATTGGATTTTGGCAATAAAGCTCCCAATCCTGCTCCGTAACTCAGGAAAACATCAATGTTTTTCTTGTTGTAAACATTATGATATTTCTGAGCTCCAATGTTAATATAATTAAGACCATCAGTGTGTTCAAATGTTAAAAATTCGCCACTGTTAAGATCTACTTTACCATTATTGACCATTCCTGCATATTTCGGATCATTAATGTATCCTTTGAAATCTACAACCTGATCCTGATCCATCACATATTTCATGTGATCCATTCCTAAAGTAATTCCGAAATTATCTTTCGGGAAATAGGTAATTCTATAATTTACCTGTGGAATGGTAATACTTCCCGGATTGAAATATGTTCCCCATTCGAATTTTGTCTGTCTGTCATGTGCAACAACATTATCCAACTGGAAATCATATCCATCACCCTTAAAGTGAATATCAGAGTTTGAATATCTTGCATTATTCCAACCCCAGAACACCATCACCGAACCTTTTTTGAAAGGGTCAACCTGAGCTTTTACACTCATTGTTACCGTTAATAAAAACAGTAATAAAAACTTATTTTTCAACTTAAATCTGTCTTCTTAATCCTACTACATTATACAGTCGGTGCAGGAATTGGATCTGCATAATTTGCCAATCCATAGTTCTGTGTCTGAGATAACTCTGGGTTTTTAATATGCCATTCAAATTCGTCTCTGAAGTGACGAATAGCCGCTGCAACAGGCCAAGCCGCTGCATCGCCCAAGGGACAAATCGTATTTCCTTCGATTTTTCTCTGGATGTCCCAAAGTAGATCGATATCTTCCATTTTTCCTTCTCCCTTCTCGATTTTCTTTAAAATCTTGTACATCCACCCTGTTCCTTCACGGCAAGGAGTACATTGTCCGCAACTTTCGTGATTATAAAATCTTGCTAAAGTCATGGTATGTTCTACGACACATTGGTCTTCATCTAAAACGATAAAACCTCCTGAACCCATCATTGTTCCGGTAGCAAATCCACCGTCAGCTAATGATTCATAATTCATATATCTTGGTTCTCCGTTTACGGTTTTCAATAATAAATTAGCGGGAACGATCGGAACTGAGCTACCACCCGGAATACAAGCTTTCAGCTTTTTCCCGTTTGGAATACCACCACAATATTCTTCAGAGTAAATGAATTCTTCAACAGTGATTGTCATGTCGATTTCATAAACTCCCGGTTTGTTGATGTTTCCACAAGCAGAAATTAGTTTTGTACCTGTAGATCTCCCAACTCCGATTTTAGCGTATTCAGCTCCTGTAATATCAATGATTGGAACAATTGCTGCAATAGATTCAACATTATTTACAACGGTTGGCCTTTCCCAAAGTCCTTTTACAGCCGGGAATGGCGGTTTTAATCTCGGATTTCCTCTTTTACCTTCAAGAGATTCAAGCAATGCAGTTTCTTCACCACAAATATAGGCTCCACCACCTCTTTGAACGTAAATTTCGCAATCGAAACCAGTTCCTAAAATATTTTTACCTAAAAATCCGGCTGCTTTAGCTTCTTCAATTGCTTCTTCCAAAATATCAGGAATCCAAGAATATTCTCCACGGATGTAGATATAAGAAACGTTTGAACCTAAACAGTAAGATGAAATAAGCATTCCTTCGATCAATAAATGAGGAAGAAACTCCATCAAATATCTGTCTTTGAAAGTTCCCGGTTCAGATTCATCGGCATTTACCACCAAGTGTCTTGGTACGCCTTCCGGTTTTGCCAAGAAACTCCATTTCATTCCTGTAGGGAAACCTGCGCCACCACGACCACGAAGACCGGAAGTTTTTACTTCTTCCAAAATTTCGTCCGGCGTCATTTTCAAAGCTTTTTCAGCTGCTCCGTAACCTCCTTGTTTGCGGTAAGTTTCAAAGTAGCGTATTCCTTCTACGTGTGCGTCTTTAAGTAAAAGTTTTTTACTCATTTTAGTATGCTTATTGCAATTGGCTTTTGGCTTCTTGCATTTAATTGTTAAAATTTAAATTAATTTAAAATCCAGATTTTAAATCTTTATTAGCCCAAATCAACCTGTCCTTCTCTGCAAAGATCAAGGATTTCATCAACTTTTTCTATCGTTAAATTTTCATGAAAGAATTTTCCTAACTGCATCATCGGAGCATATCCACAAGCACCAAGACATTCAGCAGGCTTTAGTGTAAACATTCCGTCTTCCGTAGTTTGTCCGTCTTTAATGTTCAGTTTGGTTCTGATGTGGTCAAGGATTTTTTCGCTTCCGCAAACCATGCAAGGTCCAGTTCTGCAAACTTCCAAAACATATTTACCAACCGGCTTCATATTGAACATAGTATAGAAAGTTGCCACTTCATATACTTCAATTGGCTTAATACTTAATAATTCCGCAACATAATCCATCACTGGAACGTCTAACCAACCTCCGAATTCTTTCTGTGCAATATGCAGAACAGGAAGAAGAGCAGATTTTTGTCTTCCTTCAGGATATCTAGCCATGATTTTGTGTACCTGTGCTAAACTTTCCGGTTTAAAAGCTATTGTTTCGCTCATTTTTATCTGATTTGAAATTTGTGTTTTGAAATTTTCAAAATACAATTTACTTTATACTTGTTTCTTTTTACCTTTTACTTGCTTATGCGTCTAATTCTCCCGCAATAATATTCATGCTACACATCGTAACGATCGCATCTGAAATTACAGAGCCTGTAATCATCTCAGGATAAGCCTGGTAGTAGATAAAACATGGTCTTCTGAAGTGCAGTCTGTAAGGGCTTCTTCCACCGTCACTCACCAGGTAGAAACCTAATTCTCCGTTTCCTCCTTCTACTGCGTGGTAAACTTCACCTTTAGGTACATCTGTTTCTCCCATTACGATTTTGAAATGGTAAATCAATGCTTCCATTTTCTGATAAACATCTGCTTTTTCAGGAAGATAGAAGTCAGGAACATCCGCGTGGAACGGTCCTTCTGGAAGATTGTCGTATGCTTGATTGATAATTTTAAGTGATTCCCAGATTTCCTGCTGACGAACCATGAAACGGTCGTATGTATCTCCTGCAGTTCCTACCGGAATAATGAAATCGAAATCTTCGTAAGAAGAATAAGGTTCTGCAACTCTCACATCATAATCTACACCTGCTGCACGTAAATTCGGACCTGTAAACCCGTAGCTTAAAGCTCTTTCTGCTGAAATTGCTCCTGCTCCGATGGTTCTGTCCATAAATATTCTGTTTCTCTCCAATAGATTACAGAATTCCTGGAATCTTGGCGGGAAAGTTTTAAGAAAATCCTTTAATAATTCATGGAATTTCGGTGTGAAATCTCTTTCGAAACCTCCGATTCTTCCCATATTTGTTGTCATTCTAGCTCCACAAATCTGCTCATACATATCATAAATACGCTCTCTTTCGATGAACATATAAGTAAGACCCGTAATTGCTCCTGAATCCATTCCGGTTACCCCGTTACAGATCAAATGGTCTCCGATTCTTGCCAATTCCATCAAAATAACACGCATGTAATCAACACGCTTCGGAACTTTTACGCCGATCAGCTTTTCTACCGTCATATGCCATCCGATGTTGTTAATCGGAGCTGAACAATAGTTCATACGGTCAGTAAGTGTTGTAATCTGAGCGAAATTTCTTCTCTCGGAAATTTTTTCAAAAGCTCTGTGGATATAACCAACCGTTTGTTCTGCATGAAGAATTCTCTCTCCGTCCATGGTAAGAACGTTCTGGAAAATTCCGTGGGTAGCAGGGTGAGTAGGTCCCAGATTCAGGGTGTACAACTGCCCGTCAATCTGTTCTTTACTGTCGTATTGGTTAAGTATATTAGATAATGAGTTGTCTTTCATAATAAATTCATTTGAGGTTTGAGATTCGAAATTTGAGATTTGAATGATTTCAAATTTCAAATAATCAATTTCAAATTTGTCCTATCTTCCGAACATACTGTCGTTCTTATCGGTTCTGGTTCCGTCTTCCAAACGATATTCTTTCAACATCGGATGATAACCTAGATCTTCCATATTCAGGATGGGTCTTAAATCAGGATGACCTTTAAATTTAATTCCGTAGAAATCAAAAGTTTCTCTTTCCATCCAGTTGGCTCCTGCATACAATTCAGTCAAAGAATCTACTTCAATATTTTCTCTCGACATGAATATTTTCAAACGGATTCTGAAATTCGTCATCATATTATGCAAGTGATAAACAACGCCGATTTCTTTCTCCGGAAATTCTGGGTAATGGATTCCACAAACATCAGTAAGGAAATTAATTTCCAATGATGAATCTTTCAGGTAATGAATTACCTTTTTGATGTCATCTTTTTTAATTTCAACAGTCAGCATTCCATAAGGTTCTGAGCTTGAAATTACAGATTCCGGAAATTCTCTTGTGATTGCTTCTAATACAAATTCGTTTGTCATTTCCGTCCTATTAATTGCTAATGTTGTAAGAATCTAAAAGTTTCTGATATTCCGGCATATCTCTTCTTCTGATGCTTTCGCTTTCTGCCAAAGCCTGAACCTGCATTACACCTTCAATGATCTGTTCCGGTCTTGGAGGACATCCCGGAACGTAAACGTCTACCGGAATAATTTTATCAATTCCCTGTAAAACCGAGTATGTATCAAAAATACCACCGCTCGAAGCACAAGCTCCAACAGCAACAACCCATTTTGGTTCTGCCATCTGGGTGTAAACTTCTTTTAAAACAGGGCCTAATTTTTTAGAAATAGTTCCGCAAACCATCAACATATCGGCCTGTCTTGGTGAGAAAGAGTTTCTTTCCATACCAAATCTTGATGCATCATAGGTTGGGTTTAGGGTAGCCATGAACTCGATACCGCAACAAGAAGTAGCAAATGGTAGAGGCCAAAGTGAAAATTTTCTTGCCATCCCGATTACACTGCTCAATTTCGTTGCGAAAAATCCTTCTCCTTCAAATCCTTCCGGAGCCGGTGCATCTGTTCTTATTATTGGTTTTTGATCTGACATTTTTTTGATTTTAAGATTTTAATTTAGATTCTAAATCACTGTTAATGTTAACTTTAATTTAATTGTATTAATCTAAATTTCTTATTTAAAATTATAATTGAATTTATTTATCCCAGTCTAATGCGCCACGTTTCCAGACATAGAAAAATGCAAGGAAGAAAATGGCAACAAAAGTAAGTACCGCAAAGAATCCTTCAAGACCAAATTCTCTGAAGTTTACAGCGTACGGATAAAAAAATACGATTTCGATATCGAATAGTACAAAAAGTACCGCAGTTAAGAAATACTTGATCGAGAATGGCGTTCTGGCGTTTCCTTCAACAGCAACACCACATTCCCAGCTTTGGTTTTTCACAGAATTTCCTTTTTTCTGTTTCGGACCTAAAAAATGTGCTCCAAGCAAAGAAATAGCAACAAAACCTACTGCAACGCCCGCCTGGATGAGGATTGGAATATAACTTTCAGGTAAATTCATTTTTACATTATTATCTCAAGTTGCAAATTTAGACAATAAACAATAAAGCATGAAATTAATCAACTTAAAAGTCGCTTTAAAATAGGAAAAACGGGTAATTTAGAATTAGTAAAAATAGCGTTATTTTTTCATTTTTTTTAGCAATGTAAACGCCATAAAGGAAATATAACCGAAAAGTATGCTCGCATAGACAATGTTGATCAAAGTATTCATTCGATCATCAGCAACAGCGAAAAATAGGTTGTAAGCTACAAAACCTGCAATTAGAAATGCAAAAATGATGAGATGTAGTTTCATATTAGAATTTTAAAGAATACGTTCTCCTTCTTTTATGATTTACCGGATTATAATCTTGCCAAAGTACCTGTACGCTTTTGTTTTCCTCAAGCTCCGGATTGGTTTCGGCAAACTCAATTCCCATGCTGGTAAAACGTTCGTAGATTTCTTTAAAAATTATCGCAGTCACGCCTCGTCTCTGATATTCCGGATGAATTCCGATTAAATAAAAATTGGCACGGTCATTTTTTCTTTCAGCCTGCATGAAATGCCACCATCCGAAAGGCAAAAGCTTACCTTTGGATTTCTGTAAGGCTTTAGAATAAGAGGGCATGGTGATGGCAAAAGAAATGAGTTCATCATTTTCATCCACCACACAGATTACGTAGTTTTTAGCAATCAACGGGAAAAACTTATCTCGATAGGTCTGAATCTGCTCTTTCGAAATCGGAGTGTAGGTGGAAAGTGTTTTATAAGTTTCGTCAAGCAGCTTAAACATCGGCTCCACGTAAGGTAGAATCTCTTCTTTGTTGTTGAATTTTAAAACTCTTAATTTGTATTTTTCGGCAATCAGTTTGCTAAATTTTTCTACTCTTGGAGGCAAAACCTTAGGGAAATTCATTTCAAATTCTACCCATTCTTTCTCTTTTACCAATCCTAAATTTTCAAGATGCTGCGGATAGTACGGATGATTGTAAATGCCAATCATTGTAGCAATTTTATCAAAACCGAAAGTTAACATTCCTGCTTTGTCTAAATTGGTAAAACCCATTGGTCCTTCGATATTATCAATTTGATGTTGTCTTGCGAAATCACTAACCGTGCTGATTAGTGCTTCAGAAACTTCTTTGTCATCTATAAAATCGATCCAGCCAAATCGTACTTTTCTTATTCCTAATTCTTTCTCTTCCTTGCGATTAATGATTGCTGCAATTCTACCAACTATTTTACCATCTTTTTTAGCTAAAAACTGCTTGGCTTCTGAATAATTTAATGCAGGATTTTCTTTAGGATTCCAAACATTGATTTCGTCTTTGATAAAAGATGGAACGTAGTAAGGATTGTTTTTATAGAGCTCCATCGGGAACTTTACAAACTGCTTTAAATCTTTAGGGGTTTTTACTTCAAAAATGGAAACTCTAGACATAGTTTTCTGGATAAAATAGAATCACAAATATAATTAATAAAGCGTAAACTTTGGCACAATTTTTACTCACATAATATATTGTTATATAATAAAATCTTAAAATAAAATGACGGTTTATTATCTTATTATAGGAATATCGATGCTTATAAGCTGGTGGGTTTCCTCAAGATTAAAATCTAAATTCGAATACTACTCTAATGTTCATCTCAGAAACGGAATGTCAGGGAAAGAAGTGGCAGAAAAAATGCTGAGAGACAATAATATTCATGATGTACAGGTGATTTCTGTTCCGGGACAGCTAACTGACCATTATAATCCTGCAGACAAAACGGTAAATCTTTCCGAGGGAGTTTATATGCAGCGAAATGCAGCTGCTGCGGCCGTTGCGGCGCACGAGTGTGGTCACGCAGTTCAGCATGCGGTAGGATATTCAATGTTGCAGTTGAGATCAAAACTGGTTCCGGTAGTAAGTATCAGTTCAAATCTCATGCAGTTTGTTCTGATGGGAGGTATTGTTGTGATGGCAATGAGTGGAAATAAACTGATCCTTTTAATCGGAGTGATTATGTTTGCTTTAACAACTCTTTTTGCATTCATAACCCTTCCTGTAGAATATGATGCAAGTAACCGCGCGATGAAATGGCTGAAAGATACGGGAACAGTTACTTCTGAAGAATATGTCGGTGTTCAGGATAGTTTAAAATGGGCAGCAAGAACTTATCTGGTTGCGGCACTTGGTTCACTGGCTCAATTACTTTATTTCGCATCTTTGTTGATGGGAGGTAGAAGAGATTAGGTTTTATCTTTAAAATCAAAAGAAATATATTGCATCTCAGATAATTTTTCTGAGATGCTTTTTTTATATATTTAAAACAGATTTATTTGAATTTAATATTTTTGATTGAATCATTTTAAATATGAAATATAACAAATGGGAAATAAAATCGGAAATTGATCAGGTTAACTTGTTGTTGAAGGTTACTGCATTTTTTTGGACGATTATGAAGTTGTGGACTTATAATAAATGGACTGCAGATCGATTATATCCCGTGATTCCGACTTTTGATTTCTTAGAGAATATTCCTGGTTTTGTACATTCTGTATTATTCTGCTCATCACTTGTTTTTTTGTCGCTAATTTTTTTTAAACAAGAAAAACGATTAATCATACTTTTATTCTTATTCAGCGAAGTTTTAAGTTGTTTATTAGATGTCGTACGATGGCAACCCTGGGAATATATGTACTTGTGTATTTTTGGAGTGATACTTATTAATTACAGGAAACCGAAAAATATCATTATTCTTATTCATCTGTTTTTAGTTTCAATGTATTTGTTCAGTGGGCTTCATAAGATGAACAGAGTTTTCCTTAACGATGTGTGGGTGAATACAATTTTAATTGATTTATTAGGAATTTCACTTGATACTGTTTTAAAGTATAAGCTTTTTTTCATCGGCCTTATCATTCCGTTTTTTGAAGTTTTATTTGCAGGATTACTTCTCTTTTCAAAGAATAAAAAGAAAATCAGTTTTTATTTGATAGCGATTCACTTAGCTGTTCTGATTATTTTAGGACCGTTCGGATTGAACTTTAATTCTGTAATCTGGTTCTGGAACTTTGCTTTGATCTTTGTTTTAATAATACTTTACAACAAACCTATACAAATCACTGATACTAAAAATATACTCATCCATAATTTTTACTGGTTAATACTTTGGTTTGTAATGCCGATTTTCAGTTTTTTTGGCAGATGGTATCAATATTTGTCATTTAATCTGTATTCAGGAAAAGGCGAGCAAATGTATATATATTTTCTGCGGAAAGACCTTGTAAAGCCAGAATTTGGAAGCATAACTATTTATAATCATAAACCATCTGTTAATCTTCATAATTGGGCGATGAAAGAATTGAATTCTGCTCCAATTCCCGAAATGGAAGTTTATTTAAAGATAGGGGAAGAGATTAAAAAAAGATATGGGAAAGATCATGTAAAAGTAATACTGTACAATTCAGCAAATAAGAAAATAACCGAATTGTAAAAATTTATAACTCTTTTATTTCGCAAACGACATGCTGAATCTTACCCAAAGATTCTATAAGATCATCTTTTTGTCTGTTTTTTACCCTCGCTAAAATTACTGCGGTTTGTTGAGAATCAAAATTCAGAACTTTAGCATCAAACTTTGACAGCAAAGTGAAAATTAAATTCTGTTGGTTGAACTGAAACTGAACTTCAATCTCAGTTTCCAGCTCTTTTGTAATAATATTGGCTTCCTCTAAAGTGATTTTTGCAGATTCTTTATAAGCTTTTACCAAACCGGAAACGCCCAATTTTGTTCCGCCATAATAACGAACACTGATAACCAAGACATTCGTAAGCTCATGAGCCAAAAGCTGATTATAAATCGGTAAACCTGCACTTCCTGAAGGTTCTCCGTCGTCATTTGCACGATAATTTTCTCCATTTAAACCCATTCTGAAAGCATAACAATGGTGCGTTGCCTTCGGATGCTCTGCTCTGATTTTTTCTAAAGCATTTTTAAGCTCAGTTTCATTGTTTACAGGAAATGCGAAACCAATAAATTTGCTTCCTTTTTCTTTGAGTAAGGTATTTTCTACAGGTTTTTCAATCGTTCGGTATTCGTACAGCATTTTTATCGGCTTCTTATTTTGAATTTTTATAAAATTCAATGATATTATCTCTGAAATCTTTTATTCCAACAGGTTTATTTTCAAAATTCGGAGCTTTTGTTCCGTTTTCGAGAATCAGATTTTTATTTTTAATAATAATGGTTTCATCCCAAAGATCAGCGTCAATAAACTGTTGAAGTACAAAACTTCCGCCTTCCACAATAATGGATTGAATCTGAAATTCATACAGCTTTTTCAACATATTTTCAAGAAAATTTTCTCTTGAAGCTTTAATGAACTTAATATTTCCTTCTTCGCCTTCTTTTACCGAGTTGAAGACCAAAGTATCAGCTTCGTTGTTGTAAATATTAAAATCATTTGGAACTTTCAAATCCATGTCAATTAAAATCCGGATAGGATTTCTGCCGAAAATTTCTCTGGTAGTAAGACTCGGGTTATCTCTCAAGGCAGTCATCGTTCCGATCAAAATCGAATGTTCATTACTTCTTAACTGATGAACGAATTGCTTGGTTAATGAATTGCTGATCTGTGTAGGCTTAAAATTTTTATCGACAAAACGGTCGCCGGATTCTGCCCATTTTAAAATAATAAAAGGTCTCTTCTTTTCGTGATAGGTGAAAAATCTTTTATTTAAATCAATGCATTCTTCTTCTAAAACTCCTGAAACCACTTCAATTCGTGCATCCTGAATGATTTTTTTTCCTTTTCCGTTTACTTTATCATGAGAATCCATTGCGCCGATAACGACTTTTTTAAACCCTAATTGTACAATTTTCAAAGCGCAAGGAGGAGTTTTTCCGTAATGAGCACAAGGTTCCAGAGAAACATAAATAGTAGATTCAGGAATCAGGCTTTTATCTTCCACAGAATTAATGGCGTTTATTTCAGCGTGGTTTTCACCAGCTTTTTGATGGTAACCTTCACCGATGATTTTTCCGTTATGAACAATCACACTTCCTACAAGCGGATTTGGGTAGGTATTTCCGATGGCTTTCTGAGCGAGCTCAATACATCTTCTGATATAAAATTCGTCCTGCATAAGATAAAAAAAGCGAATACAAATTTCTTTGCTTCGCTCTATATTTACTTTAATTGTTATTTAATCTCCTGAAATAATACTGTGAAGATTTTGTTTTAAAGTCTCAAGGTGAGCTCTTTTGTCATCAATCGTATTATAAGTTTCCATAAGAAGAGGATTTTCTCTTGAAGGATTTTTAAAGAATGAAAGATTGTTTTCAAGCTTCACAATTTCTGCTTCAAGATCTGAAATCTGGCTCTTGATCTTTCTTGCCTTATCGGTCAGCTGGTTTTCAGATAAGCCTTCTTCTTTCAGCTCAAGCTCGTTGATTTTGTTAAGCTTTAGTTTTTCTCTTAAAGTTCGGTTAAACTCAGAGTTGATCGTCATTTTATCTCTCGGAACTTTTCCGATGTTGTTCCATGAAGTTTTTAATGCTTCAATTTTTTCGATGCTTCCATCTTCATCTGTGATGGCTTTTAATTCTTCAAGAATATCCTTTTTAAGCTTGTAGTTTTCTTTCCAGTTGTCGGTAGAAGCACTGCTTTTCTCTCTGTAATTGTTGAAGAAAGTATTGCACGCATCACGGAATTCGTCCCAGATTTTATTCGTCATACTTTTCGGAACATGACCGATTTTTTTCCAGTCTTCCTGAAGTTTTTTGAATAGAGCAACGGCAATATCCCAGTCTTCAGAATGCATATTGTCTTTTGCAGTCTGAATCAGCTTCATTTTCTCTTCAAGATTCTGCTGTTGAGAACCTTTCAGAGATTTGTAGTAATTATTTTTTGTGGTATTGAATCCTCTTAGGATCGTTTTGAAATCATTCCAGTTGTTGTTGGATAATTTTCTCGGAACACTTCCGGTCTTCAAAAACTCTGTACGCAGTTCCTCAACTCTTTTGATAGAATTTTGCCAGTAATTATGATTCGGATTGTCTTTTGGCTCAGAAAGTTTCTTGATTTCAGCGATAATTTCGTTTTTCTTCTCAAGATTTTCGTTCTGTTCTGTTTCGATTGCTGCCGAAAGTTCGGTTTTTCTTTCGTGAATTTTGTTGGAAATTTCTTTAAATTCTTCCCATGTTTTTTCACGGAATTCTTCTGCAACAGGTTCAGCTTCTTCTTTCCACAGTTTGTGCAGATATTGAAGTTCGTTTAAGGCTTTCTGTACAACCGGCTCATTTTCCAGCTCTTTTGCTCTTGCAATAATGTGCTGTCTTTTTTCTAAGTTGTGACTGTATTCCTGCTCCAGAAATTCTTTATTCATATCCAGCATCTGATAAAACTGATTCAGATGGTGGAAATAATTATTATTTAAAATTTTAAATTCAGATTTTGCAACCTGACCTGCATTAGACCATTCTTCCTTGATTTCTCTGATCGATTTGAAAAGATTAACTCCGGGCTCAGAATTGGTGTAAAGATTTTTAAGTCTTTCAATAATACTTTGGCGCTGCTCAAGATTTTTTTTCTGCTCTTCTTCCTGATTTTTCTGGAAATTATCATGCTTTTCTCTGAAAATATGAATCAGTCCTGAAAGTTTTGATTGCGAAGGATGTTCGTAGCTGAAATTTTCAGGAGCATTTCCTGCATCAACGTATTCATGCTTTTTATCTTCCACTTCATCGTGGATTATATGATTTGCTTTTTCCTTCAATGCATTGAATTCTCGGAACCTTTCTCCTGCATTATTAGAATTAATGATTTTCTCCATTTCCTTCAGGGCATCTGCAAGCGAAAGATGATCAATAGAGTCATGCTGAGGAGCATCATGATCTTCATCGTGATGATTTTCTTCATTGTTCCCAATGCTTTCTACTACTGTTTCTTGATGTTCTGCTGAAGGTTTGTTTTCTTCGTTTTCAGAAAGATTATTTTCTGTTGTCATAGCAAATCTTTTATGAATAATGGCGTTAAATTTCTTAAACGAGCTAATATAAGCCAATTAAGTTACTAATTTATGTTATTTTTTTTTAAACGACCAAATTTCCCAGGCTTTTTCTGCCTGTTGTTCCAACATATAATAACCATTCACAGTTTTTGCTCCGTTTCGGGATGAATTTAAAATAAATTTGCTGCATTCCGGATTGTAGATCAGATCGATGACCAGATGTTGATTGGTAAGTGCTTCAAAAGGAAATTTTAAGCAATCTTCAATATTCGGAAAAGTTCCTACCGGGGTACATTGAATAATCAGTTTGTTTTCTGAAACCGTTTTTTGATCTAAATTTTCAAAATTCAGCTCAGATTTTCTTGAAATGGTTTGATAAGGAATATTGTTTTTATCTAAAATATACTGAACTGCTTTTGCTGCACCGCCGTTGCCTAGAACCAGTGCAGACTCGTGATGCGGCTTTTTGTGGGCAATTAAAGTTTTTTCAAAACCAAAAGCGTCGGTATTGTAGCCTGTTTTCTTTCCGTTTTCGATCAAAACACAGTTTACTGCTCCGATTTTTTGTGCTTCATCACTCAGTTCATCCAGATAGTCAATGATTTTTTCTTTGTAAGGAATCGTTACATTAAAGCCTAAAACATCGGGTTCTGAAAAAACATTTTCAACCTCATTGATTTCCTGAAGATCAAAAATTTCATATGAAAAGTCAGTCAGTTTTTTTTTATTGAATTTGTCTTCAAAATATTTTTTTGAAAAAGAGTAGGAGATGTTTTTACCGATAAGGCCTAATTTGCTGTTGGAATCCATACCTCAAAAATAAAAAAAAGACCGATAAAAACCGGTCTTTAGTATTGAAAATATTTATGGTCTTAATCTACAATGAATTTTGTAGAATTGTTGTCTGTTTTTAGGATGTAAACTCCTTTTACCAACCCGTGAAGATTAATTTTGTTTGAATTTTTGAACGGATTTGTAATGTTTTTAATCAGTTTTCCCGAAAGATCATAGATTTCAGCTTTTGAAACTTTGTTCAGGTTTTCACCTTTTACAAATAATTCGTGGTTTTTCACCGGGTTCGGATAAACGCTAAATCCTCTGTCTTTAGCATTTTCAACAGTTGATAATGATGTTGCACAAGTCCAGCTTAAATCATCGATCGCAAATCTGTCTCCGCTCGTAGAAGTGTTGGTTATTTTTATGACAACATCTCCAGGAATATTAATTAAGTTTATTGTAGTTGTAGTTGCTATTGTGTTGTAAGCAATTGTTCCTACCACTACATCATTTACCAATACGTTTGCAGTTGAAGGATCACCGAATTTAACTTGTGTTTTCACGGTCAAACTTGAAATTCCGCCTGAAATTGTACTGCTGCTTAATGTTCCGTTTCTTAGCGTTATTGCTTTTCCGTTTAATGTTTGGTCTGTTCTGGCATCTGTTGCTGTCCAGGTAATATTATTGTTTGTCCATGTTCTTGTTGCATAGCTTGAAGCAGATGCCGGGATGTTTGAGAAATCTTCTGTTCCACAAGTTCCGCCACCGCCGGTTCCTGCAAGTGTAGTTTCTGTAGCTGTGTTACTTTGAGGAGATAAATTTCCTGCAGCATCTTTTGCAATGACATGGAAATTATAAGCAGTAGAGGGGTTTAATCCCTGAACTGTTGTAGAAGTTCCTGAAACGGTAGTTTTTAAAACTCCGTTAGCATAAACATCGTATCCTGTAACGCCAATGTTGTCTGTAGAAGCAGTCCAGCTTAGTGCCACTGTGCTTGACGTAGGATTGTTTGCAATCAGATTCGTTGGAGCTGTAGGTGGCTGATTGTCGGGAGTCTGATTTCCCCAAACTAAATTTACATAATTGGGGTTGTCAATATAAGGGTTTCTGTTTCCCTGATAAGCATAAGATGCATTGTTTCTTCCGATCTCTGCCGGTGAAACAGGATCTAAATTGTGCCATGCAATAAGCTGGTTAAGCTCCCATGTTTGTAAACCCGGGTAAGGAGAGTTTCCTAACATATTTCCATTATTAAAACTAGATAGTTGGGTTTCGTATCTTGTGACGAAGTAAAAAATCATTCTTGCTACATCTCCTTTGAATTCATCAATAGGTTCGAAAACTGTTCCTGAATATCCAGGAGAGATCGAGGTTCCTTTCTTTGATCCGTTCAAGGATGTAAAATCAACAGATGTTCCTACTTTTCCAAATGGAAAATTTCCTCTTTCGCCGTTAACTTTTGCATCGGTTGCGCGAATGAAGTGTACGTCCGAATACATTGGAAGTGCGCTGTTGAATAAGCTTTGGGGAACTATGTGTTCTCTGTTATAACAGTAACCTTCAGGCCCATTTGTACCACTGCATTGTCCTCCAGGATAAGAGAAATTGTAAGGGTCTGCTGTTGTTGGATCTTCAGAATAAATATCTAACACAGTTCCATCATTTTCATAATAATAATCTCTGTCGGTATTTTGATATGCTGTCCACAAACCGGAATAAGAACCAGGATTATGTCCTGTTGTAATAATGTTTGTTAGCTGTGTTTTAAGTGTGGCGCCTGTACCTGTTGCGGTACTGTAATAACCAGCCGGAGCTTGAGCTAAAGCACTGATCGTGATCAGTGTTAGCAAAAATGAATGTAAAATTCGTCTCATTTTTTCTAAATTGGACGCCAAATTTACGAATAATTAAAAATATAAAGTATTAATTTTTAGTAATGTAATCTTTGCTGATTTTCGAAAAAAACCAGGAAATGCTTATACCAAAGACCGAAGCGATTGCTGCAACGATAAAATAATTTTTCCCAACAATTTTTACAGGGAAAGGCAAATCTTCCACAGCCTTGAATAATTCTGTGTATTGCTGGAAGAAGCATAATGCCGTACCTAACAGTAAACCAGAAACAATCCCAAGTAAAACGATAAGAATACCGGTGTAGAAATAGGTTATTCTTAAGTGGCTCAATGGGAAGCCTAATGAAATAAGAGATTTTGCCTGCTCTTTTTTATCTAGCTGTAAAATAATAATGGCTCCAGCAAGATTAAAGGTAGTAATGAAAATTACCAGTGCAAAAATGAGGTAAATGAAAAGCTTCTCTGTATTGATCATCTTCCAGAAGGCTGCATTTTCTTCTTCTTTTGTTTTAATTTCAACGTTTTTGCCTAAACTTTTTAGAAGTGTTTGCTTTACATTATCTGTATTGTCAGGATTTTTTAGCTGAATTACAACCTGATAAGCTGAGTTTTTAGGAAGATTTAATAATTCTTCTGTAAGTTCTACCGGAGCAATAATATAATTATTGAGCTGCTCATTTCCGGGAAATATTCCGGTAACGATTATTTCTTTCTTATTATAAATGTCTTCCTCCCTGTTGATAATTCCCGTTCCGGGTTTCGGCATAAAGATAGTCGCAAAATCACGGTCAGATTCTATGGGAACGCCTAATCTATTCAAAAGAGAATGTTCCATAATCACTTCATTGGAATATTCAAAAGAAGGATAGCGTCCGAAAAAAATCGTTTTATTTATCGGATTTACTTTTATATAAGCGGAGTCAACTCCACGGAGATAGGCAATGTCACCTTTCCCATTATAATTAAGATATACTTTCTCCTCAATAAGCCTGGAAAAATGTGAAATGTCTTTGTTTTGTTTTAATATTGCTTTTACCTTATTAAAATCTTTAATAGTTTTTCCGGAAGTGCTTTTAATGGTAAGATCTGCATGTAAATTTGAGATCAGGGTTTTATTAAAATCTTCCAATCCCGAAAAAACTGAAATAATAACGAACATTGCAGCTACGGCCACGCTCATTGCTACTGCGGCAAGCCATGTTATAAATGTAACGGCAGTGCTTCCTTTTTTAGATAAAAGGTAGCGTGATGCGATATAAAATGCAATGTTTTTCAATTTTTTTTATAAAACAGGGTTTTCTCCTTCGCCTCTCAGTTCTTTTTCGATTCTTTCAACATCATCTAAAGTCGTATCGAGATAAAAGCTCAGTTGCGGTATGATACGAACCTGTTTTGCCATTTTCTGACCAATGAAGTTTCTGTATTGAGCCTTGTTTTCTTCAATTTCTTTCATGATTGAAGAGCGATGTTCCTGTGGGAAAATGCTCAAATATATTTTGGCAATCCCAAGATCTGGAGTTACTTTTACATCTGAAACCGAAACAAGAATACTCTGCTTACTTTCGGATGCCTGTTTGCGGAAAAGTTCTGCGAAATCTTCCTGTATAATCTGTGCTACTTTTCTTTGTCTGTTACTTTCCATAAGTTCTGCAAATTTACTATTTTTGTTTGAATTGCTCATTTGTAATTGAGTTTTAAAAAAAATATTATTAAAATTTATGAAATTAGAACATATCGGTATTGCTGTAAAATCTTTAGGGGTTTCTGATGATCTTTTTACAAAACTTTTAGGAAAAGAATCTTATAAAAACGAAACTGTAGAAAGAGAGGGTGTGGTAACCTCTTTTTATGCGGCTGGTGAAAGTAAGATTGAACTTTTGGAGGCAAGTAAGGAAGAGAGCCCGATCTCAAAATTTATCGATAAAAAAGGAGAAGGCATTCATCATTTGGCTTTTGGCGTTGAAAATATACTGGAAGAAATAAAAAGATTAAAAAAAGAAGGGTTTCAGTTTATTTCTGAAGAACCCAAAGAAGGTGCTGATAATAAATTAGTTGTATTCCTTCACCCCAAATCAACCAATGGAGTGCTTGTAGAACTTTGTCAAGAAAAGAAATAAAAAATTTTGCAGAGAAATAAATTTTACTATTTTTGCAAACACAAAATTTAACCAAATTTTGAGGTCCTATAGCTCAGTTGGTTAGAGCACCTGACTCATAATCAGGTGGTCCCTGGTTCGAGCCCAGGTGGGACCACTATCTCGGAAGCCTTTCCCACATTAGGTTTCCGAGATTTTTAAAAAGCTTCAACAAAGGTAGAAAATGTTTGAAAGTCAACATGACAGTCAACATTAAATCTACCATCATGAGAAAATTACTTATCAATTTAGTCAACGGTTGTTCAAGAACCGAAGTTTTTATTTCCCCAAAAAATTATCACACTTTTACAAAATCCAAGTTTGAAAAAAATTGGTTTATCGAATGCCGTTTTCACGATCCGGCATATATAGATAAATATCCTAAAGGTTTTCAATACCGAAAAAAGTTTTCCGGAAACGATCTCCCAGAACTAAAGCTCACTGCAAAAATCTTCAAGGAAGAAATGGAAAAGATGTTGGATGAAAAGAAATTCAATCCAATAACAAAATCGTACATGACAAATAGAGCAGGGATCTTACATCCTTATATGCCATTTGTTGAAGCTCTCGAAGAATCATTAGAAAAATTAAAATCAGGCTATTCTAAAAGTCATGCGTATGAGGTTGATCGGTGCGTAAAGCATGTAAAGAAAATCAAAGATAAACTAGGATTTGAAAATTTACTAATCAATGAGGTAAGAACCTGGCACATTAAAAATATTCTTGAATCACAAAACCTGACCGATTCTGTTTATAATAAATCAAGATCTTATTTGATGGGATTATTCTCGGAATTGATTGAATTTGGTTGTTGTGAATACAATCCTGTGCGGGATATTTCACGAAAGGTTATTGTGAAAAATATTCGAAAGGTTATTACTGATGAAAAATTAAAGCATGTTTTTTATTACCTGAGGGATAAGCATTACAATTTTTTCAGATATGGAAAGATCTTCTTTTATTCCGGCGGACGTACTGCAGAACTTTTTCGAGTTCAAAAAAAGCATGTGGACTTAGAGAATCAGGAATACCAGGTACTAATAAAAAAAGGTAAGCAATACGTCTGGGAGAAAAAAATTATTATTCCTGATGCAGTACATTATTGGAGAGAAATTCTTCAACTATGTAAAACTGAGGATGATTTTTTATTTTCAAATAAACTTTGTCCAGGAATAAATTCGATCAATCCGAAGCAAATAACAAGACGGTGGAGTAAATATGTGAAGAAGTCTAAGGAAATTAAAGATGATGAAGGCAATGTAATTATTGTGACCGAAGATTTTTATAGCCTTAAACATTTGTTTCTGGACAAAGTTGAGGAACAGGTTCAAGTACCGATTATTCCGATTGCTGGAGCTGCTCAGAGAATGGCTAATCATAAAACTCCGGAAACAACTGGAATATATGCAACCGGAAGGAAGAGCAGAAAGAACGAAGATCTAAAAACTTTAAGAGTTGTATAAAAAACCCGAATGGGAGTCCGGGTTCTGATTTTCAAAAACTCTATGATCATTCACCTATATATTAGACGTAAAAACTACTACTATATTAAAAGAATTAATAGGATTTAGGCGAAATTTTTTCAGAAATTAATACACGAAAAAGAAAGTGAAACCATAAATAAAAATAGGCTTCTGTTGAGAAGCCTATTTTTATTTATTTTAGTTTTATAAAATTAATTTTTTTTCTGCAATGGTTTTTTCTTGAAATTATTAATAATTAATATAATTGAAGAAATTATAAAAATCGTAGATGGAGCTACAAACCAAAATGACATTCTTTCATAATTGGCATAATTATTAGCCCCTGTTAAAAACAATGCAACTGTTACTAAGGCAATAAAACAAAATATTAATAGAAATCTATCTCTCTTATTTTTGAGAAAAAAATAAATTATTAAAGTTCCTGGTAATGAAAAGGCTAATAATCCTCCAATCCAAAAATCCATATCTGCATAATTAAAATTTAAAAAAAAGTTGGCCATTAAAAGGAATAAGTAGATAAAAATTGGATATCCCACTTCTTGCAGACCGCAGATGAAAAGGAAAGAAATAAGAGAAATAGTCTTCAAAGTTTTCATAGATACATTAGTTACATGTTCTGTTAGATGTAGGAGCTGTTCCTGGCTGTGGTAAACCTCCAATGAGACTGGAAACAGTATCTGGAGTGTCAATTCCATTATTATTTGTATTTACTCCAGCAAGACTTATTGCACTAAGAGCGAAATCGGCACAATTACTAAACCCTAAATCATAATTGTATGTAGAATAAAGGTGTGCTTGTGCAATTATTAGCTGTAATTGTGTAGGTGAGATTGTTCCTATATTCCATGAGTGAGTGTAAGCATGTCCACTATCGTCCGCAAAAGTACTTGGACCATTAATATTTGAAGGAAACCCAGATTGAGGATAAAATCCAAAAACCATAACATTACTACCTTGAGTAATTGATATGAAAGCATGCCCCGGAGGTGAACTTGCCATTGTCTGAGCATAAACTTTTAAGTTTGCAGGTTGATTAATATTAAGACAGCTCAGAAACTTTTTAATATCTACTGGAGTCTTAGGTGGTGGTGGTGGTTGTGATGTACTAACAGGGGGTGTTGAGATTCCTCCTCCGCCTCCTCCTCCGCCTCCGCAGTTATTATATGTTGTACAGCCACCAATAGGAGGAAGTGGCATACCAGGTATTGTTGGTTCGAATGGTGCTAAATAGTGGTTTTTTTTCGGAGGTACATTTATAATGACTTCCTCGATTTCATGAGGATTTTCACTAGTCCCTCTTCTGTCTGAAAAACTTAATATAGCAGTCTCAACATCTTTATCGTATTCAGGAATGTACCATGAAACCATATCGTTTTCATTAGTAACAGACGCAACTACTACATTTCTTACTTGATTGTCTACAATTATTGGAAAAAGTGTTTTCCTTGTGCCGTCTTCATCATAAAATACCTGAGAAGAATAACTAAAATCAATGTAAGGAAGTGTAAGGTCTTTAAAATCTACAGCTTCTTCAGGATGATCTATATAATATGTAAAATACAACAACCTAAAAGCATATGCATCTGATGTTGTTGAAGCATTTTTAGCATTTTTGTTGTTTTTTGATTCGAAAATACCAAAGCTTGAGGTAGTACTATTTTTTTCAGCTTCAGTTTGATTTATTTCATCTTGCCTACAGCTTGATAGAGTAAGAGAAAAAAGAAAAGAAAGAAAGAGAATATCTTTCAGGCGCCTAATTTTTTGTTTCATTGTATAAAAGTTTAATGTTTTAAAGATAAAGTAAATATTTAAATATGTATGTAGGATAAAAAAATTTAATATTTTTTTAAATTGCTTGAAAAAAATCCGAAAATAAACCCATTGCTTTTTTATATTTAACTCTCGATATTAATTTAAAAATTCATTAAGCATATATTTGCAAAATGGAAAATATTGAAGAATTGGAGGAGAGAGTTCTTGAAATTGTCAGGGAAAAATATAAAAGAACTGGTGGACATAACGGAAATTTTTTCAGAGATTTCGATCATATTTTAAACATGAGTATTGAAGAAACCATTGCTTTTTTGCTGCGTATGGAGGCCGAGAAGAAAATTAAAATCTATCAAGGTGCCAATTCCAGATTAATTACTTTACCGAAATAAGATAGGAGCCAAATGAAACTTAAAGCTATTATTCGGGAAGATGTAAAACCCGCTGACAAAACAATTATTGTGGAGTTTGAGGGCGATGAAAAAAAGCAGCATTTCGAAGTAAAATGCTTATTTAGTCCTTTTTATGCTAAAATGAAAAAGTGGGATACTTGGATTCTTAATATTAAAATGGAAAGCGAAATTTTTACAGATCCTAAAACACAGCAGAAGTCATATTTTACCCATTTAATCTGTAAGAGAGCGGAATTATTTCATTCTATTTATGGAAAAGATGAAAATTAATTATCTGAAGCCGTAAATAACCAACTCTCTAGTGTATGTGGCAACCTCATGATGTGTTAAAGTCTTTTCATGAATGCCTAACAAAATAAGATTTATAATTTCTTCTTTTTTGTTTTCCTCCGAAGTAGTACTATATAATTGATCAAAAATCGCTTCAATTTCCTGTACCGGTCTGTCCATTTCAACCTTGTCTCCTTTCTCCATTGCTGAAACATAAGACATTAGAAATTCTGTTAAGTGTTTTATATTCAATGTCCAATTTTGATACTTTTCCATAATGCAAAAATACAATTATAAAGCGTCAAAACATGACGTAATAAAAAAGACCTTCCGGATTGATGTTTGGAAGGTCTACGAAATAATGTAATTTATATTTGAGTAAAAATTTTATATCAACTTATATACCAAAAAAAACAACATTCCACTAGTAAGAATGTTGTTAAAGAATTCTAGGTTTAAAAACCTGGCATTTCAAATATATAAAAATATTTCTATATTCGTGGAAAAATCAAAACCATGAATATATTTATTAGTTGGTCTGGAGAGACCAGTATGAAAATCGCAAGCGAATTGAAAAATTTCATACCAAGAATACTTCAATCAGCAAAACCATATTACACACCATCAGATATTGAAAAAGGAACCAGATGGGAAAGTGAAATCAATCAAAAATTACAAGAATGTCTTGTAGGACTTATATGTCTAACACCTGACAATACAGAAAAACCCTGGATTATGTTTGAGGCAGGTGCTCTATCAAATAGATTAGATAAAAGTAAGGTTTGTTCAATCCTATTCGATTTAAAGAAATCTGATGTAACTGGACCATTATCACGATTCCAAATGACCGATTTTAATAGTAATGATTTTTACAAACTAGCACAGTCGATCAATTCTTCAATGGGAGATATGAAAATTGAAGAAAATCTTTTAAGAGAATCCTTTGATTATTTTTTTCCCATTTTTGAAGGAAAAGTTCAAGAAATTCTGAAAAAAAGAAAAGGTGATTATATCAAACCACAAAGAAGCGATCGTGATATTTTAGAAGAACTATTAGATCTAATTAGAAAACAGAGTAATAAGGTTCCGATTGAAAATAATTCAAAAACTGCTGGTGATATTACTGATGATATACTCAGGAGGATTGGCAAATATGAAAGTAAGATGTTGTATAACTACAAGGTTGGTGATAGTGTTATATACAGTGGTTATGGAGAAGGAGTAGTAAGTGAGATACAAACACTTGGAGACAAAGTTGTCGTTGTTGTGGATTTTCCCAAAGGAGATAGAAAAGCTTATTATACGACAGATAAACATTTAAATAAATTATAGAAAAATCCCCACATATTTATGTGGGAATTTTTCTATATACTTCACATTATTTAATTTCCACTTTTGAAAATTCTAAATAATATTCACTTCCGGGTTCAAAATAAGTTGATGCTTCCGTTTCATTATCAATTCTAATTGATAAATGCCCTGAAGGGGTATATTTTGAGAAGTCTTTGTTTTCTTCAGATGTACCATATACGGCACTTAATTTAACTTCTTTTGCAGTTTCAAAGTTTGTAACTGCTTCACACTTGAATTTTGCTTTAACTGTTTTCATTTTTTTATTGTTTAAAAATTTCTTTATATTTTTTAAGTTTTAGGACACGATCTTTAAAGCCGTTAGCATCGCCATAAGCTTCAGTATGTTTTCCAATGTTTATAAGGTCACTGATTCCGTCTAAGTCGTCAACATCTGCCAAGTTACTTAACCCTCTACGATTCCAGTAATCAATAGCTGCAATCATGGCATTAGGCTCTTCTTTAAGCAAATCAGGATTTGACACAAAATCGATTCCGGTTCTAGCCTTTAAAATTTTCATTTCTTCCGCTCCTGTATGTTGCATAAAGCCACCGCCACGATTTTTAAATCCATCACCACTTGCTTCATTTCCATTGCCCATCCGATTAGCATAAACATAATTTGCCATCTTAACAGAGTTTTTTAAATAAGAATTTACAAACGCATCCGTTTTTCCACGAAAAGGAGTTTTAAATGATCTTCTCGCATTTGCTATTGAGGTGTAGTACAAACTTTCTCTTTTTGCAATAAGATTCGATTCGTGATCTAATTGAGTGAAGAAATGTGCAAGTCTGAGTGGTGTATTGATTCTATGCTTATCGAGCATAGTTTTGTATTTTTTTGATAATTCTAAAGCTGTCATTTTTTTCTGTAATTTTTAAAGTATATAAATATTACTATAAGTAGTAGAGCGAATGCTCCCAATCCTCCTATGAGTCCAAAACTCCAAAAAGTTCCGGTTCTTGTCACCGATTGTTTTGATTTCTCTTTTGCTTCTCGCACTCGTTGCTGAACATTATTTTCTTTCACAAGTTTATCAGAGAATTCTTTAAATTGATCAAGTAATGATTCTGAAGTGTTTTCTTTTTTTACCTGATCCGATTTTGAGGCTTTCGCTCGAACGTGAACATCTGCATTCCCGGAAACTTTAATAGTTTGTAAAGTATCGCCGTTTTCAATGTTGTAGATTTCAAGTGGTTTACCATCTTGAGCCTTGCCTTTAACTTCAATATCGGTTGCTGTTTCTTTTTTTTGCTCAGAAACTTCAGCCTTTTTTGTTTCCTGTTTTTGGATCTCTTTTTCAATATTATTATTCTCAATTTTTTCAGAAAGAATTTTTGTTTTCTCAGTTTCTGAAATGGATGTTTTTAAAACTTTCTTACTCTTGCATCCCATTAAGAGGATTACCATTATTATCAGAGCTATTATTCTCATCTTGTTCTTTTTTGTAATTAGACAATAAATCTTTAAGCATATCATCCTTTTTTTCTAATAATTCTAATACGGAAACTAAGGATGCATTAACTTTTCTACGTTGTTTTTCATCGGCTTTTTCATGAACAGATTTAGCTTCTGTGAAAACAAGTGCTACAGTTGCCAGTAATGATACAACCGGAATTGCTGAAATTGGAAATTCAAAAAAGTAGGATATCGGGACGATTGCATCAAAGATGAAAGCATAAAGAAGCATTCCGAAATACTGATTAAATTTTGAAACTGATCTCTTATAACCTTCAGAACTTCTTACTTCTCCGATCTGCCGTGCTTTCCTGATTCCAAAATAGAAATCAATTATCATGGCAAGAAGTACAGCGCACCAAAGAATACCTACGACGATTAATTTCATCGTGATAGCACTGTAATCTTCTTTTAAAAATTCTAATATCATATATTAATTTTTTATATTTTTACAAGAAATACCAAACCCATGAAATTCTCTTTAAAATCTTTTCTAAACTTTTTCAATCCTTACTCTGAATCTAATCTTGATTCAGAAATAAAAATATATTTAGAGGATGCTAAAAAGTATAATCTTGATATTTCTCATTTATCTAATCTTGAAAATTCAATTTCTAAAACCTCAGATTCTAAAAAGCGTTTACAATTAAAAGTGAAATTTAAAAATTCACTTAGAGCTATTTATGATCAGCATGAGTATGACTCAATGTCGGAAACAATTGATCGTGCTTGGTAGATCAAACCATTAAGTTTTGAATTTCCTGTTGGGATAATACACGGTTATAGAGCTTAAAGTTTTTCAGTTCGCCTACGAAAGGTAATGTGCTGCCGTTACGTTGGCCAATGAATATAATTTCATCTAAAAAATTACCGTTTAAATCCGCACTACTATAATCTACCAATGTCACTTTTACACCATTTACATAGAGTTTTATGGATTCGGATATACTTCTGTCAATAGTTATAGCACAGTATGTAAAAGATGATAAATCTAAGCTTATATATTTTTCGTTGTTTTGTTGACTTTCGCTGTCGAAAATATCGAAATTACTACCGTTCACAACCATAAAACCACCATTTACGTAACTATCGCTTGACTGCTCAACGATTATTCCTGTGGCGGTTTGCGTACTTTTTATTCTAAAAGATATGGTTACCTTATCAGTGGCTATACTTAACGGTGTTGCCGTCTTAATCGATTGTGCACCATTAAAAATTGCTGCTCCATTGGAAAATGTAGGCGAACCGCCAGCAACTACCATTTGTACACCTCCTGAAACTTTATTTTGAAAATCAGTATCGAAAGGAATATCAAGTAAAAGCGATGGATCAACCGGCGGTGTAGATCCATCACCTAAAATCTGCTGACCGTTTCGAAATCCTTTTTGGTAAAAAGTACCATTACGATAGCGTTGCAGATTTCATCTACTGCATATTTATGTTCGGAATCTTCAACATGAATCACAGCATTCATCTTCGTAATATTGAAGTCCATTCCAACATGCAGTACATCACCAGGCTGAATTTTGCGGTTTGTTCGGTTTTTAATCCTGTCGTATTTCGTATAAACGTTCCCGGTAGTAAGATTAACAAACTCACCATTCAGATAAGCGAGGAGCTGTTCCGGGGTGTAGAGAGCTTCAATGGTCGAAATGTAGCTTTCGGAAATGAATGGATTGTTTTCGGTTCTGGCCTTAATGAGTTTTTTATTTGGATGAGGTTTCTTAACAAAGAAATCATAGAGGAATTTAAAACCTTCCGGTGTAGAAACAAAGTCAAGACTATTAGGTTTACCATCGGGTAGGGGAATAGATAAACGAGCGACAACTTTTGTCAAAACGTCTTCCATGTGTTTTTGTGGAAGAACGTCAGCTTCATCAATCAACGAATATCCAACTTCATAACCGATGATCGTATCTGGATTATCCATTGAGCGCATAATAATCTTTCCGTAACCTGTCAGGAACTCGTGGTCCGTTTTGTTGAGTGAATATTTTACACCAAGTTTTGTAAGAAATTTTTCGAACTTTGGATATGCAATGTCTTTGACAAGTCCGTACGTAGGTAAATAATAAGCTACATCAATACCTGGATAAGCTAATTTCTTTAATGCTGTTTTGATAACTCCTCCTTCTGATTTTCCAGAACGAAAACCACCAACGATACCAGTATGAATATAATCACTTTCAATAAATTCTGCCTGATGTTCAAGTAATCCGAATTCATTATCCATCTTTCTTTTTCAAAATAGTGAATGCAACAGGATTTAATTCTTCCTGACCTCCAAGATTTACATTTTGAGCAACTTTACCTTCAGTACGTTCAAGAAGTGTATTGATTGATTTATTGTCTCCGTTTAAAGCATTTTTAATAATTGTAACAGCAACCAATTCATTAATGGAAGATTCACCGCCATCGATAATCCCATTGATAGTTTTCTTTTTGTTTTTTGAATCGGTAGTGGTGATCGTATTGTTCTTGAATACTTCGGAGGTAATAATGAATTACATTATTTCGATATAACCCACAACGAACAAATAGATATAAATCAGATGGCGCAAAAATTTAGAGAGAAAGGTGTAATTGGTATCTCTACTGATGTAGTTGAAGTGAGAGATGCTGTTGACGCTTATACCAACAATCCGCGGAGAAGATAGTTCACTAAGAAGGAGAAGGGGTTAGCTTATTAACCGCTTTTAGCCACTACTTCTATCAGATCATTTAGATATTTTGCCTGTCTCCCCAGTAAAAAACAGATGGTTCTTTTATTGAGTTATTTTCACCTAATGTGAAAAATAACGGCACAGTCACTTTTTTGTTTCTAATCATATCTTCTCTCATTTCAAAAAGCACTTCAGTAATGCATTTAAGAGATTTATCAATTAGCCATTTAGCTGCAAAAGCTAAAGTTGTAGGTATATTTCCATTTTCCTTAGTAAAATCAGGAAAGTGTGTTTTTAATGCATCTGTGACCAAAAATTTAACTTTATTAGTTTGCAGTGTAAAATGTACATGACCAATTGCATGTTCAGTATGTATTAAATGTGATCTATGCTTATTGACATTATTTAATTTTTATTACTGTAACTTTTTTTAAACCAAGTCTATCTTTCAAGAATTCTTCTTTTTCTTTAATCGATGTATTGGAATCCATTTTCAAATCGATAGATTTAAATTTCTTTTTGGTGTAAGAGAATTCTACGTACCTGTAATCTATTGTATCTTGAAAAGGATATTTGCACCATACTTCTATCACTCTATAATAAATTGTCATTATAATTTTGCGTTTTCAAAATCATCTTCATTATCATCCTCCGGGAACTCCAAAGAAGTCTGCTCATACTGCGGAGCTGTCTTTCCATTCATATAAGCTTCAACTTGCTCAATTACAATTCTTAGCCTATGATTCAATTCTTCTACATACAGATAATTACTATTGTCAAGCTTGATTTTAGGCGTACTGAATCCAATTGCACCATAGCTGACAGTTTTACCTCCGGTAAGAATTACGGATTTGTTTTCGTCAGATCCTGTAATTTTAAATGCTGAGACAAAATAGTTTTCTAAAGATTCATGTTCTTCAAGTTCAGCAAGTGGAGTTTGATTATTTGACCAATGAAAATGCCCGTCGACGTGAGCAAGAAATACATCGAGCATTTTAAATGCTTCGAGCATATCATCGTGAACGATGTGAACTCCTTTTCTGGAAAGTTCATCACCTTTCATTGCTCCTACTAACAACTCGTATGAGTAGGTTAGGAAGTGATCTTTTAATGAAGCAGCTTTGATTTCAATTTGCTTCTCATCTTGGTTTGCAAAATCAGCTAATTTTTCCAGCTTATCTGCGTTGATATTAATTACATTTTCCATTATTGTGCTTCAAAATCATTAATAGTTACTCGCTTCTCAAGTCTTTTGATTTTTTTTGTCATAACTTCTTCAACAGCTAATCCCAAAGTAGGATTTATCATTTCCATTTGTTCAATCATGATCTTCATATCTGCAATTTCTTCTGTGAGATTTTTGAAGCTCTCACTATCATTATTTCTGATATGTTTTCTCACAGCTAGTGCTAATTCTGTAGCTTCTTCTTGTGCCATTTCGTATTGGGCTCTAATGCCCCATTTTTCAATAGCTTCCAAATAAATTTGATGTCTTGGTTTTTCCATTATTGTAAGTCTTTAATGTTACAGGGAAATCGATTCCCTTTTATGTTTTCATAAATAACAGCTATACCGCTGATTGATATAATTTTTACTTTGTCTCCTTTCTTTCCCCAAACTTCAGCTTTGTACTTATTGTCTTTGTTTAAAATCATTTCATCACCTATTTTCACATTTCAATTTTTAACTGTTCATTAGGTTCTGGAAGATCTACGTTGAGGAAATCTTGAGCGAATTGTCTGATTTTCTGTTTAAATTCAAACTCCCACTCATAAGTATTAAGCCTTGTGGAAGTTTTAGGAATTCTGATAAACTCTCCGGTGTTTTCGTTGATCTTTTCTTCATAGTTGCAATTAAGCTTTATGATCTCATGAATTTCGTTTGGTGATTTCAATTCGCCCCAAGCTTCTTTGATTGCTCTCTGGAGAATGGGAACCCATACACTCCAGTAAAATGCGTTCTCTTGTTTCGAGCGTTGCTTGTATTTCCGCTTGAAGATGAGGGTGATTTCTTTGCCTTCGAATTGTTGAACAGCTTGTTTTATGAAATCAATATTCTGTTTGAATTTTCCCTCTCGTATTACAGTTTCGATTTCAATTGCTTTCATTATTCTACATCTACAGCGGTTAAATCGAAACCAGGCGCCCATTTTGGTTTGTAGATGGTGTTTTGGCTTCTGAAGAAATTGTATGATTTATTAAAGGCCTTGTCTTTAATCATTTTTTCAAGACAAGCGATAAGGAAATCTACTTTACGTTTACAGTAGTTCACATAACCTGCGTCGATGTTTAACACTGCATAATTTCCGATCGCATCATAGACAATATGCTTGACTTCCGGATTGAAGTTTCCGTATAGAATTTCAAAACCAATAGCATAAATTCCAATTTGAATGTCATACCCAAATTTTACAATGTCTCTTTCAAATTTTTCTGGAGAACAATCTGAAGCAAATTTTAGATCATGAAATCCATTTTGATGGTAGGTATCAAGAAAACAGATGAAGTTCCAGCCTTTATAATTAAATTCAAGTTTCTTCTGAAAATCTTCTACCAACATTAGTTCGTCGCAGACTTCATCAGAATCTTTTAAGTTGTCTACAATCTTTTTTGCTTTCTCGTAATCATCTTGTGAGATAACTTCTTTTCCTTGTATTAATGCAATTATGTATTTTTCTAAACCTTCCGTTTTTACTCTGCTAAATCCTTCTGAAATTGCTTCCGTAAATTTTTCTGTAAATAGATCTTCGGAAAATGTTTCCATCTTCATTTTGTCTAATACAAGATTTACAAATTCGACCTGCTTGTCTGTTGTAGGTGCATTAGCAACTATTGTGAATTGCTGATGAAATTTATCTTCGGTAAGGAGTAGACAGTCAACGATGCTTCCAAGAGTCATTCCTGTGTTTTTTTGCTTCGGATTTAGTATTGCATCAATAAAGTTGATTGGACTGTCTAAATGCTTTAATTTAGAGTAGGAGAGTCTAAGTTCTCGTCTCATCAACTTGCCAATCAATTCATATCTTGGATTAGATTCTTGCTGAGGTATTGCTGAAAAATCAGGTTCGATGTTTTGTTTTGATAAGCTCATGTGTTCTATTTTTGGTGATTAGGAAATAACTCATTGAATTTTTGGGTAACAATTGTTTTTTGTTCAGCTGTTAAAGAATATTTCGTTCTGAAATCAACAAATTCATCTACATTGGAAAAAGCATCAATATCTTTTTTTAGTTTCTCGGTGGTGATCTCTGTTTTCGCTGGTTTTTGATTTTGCTGTGGAGGATTTTGTTGAGGTTTATTTTGCTGAGTGCCTTTTTTCTCAACACCATTTCCATCGGTGTCTTTGTCTGTTACAAGTCCAAGAATTGACGAAAGAGCGTATCTTCTTAAATAAGTGATTGCTGAACCTAAAACTTGGTAATCATTCATACCCTTTAACTGAACACCTTCCGGAATGTCAATTGTGCTCTCTAAGGATTCTCCGGTTTCTGTATGAAATATTGTAGTATGAATTTCTTTACCTTTAATTGGCTGAGTAAATCCTAAATTATGTTTTCTTAGAAGAGGATTTATAATTTCAAAAATTGCTGGAAGGTCTGCGTAAGAGTATCCATATCCCTGTGTGTCTTTATGGATTACAGGTACTTCTTGTTGGAAGGATGCTAATGATTTGTATAAGGTTTTCATAATTAACAGGCTTTAGAAATTGATAATTTCATTTTCTGGATTTCATTCATTTGATGGGCATATTGATAGGCTCTTTCTCGGTCGTCTGTCCAAACCGTATGGGTAGTGGATTCGAAGATTCTCTCAGGTTTAAATGCATCCTTCATTGAATATCTCAGGGTTATTTCATTTTTCTCACCCCAAACACAATCAATTCCAGTAACAAATAAAACCTGATCTCCTACGTAAAGGATCTTTTGCTCTCTTACGGTTGCTTTTTTCGTTTTGAAGTTGATTCCAACATCATAAACTGTTTGTCCTACTTGATAATCCATAACTTTAATTTTTACCAGGTCCGAAATTTCTCCACAATTCATTCTGTTCAGCTAAATACTCCCTGTGTGATAAAACACTTCGTTCTTCAGCTCCCAATTCATCTTCTCTGAAAGAATCAATTTTTGCTTCCAGTTCTTTTCCAACAGCACATATTTTCTCATCTTCTACATATAGACCATAAGTACCTCTGCGATTCATCTGTATTGTCCAGTAAGCGTTGTTTTCATCTAGGAAGAGCCCGAACCAATTGTTTTCTTTGTTTTCTTCATCTATTCCAAAATCCATGAACTCTAATTCGTTTGCGATTTGGACTGCTTTTCTGAAATTCTTTTCAGAGAAAAAATTCGTTTTAGAAATTAATTTTTGTAAGTTTGTAACCATTATTGTTGACTTTTTAAAGTTTGACATCGGCCATCTGTTCCCGCAGGTGGCTTTTTTTATTTGTGGAATCTTGCTCTTGCAGCAGCTTCCTTGTCTGTTTGTGATTTAGATTGCTTGCGTTGGGCGGTTCCCACGCCGCCCGTACAAGCTGACAATTTCGCTTCAACTAAGGCAGAATATGTCTGTATTGTTTTGAGGTACGCTTGAATTTCTCTTACGTCCTTTGGTGTTAATTGACTCATATCGCATCTATAATTTCCTGTTTGTCAACTTCGAAAATTTGATCATCTGTCCATCCGGTATGCTTCTTAAAAGATTCGATGTAGAAATAGTTTTCTAATGATTTTGATTTTCGATATGCCGCCAGATATAGTGCGTTTTCTCTCATTCCAAGATCAGATGCCATTGCAGCTCTCAAATCATAATCCTCTTGAATTTTACGGTAAACCGTAATACTGATTCGTTTAGGATTTGTTATATTTGCTTCTTTCATTTTGAAATGTTTTGTTGTGTTATCATTTTGATATAGCAAATATAACACAAGTGATACAATATACAACTATTACATATCACAAATTATATAAAAAATATATAACTAATTGAAAACCAACATAAAAAATTTATGAACGAAAGGGATGTTATGCTGAAAAAAGTGTTAGAATTGATAAAAAAACACGATTTAACAGCTTATGAAATAGGTACTAATGTCGAGCTTGCAATAACTGGTGTACAAAAAATAATCGACGGTGTGACACAAAGACCTCAGATTAATACCTTAAAAGTTATATATGAATATATTATTAAAAAATACGAAAGTGATATAAATAGTGATATAGTAAGTGAATTAAAGCCAAAAAATTATGCTACAACTTTAGAAGTGAAAATTGTTACTACAAAAGCAAGAGCCGGTTATGCTGACGCATATTATGCAGAAGAGTATTTAGCGGATCTTCCAACTGTATTAATTGAAGCTGATAAAGAATACAAGGGAAAATATTTAGCCTTTGAAGTTGATGGAGATAGTATGGAACCGGATTATAATAAAGGTGACATTGTTATTTGTAGAGAAGTTCAAAGACATCTCTGGCAGTATAAGCTTCATTTCAAAGATTATGATTTCGTAATAGCTCACGGAACTAAGGGGATTATGCTTAAAGAAATAATAGATCATAATGTTGAAACTGGAGAAATAACTTGTCACTCTCTAAACAATGATGATGGGAAGCATGAAGACTTTGTTTTAAACCTAAGAGAGGTTGCGTTTTTATATAATGTTGTAGAGCATAGAATCTCGGGAAAATCTAAAAGAAGAAATAGATAATGAATAAAACACAAATGAACCTTGTAATTGTATTGCTTTTCTTAATTTTTATAGCGCTCTCAGTTGTTTCATACCAGCTATATAATTTGAGGATAGAAAATCTTAATTATGAAAACAATCTTAAATCATATTTACAAACTTTAAAATAAGATAGATGAAAAAACTTTTAGTATTCTTAGCAGTAACAATATCTCCGTTGTCAATCTGTCAAATTAAAGATGTTAGCCACCTTCAGGATAAATGTGAAACAGTTGGAAAAGTTGCTCCAATGGGTTCTTTTATGGGCGAAGTAGAGAAATGCTCCGATAACTTAATAAAATTCTCATACAGAGATCTGAAATTCTCTTCAATAATCAATATAAAAAGATTTTCATTTGAAGATAAGGATGGTGCGTTAGATTATCTGTATATAACTTTGATCAAAGGTTTGGATGAATTGCCGGAAGAAGATAAAGTTCTTCAACTGCCCAATGATTTACTTTTGATAAAGTTTAAAAAAACTTTCGGAGTTCCTGTGGCGACTATATATCACACAAATAATGCCAGTGTTTTGGGGGTTACTCAGTCCTTCACTAAAAAACAGATAGATAAATTATTTGGCAAAGAAAAAAAATAAGAATGTACACCTCAGACGAACAAATATTGAAGCTGCCAAGAATTTTGAAAGATCAAGGTGTGATTCCTCACATTCAGGATTTCCACGAACATACCGGAATAACGAAACAGTTATTTTCAAGTGTGAAAAATCAACAGAAAAGAGGTCGAGGTTTTCACTTTACTGCAGCACACATTGAAACGATTTCAAAAGTGTACGGAATTGACATTAACTGGATCTTCGCATTGTCCGATAATCTCTTTAGAAACGGAAAAAATGCGGGTAACATTAACGGTAACATTATGGGGGTAACCTCAAATTAAAATAAAAATATAAAAATAGTAAAGTGTTGATTTTCAATCGCATTTCTATCTCATGATGCGGAGGGTAGTCCCTCATAATCAGGTGGTCCCTGGTTCGAGCCCAGGTGGGACCACATCAACAGCAAAGTCACCAATCTGGTGACTTTTTTCGTATATTGTTATAGCTCAATTTATTATTTTCTTGTAAAAAGAATAATTTGCACAATAATCATTAAATTGTAACTTAAAAAAAATGCAATGCTGAAATATATTGTATCTCTTCTAACAAGAAAAAGACAGTTTGCAAAAAATGAAATCGAATATGGGAAAAGCTTCATGTTTGATGTGTATACGATAGTTCTGGTTTTTCTCTTGCTTTGTAATGTATTGATAAACGCACTTTTTCTTGACCAGTATATAAGTGCAAGTGTTTTTGGAGGAATGGCTGTACTTATGTTTAGCACTTTATTGTGGCCCGATAGCATTCGTTTCAATAAAAAATTACTGACTGGTTTTTTCTTTTTACTCGGGTTGGTAGTCTTTTTTTGTGATGGTACGGCAGGTAAAGGATGTATGAATTATTTATCATACATTTCGCTGGCCATTGCAGTCGCATTTATTTTTGATTTTTCTATAGATAAAATCAGGATAATTTTTCTTATTCTGTCATACGTGCTTTTTTTTCTTATTAATATACTTTCGGATTATTCTTTATTCTCTGATTACTGGCTTCATCTTTCACCTGTAAAACAGCTTTATGTAAGAGTATATAAAGTCATCGAAGTTGTCTGCTGTACATTTGTGGGGATCTATTTTATCTCGAGGGATAAAGTAAAGGTTAGAGAATATTATATTGAAAAAGAAAGATTAGATAATTTATTAAAGAAGACAGATAAAATTAGCTTTTCAGGAGAACTGTATGAACTTGCCATGAGTAAAAACTCACTGTTTATCACTTATTTTAAATCTGAATTCCCTGATTTTTTTGAAAATATTTTGCGAGTGGCACCAAATCTCGTTTCTTCTGAACTTGAAATATGTGCTTTGCTAAAACTGAATTTGAGCACCAAAGAAATAGCTGTAGCTACAAATTCTACCGTGAGCTCTGTGAAAAATAAAAAGTATAGAATTCGTAAAAAGCTCAATATCTCTCCCGAAACTGATATTGTTTTATATATTATTAATACATTTTGATTTTGTGTTTTACAATTAAAATATTCTGATTTTCAGTATTTTAAATTAAGTGAGACCATGTAAGACATTATCCGAGTCGATGTAATAATTCATTTTTTTCTGTTTAAAGAATAACATTGTTAATATTGTACTCTCAAATGGAAATACAACTTGAAAAAGATGCATATTCGTTTGATAACAATCTGTATTTCATAGTTCTTATGAATTGTGAAACTCCAAAAACACAATGTTTATATATTCTTTAAGTTGGAAGTATTTATACTTCCAATTTTTTTTATCTAATCTTCCATTAATTTCCATTAATAAGTTTCTTGTTTTAATGGATTTTCAGAATTAAAATTTCTTTTTTTATACCTTTACACTGATAAAAAACTCTATCATGTCAATAACAAACGAAGCCGAACTGATCGGAATGCAGAAAGTAAGTGAGGCAGTAGCCTATACTTTAAAAGAAATGATAAATTATGCTGAAGTTGGTATGACGACTAAAGATCTTGATGAATACGGTGCTAAAATACTTTCAGATTTTGGTGCTAAATCCGCACCTCACCTTACTTACGGATTTCCGGGTTGGACCTGCATTAGCGTGGACAATGAATTCTGCCACGGTATTCCTAACTCCGAAAGAATTTTAAAAGATGTTGATTTAATTAATATTGATGTTTCTGCAGAGCTCAACGGTTTTTGGGCAGATAATGGTGGATCTTTTGTGATTGGAAAAGATATTAATCAGCATCAGAAATTAGTTGATGCTTCAAAATTTATTTTAAATAAAGCCATTAATAATATAAAAGGCGGAGTAAGAATTGCAGACATCGGTTTTCTAATGGAAACCGAAGCAAAGAAAAAAGGTTATAAAGTCATTAAAAATCTTGGCGGTCATGGTGTCGGGAGAAGTCTTCATGAGGAGCCGGATGAATTAATGAACTACAGAAACCGTTTTGATACCAGAAGGTTTAAAAAAAATTCGGTTGTAGCCATAGAAACATTTATTTCTACAGATTCCACCATTGCGGTTGAGCTGAAAGATGGCTGGACGATGGTTGGCAATAAAGGCGGCTACATGGCTCAGCACGAGCATACGATTTTAATTACCGATGGAAAACCGGTTGTTTTAACGCAAATGAATGAGATTTTAAACTAATTATAGTTTTAATATTAAATAAATCAACCTTTCAGAATGATGGAAGGTTTTTTTGTAAATATTTCAGACTGAATAAATTCTGATAATGACTTTAATTTAAATGTTAAAAAGTGAATTATTTTGAATAATATCTGATTATTGGCGCAAACTTTGATGCTTTGCAAACTGAAAATTATGATTTTCGAAAATCAGATCACCAAATCTTAAAATATGAAATTTAAAGTACATTACCTGCTATTGGCATCTGCGATGTTTTTAGCAAATTGTTCTGATGACATTGAACAACCAATCGAAGAACCCGGAAATGAAGCTATCTATCCGCCAGTAGAAACGGGACAAGCCAACACAACCTATTCCTCTGCTTTTGCCGGACAAACCAGAGTGAATGGCGTGAAAACCCAAACACCTTTCACAAGCACGGTTTTAACCTCATCATTAGCTTCACCTTGGGGAATCACCAGTTTGCCTGACGGAAGACTGCTTATCACTCAAAAAGGCGGCACTATGAGAATAGTGACCAATAGCGGAGCGGTAGGAAATGCAATCACCGGAATACCTGCCGTAAATTCAACAGGACAGGGCGGATTGTTGGGAATTTGCATCGATCCTCAATTCTCTTCAAACAGAATGATTTATTGGGTTTTTTCTGAAAATGTAGCTGGCGGAACGCAAACTTCTGTTGCAAAAGGAAAGCTTTCTACTTCAGAAACCACTATTGAAAATGCAGCGGTTATTTACCGTGCAAACCCATCTTCTTCTGCGGGAAATTTGCATTATGGAGGGAGAATCTTATTTGATTCCACAGGAAATCTAATGGTAAGTGTGGGTGAACGATCAGACCTTTCAACAAGACCTTTTGCGCAATCGGTTACTGCAGCTATAGGCAAGATTCTAAGAATAACAAAAGACGGAGCACCTGCGCCGGGAAATCCGACATTTAGCCAAAGTGGAGCTTTGCCGGAATTGTACAGCATCGGTCACAGAAATCCGCAAGGAATTGCCATTCATCCGACGACGGGTGAACTGTGGCAAAGTGAGCATGGCCCACGTGGTGGTGATGAAATCAACAGAGTGCAGCCTGCAAAAAATTACGGTTGGCCAACAATTACTTATGGTATTGAATACAGCGGGGCAGTTATCGGCGGTGGCATTCAGCAGCAAAGCGGTATGGAACAGCCAGTTTATTACTGGGATCCTGTAATCTCACCAAGTGGAATGACGTTTTATAGAGGTAATAATATTCCGGAATGGCAAAACTGTCTTTTCATCGGAGCTCTCAGCGGACAACATATTGTAAGACTGGTTATTAAAGATAATAAAGTGGTGGGTGAAGAGCGTTTGCTTGCAAGCGAAATGCAGCGCTTCAGAGATATTACCCAAGGAACTGATGGTGCGCTTTACGCAGTTACCGATGCGGGGAGATTATATAAAATTCAAAAACAATAAATAGAATATTTTTTTCGTCCCTTTGAAACACTGGCTTTAAGCTGGTGTTTTTCTTTTTAAAATAGAATAAAATTTTAAAAAATAAAAACCGCTCTCGAATTATGAGAACGGTTTTTCTGATTGAAAATATAGTTGAAAAGAATTAATAACCAGCGTTTTGAACCAAATATCCAGGTTCTGCAGCTGCTCCGTCGATTGCCGATTGTGGGATCGGGAACAATCTTTTTCTCGGATCTGCATTTGTTTTTGAAGTATAAAGATCTTCATAATGCCCGAATCTGATCATATCTGTTCGCCTTGAATATTCCCAGTAAAATTCAAATCCTCTTTCTCGGTAAAGCAATTCAAGATTAATGGTAGTTAGAGCAGGAGGTGTTACTGAAGGTCTTGCTGTTCTTGAAGCTCTTACCAAATTTACATCGGCTAAAGCCGCTCCTGAATTTCCTTTTCTCAGCTGAGCTTCAGCTCTCATCAGATAAATATCAGCTAAACGGAGAAGTACAATGTCTGCGTTCCCTCTGTTTCTTCCGGTATCTGAAGTTCTTGAAAACTGGTATTTTGATACTCTGTAGCCATCTGTATAATCTTTATTGTTCGGGTTTTCAAGATCGATTTCCAATGTGTGGTTTACATAATTTACGAAACCATTTCTCTGCTCGATGATCGGATATATTTTGTATTGTCCGTTTACAGTTTGAAATGGCTGTCCGTTTGATGCATTTCTAAGTCCCCACTGAATTCCTCTCTGAATTCCTCTGTTGATTTCGTATGTTGCACCGTTAACTAGGAAATAATGATTGGAATCATTTGCTGGAGTAATTCCTGTTAAATCTTTTAAATTATTAGGAACTACTAAATTTTCTTTATAAAACCTGGCATCAACTTGTGCAGGATCTGTACTTCCGTAAGCCTGAACCCAAGTTTGATAAAAATCCGGGGTTATGGCAGGGCCGTCTGTTCCGTTTGCTTTAGGAAAAGCTGCCAAAGGATACTGACTTCCTGAAAGCGACCAGTATCCCAATCTGTTGTGAGAAGTATTAAGGTCCTGTCTTTGATCAATGGCAAAAATTAATTCTTTGTTTGAATGATTATTGTCATCAAATATGGCAAAATATTCAGAGGAAAGAGTGTATAATCCTGAATTAATCACTTTGTTGGTATATTCAATGACTTTATCCATATCTCCAGCGGCAAAAACAGGAGTTCCGTAAGGATCTCTGTAAACTGCGGCATTCAGGTAAAGCTGTGCTAAAAATCCGTTTACTGCAGCCTGAGAAATTCGTCCCGGGCCTTTTGAATTATCAAGCTCATTTACAACGGCAAGAAATTCACTTTCAATATAAGATACAGCCTCCTGTTTTCTTAAAATCTGAGAATTTTGGGTTGTAGAATCTTTTTTGAATGCAATTCCCCAATAGTCAAGCATTAGCATATTGTAATAAGCTCTCAATGCGCGCATTTCAGATACGGCTTTTGCTGCATTAGGGTCTGTTGAAGCAGGAGACTGTAGTTTTTCGATGGCAGTTACGGTTCTCGACAGCATCAGTCTCATGGCGTCCCATGTTTGTTGTACGACAACATTGGTCGTGGTTGTTGTATGCTGATGAAGTTCAATATATTTTCCACCGTCATACCAGTCGTTTCCGCTTCCTCTTGGCGGAAGAATAGCCTGATCAGAGCTTATAAGCTGAAGTCCATAGTTTTTGGTATGGGTAAATGCATCCGGAAGTGGTCCGTAAGCCGGAGCAACAAAAGATTCAACAGGTGTTGTGGTTTGCGCCTCAAGAGACTCGTCGATCACCTGTTCTTCAAGATCGGTACATCCTACAAGAGCAAGAGCACTTAAACTAAGAATTGAGATTAAAAATTTATTTTTCATTTTTTTCTTTTTAAATGGTTAATTAAAATGCTACGTTTACACCGAATACAAAACTTTTCGCTTTGGGATAGGTAGCGTAATCGATCCCGAAAGACTGAATTCCTCCCTGAGAAAGACCGGTATTTATTTCAGGATCAAAACCTGAATATTTTGTAATTACAAATAAATTCTGAGCTGTTACAGAAAATCTGATATTTCTAATATGATCGCCGATTCCCAATATTCTCGGATTTAAATTATATCCTAGAGTAGCATTGTTTAGTCTAAAGAAATCTCCTTTTTCAAGGTATCTTGTAGAAATTACATTGGTGTTGTTTACACTTTCGTTAGGAAACTGTGTAGCAGCATCTGTCGTATTGTGTGATAATCCCAGTCTGCCTCTCGAAAACAAGGTTGAAGCCGTGTTGTTGTAAATCATATTTCCTGCAACCCCATTAAAATTTAAGCCTAAATCAAAATTTTTGTAAGCTGCTTTCAGGTACAGATTGTAGGTGAAATCCGGCAATGCGCTTCCTGCTGCAATTCTGTCATTGTCTGTAATCGTTCCATCTCCGTCAAGATCTCTGAAGATATTGGTGCCTTTTTCATCCAATCCTAAAAATTCTTTTACGAAGAAAGTTCCGATGGGCTCGTTATTAATATAGCCATTGATCACTGCGTTGGTTGTTCCCGGACCTTGCGCTTCTCCTGTGGTAATTACCTGGTATGGAGAATTTTTCACTTTGTTTTTAATGAAAGAAGTATTTCCTCCAATGCTGTATGTAAATGCTTTATTCGAATCGCTGTTGTAGTTTAATGAAATTTCCCAGCCGGTATTGTTGATCTGCATGTTCGGGATGTTTTTCCATGTTGTACGATCTGGTGCAATGGGATCTACAGGATATATCTCCGAGATAATGTTATCAGATACTTTTTTGAAGAAATCGATAGTACCCGTTAATTTATTATTTAAAATTCCAAAGTCTAATCCGATATTGGTTTGCTTGGTCACTTCCCATTGTAAATCCGGATTGTCTGCTCTTACAAGATATATTCCGATAGGATAATTTCCACTATCATTCAGCGGGTAGGTTGCCTGTGCAGTTCCGCTCGCATCGGCTCGGTAGCTTTTCTTTGTTACCTTACCCGGGATTTCCTGATTTCCGGTTTTACCCCAGCTTGCTCTTAATTTCAAATTGTTGATTTGCTCTACTTCTGAAAGGAAATTTTCTTTACTGATATTCCATCCTGCAGCAACTGAAGGAAAAAATCCGTATTTGTTGTTTGCTCCGAATTTAGAAGATCCATCGGCTCTTAATGTTGCGGTTAAAAGATATTTATCCTGAAAGTCATAATTTACTCTTCCAAACCATGATTGTAATTCATTTTTATTGGCAATAATCGATGTTGTCTGGTTTGTTGCTCCCGCAGCCGGAATTTGGTACTGTGGTTCGATTCCGTTGATGGGGAAGCTTTGATAAGACCATCCTCTTGAAGTCAGCATTAATCTCTGATAAGAGTGTCCCGCCATTACATTAAAATCATGGCTGTTGATTTTAAAATTATAAGTTAATGTATTCTCTACAAGAGTATTGTTGTTTGAATAGGTACTTAGATTTAAACTTCCGATTTCCAAGGGAATGGCATTCGGCATATTTTGGATCACTCTTTCAGCTGTAGAATAATCGATGCCTAAATTCAATTTATATGTCAATCCTTTAATGATTTCTACGGAAGGAGAAATGTTGGCTAGAATTCTGTTGTTTGTTGTAAAATCTTTGTAAATATCACGACGAATTATTGGGTTGAAACTACCATTGTTAAAAATAGCAGTTGGTGCACCGTCTGTGTATGCAGGATATGTAGGATTCCATGTTAGCATATTGCTGACTATATCAGTTGCATTAGGTCTGTTGTTTTCGGTTCTTGTTCCGTTTAGGTTGAAGTCAATTTTTAATCTTCCATCAAAAGCTTTTTGCGAAACATTTATACGCCCGGAATATCTTTTCAAATTGCTGTTGTAAAGAATCCCTTCCTGATCTTCGTATCCTAAAGCAGTATAATAATTTGAGTTTTCAGTGGCTCCTGATGCAGAAAAGTTTACGTTTTTAGAAACGGCTGTTCTTGTTAGTTCGTCCTGCCAATCGGTATTTCCGCCCATATCGTCAAGTTTTCCTCCGGCTGCGGTTACCTGTCTTCTGAATTCATCAGCACCGAAAACATTCATTTTATTGGCAAGATTTGAAATCGTCAGGTTAGAAGAAAGATTCATCTGAGTTCTTCCTTTTTTTCCTTTTTTAGTAGTGATAATAATTACACCATTTGCTCCTCTTGCACCATAGATTGCGGCTGCAGAAGCATCTTTCAGTACGTCTGTTGATTCGATATCATCAGGATTGATGAAATTCATTGGGTTATTAGCTGTTCCTGTATTACTGTTATCGATTACAAAACCGTCGATCACGTAAAGTGGAGTAGTTCCTGAGCGTAAACTTCCGACTCCTCGGATGATGATATTCTGGTTAGCTCCCGGTTCACCACTTACATTCGCTACATTTACTCCGGCAATTTTTCCCTGAAGCAACTGGCCAACGTTTGCAACCATACCTTTATTGAAATCTTCGCTTTTTAGCGATCCTACAGCTCCGGTTACGTCAGATTTCTTTTGAGAACCGTAACCGATCATGACAACTTCTTCGATGTCTTTTAATCTGTTTTCATCCTTGATGGTGTCGGATTCTTTTTTTTGTGCAAATGTTAAACTGACACAGCCCATCAAAACAGTTGGCACGAGATAAATACGTTTCATTCCTTATTATTTTGGTGCAAAATTAATTCGGTGGAACGCTGAAAACTGTTAAATTAACATTAAGTAAACTGTTTTTAAAATTAATAAAACGTGAATTTTATTGTCAAAAATTAAATTTAGGAAAACTTTGTGTGAACAAATTTTTTTAATCTTTTTAGAATCAATGGTTTTTCTGTTAACATTGGTTTTATTGATTTTATTAGCTACATTTTGATACCATATTATCTCTAATTTTGTGCCCTTGTTTTGTTTTATAAGTATTATTAAAAATCTAACGATTATGAATTATTGTTACAAAAACGTCAATTTCAGGGCTATTGCGACTTTTTCTTTGCTTCTTTTTACAGCATTGTTATCAGCTCAAAAAAAACAGAAACCTCTTAATGTCATTTTTATGATCGGAGATGGAATGGGAGTCTCGCAAGTTACCTCTGCTTTTTATTTTGGAAATTCAGAGCCGAATTTTACTCAATTTAAAATTGTCGGGCTTTCTGAAACCTCTTCTACAAGCAATCTGATTACAGATTCTGCAGCCGGAGCGACAGCTTTGTCGACCGGGAAAAAAACCTACAAAAGAGCCATTGGAGTAGATAAAGATTCTATAGCAATCCCAACGATTTTAGAACAGCTTCAGAAGAATGATTATCAGACGGGTTTGGTAAGTCTTACTTCAATTACCCATGCAACACCCGCTTCTTATTATGCTCATGTGAAAGATCGTGATTTGCATGAAGATATTGCTTTAGAATTCTTAAAATCTGATGTTGATTTTGCTGCAGGCGGAGGTTTGAAATTTTTCAACAAAAGAAAAGACGGAAAAAACCTTTTATCAGAATTAAATAAAAAATACAGAATAGATACAGTTTCATTATCAAAACCAATTTCGGGGAAGAAAAATCTGTATTTATTGGCTCAGGATGAGTTGCCTAATAAAGTTCAGGGAAGAGGTGATTTTTTACCTGAAGCGACACAGGCCGCTTTAGATTATTTTGCTAGAAACAATAAACCGTTTTTCCTGATGGTCGAAGGTTCGTTCATCGATTGGGGCGGTCATGCGAAAGATCCTCAAATTATGACTAAAGAAGTGCTGGATTTTGATAAAACCATCGGCGTGGTCATCAATTACATCAAGAAAAATCCAAATACGTTATTGGTTGTTACAGCCGATCACGAAACAGGTGGCGCAAGCATCGGGAAATACTCAGAAAAAGATGCAGTGACAGGAAAAGAAAAAGAAATTGGAAATAAAGTTCAGGTCAATTTTATCGACAATCAGCATACTGCAGCTTTGGTTCCTGTTTTTGCGATGGGAAAAGGTCAGGAACTTTTTTCAGGAGTTTATCCTAATAATACAATCTATCACAAATTGGTTGAAGCTTTAAAAAAGAGTGGAATCAAGATTAAATAACTTGAATTTTAAAAGAATCTTATGCATTTAAATTTTAAAAAAATCACAGGATTTATTATCTTGTTTTTTGCTGCGACAACTTTTGCACAAACAGCTAAAATTCATTCTCACAACGATTACGAACAGAAAGTTCCGTTTTGGTACGCTTTAGGTTCTGGTGCACATTCGATTGAAGCGGATGTTTTTCTTGAAAACAGCGAATTGTTTGTTGCCCATAATCAGAAAGATATTACCAAAGAAAGAACGTTTGAAAGTTTATACCTGAATCCGATTGATAAAGCTTTGTCTATGAATATGATAAAGCAGGAATCTTTACAGATCCTGATTGACATTAAAACTGATGCGAAAACAACTTTAGCTCAGATTGTAAAGATCATTCAGAAATATCCTCAAATTACGGCTCAGAAGAAAGTGAAATTTGTGATTTCGGGAAATCAGCCACACCCGGAAGAGTATAATTCTTATCCTGATTTTATTTTATTTGATTATCAGAAACTGGACGATTTAACGGCAGCTCAATTGGAAAAAGTGGCTTTATTAAGTTTAAATTTCAAACAATATTCAGTCTGGAATGGAAAAGGCGGTTTAACGGAAGACGATTTGCCTAAAGTGACCGAAGTGATTAAAAAAGCGAAATCATTCGGAAAGCCTTTCAGATTCTGGGCAATTCCCGACGGAAAAACATCGTGGGAATTTTTTGCACACAATGGAGTCGATTTTATTAATACGGATCACCCGAAAGAATGTGTGGAATATGTTGAAAATTTAAAGCATAGAACATTTACCAATGCCGTTTTCTCTGAAGTATATCAGCCTAAATTTTCTTATCTGAAGAAAAATGTTCCTGTAAAAAATGTTATTCTGTTAATCGGCGACGGAAACGGACTTTCGCAGATTTCTTCATCAGTTTTGACAAATAAAGGTCAGTTAACTTTAACACAGTTAAAAAATATTGGTTTGATAAAAACAACTGCCGCAGATAATTTTACAACCGATTCTGCAGCCGGAGCAACTGCTTTTGCAACCGGAAAGAAAACCAAAAACAGATTCATCGGAGTTGATGCCGAAGGAAAGAAAATACCAAACTTAACAGAAATTCTTTCTGAAAAAGGCTTCAACACAGGAGTTATTACAACCGACGAAATTGTAGGCGCAACACCATCTGCATTTTATGCCCATCAAAAAGACCGTGGAATGGAAAAAGAAATTGCAGAAGATTTACTGACGAGCAAACTCACCTTTTTTGCATCAGGAGGAAAATCTAAAATTTCACCCAAACATCAGTTTTCAATAGCTAATCAGCCGGAAGAGATTGGGGGAAATAAAGCTGATAAATTGGCTTATTTTATGTCTGATAATGGTGTTCCGCAAGTTTTAAAAGGAAGAGGCAACTTGTTGTCTAATGTTGTAGAAAATGGATTGACTTTCCTGAAAAATAAAAAGAAACCGTTTTTTATGATGATTGAAGCAGCACAAATCGACAGTGGCGGCCACAGTAATAATGTGGGAACTATCGTGACAGAAGGAATTGATTTCGACAGAGCGATTACAAAAGCCATTCAGTTTGCAGACCATAATCCTGGAACTTTAGTTGTGATTACTGCAGACCACGAAACGGGTGGTTTCAGCATTCCGCATGGAGATATGAAAACGAGTACCATTGAAGGTGATTTTACGACTGATGACCATTCAGCGACCTTGATTCCTGTTTTTTCATACGGCTCCGGCTCGGAAAATTTTACGGGAGTGTATGAAAACAATGAGATTTTTCACAAAATTTTAAAAGCTTTAAGGTTTAAATAAAAACATTATTTTACGTATTAGATTTGATTTTTAAAGCAGTTTCTGGGAAGGGCTGCTTTTTTTGTTCTCCCCCACAGATGGCACGGATTTTCACAGATTATGGTGAATATTTAATGTCAAAAATAATTGACTGATTATAGCATGGAAATAATTAATGCCACGAATTCACGAATTTTTAAGCATAAAATCTGTGCTAATCTGTGTAATCTTTTGGAAATGATTTTTTCGTGGTTTGGAAAAATTATCAAGAGGAGCGGACTTTAGTCCGCCATAAAATATAAATATTTCTGTAGGCATTAGCCAAAACTTATTGAGAACAATAAATAATGTTATTTCAGTAAAATCGGCAAAATCTTTGTTGAATTAATGTGTAACTTTAGTAAAAATATAGACTATGCAGATAGAAACACGTACCCTGAAAGTAGATGATTACGATGAATTGGTAGAAACCATGCGCCGAGCGTATCCTCAAATGTCAGAATACGTTTGGTCAAAAAAAAGCATCGCCAAACTGAATAAAATTTTTGAAGCCGGACAGATCTGTATCACCGTAGACGGAAAAATTGCTGCAGTTGCACTTTCCATTATAGTTAATTATGAAGAATTCGGGGATGATCATACGTATAGCGATATTACGGGGAATTACACTTTCAATACGCATATTTCCACAGGAAATGTATTATACGGAATCGAAGTTTTTGTTGATCCCGAATATCGAGAATTACGTTTGGGGAGGAGATTATATGATGCACGAAAAGAACTTTGTGAATTATTGAATCTTAAATCAATTATATTAGGAGGAAGAATTCCGCATTATCATAAATACAGCCATGAAATGTCGGCAAGAGAATATATTCGAAAAGTAAGGGATAAAGAAATGTATGATCCCGTACTTTCGTTTCAGCTTTCTAATAATTTTTTGCCTATAAAAGTTCTCAAAAAATACCTTCCGGAAGATGAAGCATCAAGAGAAAATGCCGTTTTGATGCAATGGAATAATATTTATTACAGCAAAAAACCAAACACGATGCAGGACAGCGTCATCCGTTTAGGTTTGGTACAGTGGCAGATGAGGCAATTTAAAGATATTCATGCTTTTTACGAGCAGGTAGAGTTTTTTGTGAATGTGATGGGAGATTACAAATCCGATTTTGTGCTGTTCCCTGAATTGTTCAACACACCACTATTGGCTCCGTTCAACAATCTTTCAGAGCGCGACAGTATGATTGAGCTGGCAAAAATTACCGAAGAAATTAAAACTAAAATTTCCGAACTGGCGATCAGCTATAATGTCAATATCATCTCTGGAAGCATGCCGATTTTTGAAAATAATGATTTGTACAATGTAAGTTATCTTCTGCATCGTGACGGAAGAATTGATGAATACCGAAAAATTCACATCACACCGAATGAGAGAAAATATTACGGGATGAAAGGCGGAAACGAAATCCGGGTTTTCGATACCGACTGCGGCAAAATAGGTTTGGTAATTTGCTACGATGTTGAATTTCCTGAATTGCCGAGAATTCTTGCCGATCAGGGGATGAAAATTTTGTTTGTACCTTATCTGACGGATACCCAAAACGCATATATGAGAGTTCGTCACTGTGCTGCAGCAAGAGCAATTGAAAATGAATGTTATGTTGCCATTGCAGGCTGTGTCGGGAATTTACCGGGTGTAAATAATATGGATATTCAGTTCGGACAGGCTGCAGTTTTCACGCCCTCAGATTTTGCTTTTCCGTCGAATGCAGTAAAGGGAGAAGCGACTCCGAACACAGAAATGACGTTGATTGTGGATGTTGATTTAAATTTACTAAAAGACCTTCATTACAATGGTTCGGTACAGATTTTAAAAGACAGACGAACGGATTTGTATGAAACGTATTTGAAATAAATCTTTTTGCTCACGCAGATTTTGCAGATAACGCAGATTTATTAAAAAAAATAAAAATATTTTTAAAGCACTTCCTGTTGAAGGTGCTTTTTTGTTGTCTTTGCTGAGTGAAACGCCTTAGCGAACAAAAAATATTTATTATAATTGTGAAAAACCTTAGCGAACTTTGCGTTAAAAAACTCAATCTTTAAAGAAAAAATTAAATCAAACTTAAAATACAATCCACATTTAGTTTAAACTAAAAATCTACCTTTCAAAATTAAAATTTCAGTTTTGAGCCGACCATTTTCTATTCTGTTTTTCATTCTTTTACTATTTTCATTTCATCTAAAAAGTCAACAGAAACCCGTGAAAATTGCTTTTCTTGCAGACGTACATTTTCAGGATTTGTATGGGGAATTTTCAGATTCAGATTTTAAAGGAATTGAAAACCCGAAAACAGGTAAGAAAACCATTCTCCGAACAATGGATTCTCAATTGCATTCGACAAGAATTTTTAATGAAAATTATTTCGCTTTTCTCGCTGCTTTGGATGATATTGCCAAAAGAAATATCAAGATTGTTGCACTTCCCGGAGATTATACGGATGACGGACAAGCCTATAATTTGCGAGGTTTAAGGAAAATTTTAGATGAATATCAGAAAAAATATCAGATGAGGTTTTTCACCACGACAGGGAATCATGATCCGGTGAATCCGTTTTTGAAACAGGGTGGGAAATCTGATTTTATGGATGAAAATGGTGGAGAACTTTTAATTATCAGTGACGAAAAATTTATTAAAAATAAAGATCAAAAAGCTGTAGTTACCAAAGATATTGCGATGTCGGGTTATCTCGAAATTTTAAACAGCATGAAAGATTTTGGTTTTAATCCATCCAAAAAAGATTTGTTTTGGCAAACTCCTTTCAGTACATATTCTTATGAAGAATTTAATTTTAAAAATGCTTTAAAAGATTCGGAATTTTCCAACAGGATGTATGAAGTGAGTCCTGGTTATTCTGTTCCTGATTTTTCTTACGTGGTCGAACCAGCCGAAGGAATTTGGCTCATGGCAATTGATGGAAATACGTATATTCCAAAAAATAACAATGGAAATCCGAAAGATGAAAATAATTTTAACGGTGCTTCTATTGGTTATAATAATGTTTTAACGAACAAAAAACATCTTTTTTCATGGGTTGAAAAAGTAGTGAGTGAAGCTAAGAAACACAATAAAACCTTGATTGCTTTTACCCATTATCCGATTCTGGATTTTAATGATAATGCCAATTCTGAAATCAAAAAACTTTTAGGAAAAGACAAATGGCAAATGGACAGAGTTCCAAAAGATGAGGTTGCAGAGTTGTTTGCAAAAGCAGGCTTGAAATTGCATTTTGCAGGTCATATGCACATCAACGATACTGGAATCAAAAAGTTTCAAAATGACAAAATGTTGATCAATATTCAGGTTCCTTCTTTAGCAGCATATATTCCTGGATATAAAATTCTGACCGTGAATTCCCAGGATGAGTTTGAGGTGGAAACGGTTTCCATTAAAAAAGTTCCGAGGTTTACGGAGTTGTTTCCGTTGTATGAACGTGAGTTTGAACATTTAAAAGCTGAAAATTTAAATAATATTTGGAATCATGACATTTTAAAAACAAAAAACTATCAGGATTTCACGTTATTTCATCTGAAAGAATTGGTGAGGCTTCGATTTATTTCATCCGACTGGCCAAAAGATTTTATTGAAAAAGCTTCTCAACTTTCAGGTAAAGATTTGCTTGAATTAAGTTCGAAAAATAAGGATTTTTCAGAAAAAACAAAAAGAAATTTTGCAAAATGGAATTTTGAAGATGCACTTTTAAATCTTTACCAATTTCAGTCTGCGGATGAACTGGCAAAAAAAGATATTCCGAAAAAACGACTTGCTCAATATAAAGTTTTAGAACAGAATTTTGAAAATTTGAAAACACAAGATCAATTTTTAAATCAGCTTAAAACTTTCTTCAAAATTTTAGAAAAGCTTTCTTCAGGAGATGCTTCAGATCATTTTAGAATTGATTTTAAGAAAGGAGAAATAGTGAAAATAAATTGATTATTTTTTTAATTTAATCGTTCTGATTGCATTCAGTAATTCTTTTTGATTTTTGAAATTCAGATTTTGACCATAGAGAGTAAATTTAATTTTTCCTAAAGATGATGCTCCTAAACTATCAAAGTATACTCCAGTAATTCCTTCGCCTGATCGTTTTGGGCTTACAATTTTAGCATTATAACCTGATATTTTTTCATAATGTTTTTTGTTGATTTTAAAATCTTCTTGAGTTACTTTACTCACATCTGAAACAATTATCATCTTTGAAGTATCGGTTTCTGGATGTTCTTTTATTATTTCTTTTATAAATTTTCTTTCAAAAATGACAATATCTTCTTCTAAAGAATTTGAGTAAGGTCCATAATCGAAACTCACAGTATCATTATTTTCAGTTATAAACCCTCCAACATCACTATCAACTCCTTGTAATTTTAGTTTTTTCCATTCGCCTGCAACTTCGATGTCGAAATTATTGAAACTTAAATTCTGTGTTTTCTTCTGTGAGCAATTTACCAAAAGAGTTAATAAAAGAAGCATGAATACATATTTCATTCTTAAAACTTACTGAGTCTAAATTTTATTTATTACCGATATTAAGCAATTTCTCTTGAACTATAGTTTTTTCTACAAACCAAGCAATACAAATCTTCACGCCAAACACGATTCACTTTATAATTCAATATTCTGTCGATTCCCTGAACGATATTAATTTCTTTCGCTACAGACTTTTCTGTTTCCGGTTTTATTTTGGAATTTGATTTTACACTTTCCAAATCTTTCATATTTTGTTCTAAAAGGGCTTTATCTTTTAATGAAACAGAGTCTGAAGTGATTTGTGTTTCATTAATTCCTTCCTTATTTTGTGCTGAAAACAAAGAAAAACTGAAAATAAAAAGAAGAATGAGATATAATTTCATGGTTTAAAAATATGTATCCCAATTTAGTGAAAATCTAAATATGATTTCAGTTTTTTATTTGCCAGTTAAACTTTTCAAAAACGGTAACATCTGAGATGAACCGTCTAAAGCTTCTGCAATCGTCCCATTTTCATCAATTAAATAAAGGATAGGATAACCGTTAATGCCAAATTCTTTCTCAAGGTCTTTTTTATCTGCAATGACAGGGAATTTTGCATCTCTGTTTACATAATATTTTATTACATCTGTCTTAGAATCAGATCCGAAAATATGGATGAGTTCAATTTGTGGATTTAATTTAAAACCTGAACTCAGAATGTAATCAGAAATTATTTTTGAGTATCCGCAACGGGTAGATGAAAAAAGCAGAAGTTTTTTCTTTTCATTTTTAGGCTGAAAAGAAAAATTTTTTCCATACATATCAACTGCGTTGAATGATAAAGCAATAGTGTTTTTTCTCAATGGCTGCAATGAATCTTGCCTTTCGTAATACTTTAAAGCATAATCTTTCGGCAGAATAACTTTGAAATTGGTGGTTTTATCTGAGAAAATATAATTGGTAAACAAATAAGTAACTGTATGTCCCAATGTCCCGTCAACAAAACTTTTCCTCTCGAATTTTGAAATCGTAAAATTTTCCGAAATATAAATATGAAACTCAATTTTCATTTCTTTGCCTTCGTGATGACTTATGCTTTCTATATTTGAGTAATGACTGTGAATTTTCCCATCGATTTGGGTATCGTCAATATAGCTCCATTTCTTTTTCAAGAGTGTTGTAGGACCAAACTGCCTGAGTCGTGATGAAGAAATCGCTACTTTTTGATGGTCTGTAGTTTCGTATTCGTAAATGGTTTTTTCAGAATGATTTACCTCGTAATACGAATTGTTCTTGTAAAATTCTTCTGAAGTTTCATTTTTGCTGTAAAATTCAAAATCTCTGTTTTGAGGCTTGTAAATCGTGTAAAATATGTTGAAAACAGATATTGCGTTCGTTTCTGGATTGGGATAATAAGCCGTTGTTTTGTAGCTGATTACATTTGCTTTGAAATATTTTCGTTTTGCTTTTTCTAGATCGGGAACTTGGGCAGAAAGTTGGGTGATGCTCAATAGCAATAAGATAATACTTAAAATATTTTTCATTTTATTACAGACCGCATTATTAATCATCATTTATCCTTCCCACTATTTAAATCATTTATTCTCTAAAATTTTTTTGAACTCTGGATTGATTGAAGAAGGTTCCAGCTTTTCAGCTTCTTTCAAATACTTTTTTGCTTCCTTAATGTTGTTTAGATAAAAATATGATGTTGAAAGCATCGAATAAAGTTTTCCGTTTTTAGGATTTAACTTCAAACCTGTTTCTAAATCTCTTATCGCAATTTTTAGAAAATTAGAACTTTTCTCAGTTAAAAATATTTGTGAATAAGCCAAAGCACTTGAAACGTAAAAATCTGAATTTGATGGGTTCAATTTTTTGGCAGTGTCAAAATATTTTACAGCTTTTTTGGGATTTCCTTTCATAGCCGTTATGTTTCCAAACCCCCAATAGATTTCGTAGGATTGAGGACTTAATAGCCAAGCCTGATTAAAACGTTTCATTGCTGTATCTAAATCATTTTCATAAAAGTATTTCCAACCAGATTTCACTCTGTCTTCCATCGCTTTTTGTCGGTTAGGAAATAGTTGATCCATCTCAGCTAAGAATTCTTTATCGCTTTCTATTTGTTCCTTGCACTTTTTAACTCCGCCATACATTGGTAAAATGTTTATTTTTTCAGGACAATTTTGGCTATAAAGTAATTTGAATATAAGGAATAAAATGAGGGTAAAATATTTTATTTTCATGATTTTAAAATTTAAGATTTAACTCCGATTCATTGATTGAGTTTTTATCTTTAGGTTTCATTGAGTAAGATTAATAATTTCTACAATTATTACTCGAATTTTTCTTCTACATTGTAAAGCACTTCACAATCGCAGAATCCACCGTTTTCCTTTAACCAGTTTTCGACTTCTTCGATGTTTTCTATATGATTAGTTTCTAAAAATTGCTTCGTCAGTTTCAGGCTGTCATCACAGCCATGCTCTTCAAGTTTTTCATCCAGAAAATCAAACAATTTCTGAAAAATCTCACGGGAAACCGGAAGACTTTTTTCAAACTCTATCTGAGCTTTTTCCTGTAATTCTTTTTGAATCTGTCTGCGTTTTGCTCTCTCGTTCTCGTCTGGCATTTTGTTTAAAGATCTTTAAATGTTGTAGATAATCTATAATTGGTAAGTCTGTTTAAATAAATTGCCTTAATTGGAATCGCAAAATTATTTTCAATCTTATAAAATTTTGGTGGATAATACATTTTTATAACATCAGGATTCAGTTGTGAAACATCATACTTCTCATCGCTGAAGGTTTTATCAAAACCTGTCATGCCTTTAATTGTTTCAGGACTTTCGTTTCCGCTGAATTTCGGATAACTGTAATAATTTCCTTTTCTGTTTCTGTACACTTGATCGTACTGATATTTCTGATGAAAATAATGACTTCCATCTTTACTTTTTGATAAATAGAGAATAACGGAATCTTTTTCTGCAAATCCCGGAGTTCCATAATGATCATAGGCAATAAATTCTATAGTGTCACTGTCAAGATAGTTAAACATTTTTCTTAAAACTTGATATTTGCATTTGAAAGCTCCGTCCATGATATCGCGTTTTGAAATTACTTTTACTGAATCTCCTGTTTCTTCATCTACTTCATATCGAAAAGTTTTGTTTAAATCATTATTTTCATTAGGATCAAATTCGGTAATCGATATTTTCTTTCCTACAAAAGCGTAAAGATTAACCGACTTACTTGCTCCACCATGCATAATATTTTTTGAAGAATTGATATATGCTGATTTACACGCTGTAAAAATTATTAAAATGAGAACCGATAAAAATATTTTACTATTCATTATACAGCTTATTTTTTCAAATATGACAAAATTTTCTCAGTTATATAATTCCTTTCCTCTGTATTTGCATCATTATCCATATCACTATGATTAATATCCGTAAAATCTACGGTCATTCCAAATTTTCTTTGCTCTTCATTCGTCAGCAAAACCCCTTCATCGACAGGATAATCTTTGTGCTGTCTGCTTTTCCGAAACAGTTTCGAATTCTTGAAGTGAAAAAAATCTGCCGAGTTTTCCGTTAAAGCGCATTTTATTTACATCAAAAACCTCAATTTCCATACTTTTTTGCTGAGGATTGATCTGAGTTTCGGTAATATTTTCTTTATTAATCTTTTTTGATCTGATCTCATTTAATATAGTTGCAGAATCTTTTTGCCGAGGTTTTTATCGCAAGATTGTAATACGATGATAAAGATTACCAAAGCTAATTTACATAGAATAAAAAAAGTCTTCTGCTTTATTTTTTTCATGTTAATAATCTAAATTTTCATAATACATCTTTAATTCAAGCGCCCTGTTCTTTACAATATCTTTTTTCTGGTTTTCTGCAACAATATTCCACATCGTTCCTTCTTTCAATTCAAAATAAAACTTAGAAATGAAAGCAAATTCTTTATCTCTGTACATCATCCATTGTTTCTGGGATTCTTTCAGACTTTCAAAAGCTGATTTTGGTAGTTTACTTTTTAAAAGATTATAATATTTGTTGAGCTCTTGATCCCAGGATTCCTTTGCTTTTATGGTACAGTTTCGCATTTCAGCAGTTGATATATCTTTTTTGTTAAGACATTTTGATTCTGTGAGATCTATCAAATTTTCCTGCTGAGCTTTGCTCTGCGAAAAAATATAAATTGAGAGGAAAAGTAAAATTAATGTAATTAAGTTTTTCATGGTATTCTTCTGTCAAAATTTAATGAAAAATTATTCAAGAACAGGTTTATTCATGAAAGGAAATTGATTCGAATAAATAACTTTTATGCTATCCCCAATTTTATATTTTTTATTATAGCTCGGGTTCTGATACGTTTTACCATTCAAATTAAATTCGTAATAATAAGAATAAAACTCAAACATATGAGAACCTCTTCCGCGTTCCTTCTTATCAATTATTTTAGCATTTATATGCTTAGTATCTACATAGTCAATTATATTTCTGTAGATAAGAGTATTTCGGTTAAGATATAGGATAAGACCAAATATTAACAGAAGAAAACCGATTCTCTGAAATTTATTGGTTTTTTGTTTATTTTTCAACATTTTAAGATATATTTTCTAATTGCCTGCAATATGCTATAATTAAATGCGGTCTTCTGTAATCCTTAATATTTTTAACCACTAAGTACACTAAGGGATTTACAAAGTACACAACTATTTGTGTTCCTTGTGTGATCATTAGTGCTCTTTGTGGTTAAAAACCAATTAAAATAAATAAACAGATATTCAATGTAGTTTAATAATTATGCTAAAACAATCCTTTCATCGACTTCCTTCAACAAACCTTTCCCAACCAATTCCTCCACACAAAATTTCACTACCGCCTCAATCTGCGAACCCACTTTCGTAAACCCAAATGTTTTGCAAACCGTACGGATTAATTCCTCTTTATTCAAACTCAAGCTCAAATGCATGATTTCCATAATCGCTACCGAAATTTCTTCAGGCGCAATCTCATCGATTAGCCTTTTTTCTTCAGAATTATCACGATAAAAATCGAGATTTTGAGGCTGTGAATTTTCGCTCCAGTAAAATTTCTGATAACTTTCTATGGTTTGAATATTCGGGATGGAATTCAATGTTTCCAAAAGATACGTATTTAGTTTTCCGCCGGCTCTCGACGTGTTCCAAAGCTTGAGAATCTTCCTGAACAAAGCGTTCTGGCTGATCGGAGATTCCGTATCAATGATTGTTTTAATCTGATTTAAAAGAACCTGTTTATTTTCGAAAGAATAAATCGTTTCCGAATTGGCATTTATTTCAGGTGTTAATTCTGCGGCAACGTAAGGAATTATTTTCGTCGGTTTTTCTACCTCCGAAACTTCACTCAAAAAAGATTTTTCCTGCGTGTAAATTTCCTTAATTTCTTCAGCTTTTTCTTTTACCAGAGTTTTTATTTTTTCAATTTCAGACTGTATTTCTATGATAATTTTTTCTTTATTTTTAATCCAATCCAGCGTCCAGATTCTGAAAACATTCCAGCCCAAACCTTTCAAAACATTCGGAACAAGCAGTTCTCGATCATTGGTTGTATCGATGTTGAAATAATTTTCACTATCAATCAAAATTGCCAACAAATATTCACTTTCATTTTCAGGATTAATAATTCCAATGTCAATTTTATATTCCGAACTTCCGATGTTGGTTTTAATTTTTAAACCGTTTTCTTCCAGTGTTTTCGCAATCGAATTAATCATCAGTTTCTGCTGATTCATATTGGAATTTGCACTTTGATAAACCAAACCTTTTTCAGAGAAATTCAAAAAGTTTTTTAATCCCAAAACACCTTCCGAACTCGTTCTGTTCATGTCAATTTGATCACCTTTTAACGAAGAAAAAACTTTCATTTCGTATCGGGCTCTTGTTACAGCTACGTTTAATCTTCTCCAACCTCCGTCACGGTTGAGCGGACCGAAATTCATAGAAACTTTTCCGTCTTCATCGGGTCCGTAACCAATTGAAAACAGAATAATGTCGCGTTCGTCACCCTGTACATTTTCAAGATTTTTAATGAAAATAGGTTCTTCAGAATTAATCATAAACTCTTCCAAATGCGGATTATCCTGAAATAATTTCTGTAATAAATCTTCAATCAAACTTTGTTGGGTCTGGCTGAAAGTCACCACACCAATCGACTTTTTGTCTTTTCTTTCAAGATGATTTTTGATGTATTTAATAATTGCTTCCGCTTCATTTTTGTTGGTTCTCGTCTTTCCTTTGTCATAAAATCCGTCAATAAAATCAAAGGTTACCTTCCTGTTCAAATCGTCTGGAGAAGGGAATGTTAGTAATTTATTATCGTAAAAATGAGCGTTCGAAAAAGAAATTAAACTTTCATGCTTGCTTCGGTAATGTCTCAGCAAATAATTTGACGGAATTGAAAGGGCAAGACAGTCATCCAGAATACTTTCTAAATCTTCCAGTTCAAAATTTTCTTCATCCACTTTTTGCGATGCAAAAAAACTTGTCGGTGGCATCTGTTTCGGATCGCCCACAATAATCGCCTGTTTTGCTCTCGCCAAAGCACTCACTGCTTCAGAAGTCGGTAACTGCGATGCTTCATCGAAAATTACCAAATCAAAATGCTCTTCGTTCACATCAAAATACTGCGCCACCGAAATCGGACTCATCAACATACATGGTTTCAATCTCGGAATCAAAGTTGGAATTTGGTCAAATAATTTTCTGATGGATAAACCTCGACCTTTATTTCGAATCGCTTTCTGCAAAATCCCGATTTCTGAGCTTTGAACGGCTTCCTGAGAAAAATTCGGAATGCGGTCGCTGAGCTTCATCGTCAGCTGATTTTTTGCCAGTTCGGTAAATTCTTTGTGCAAATTTTTATACTGCTGAATCTGAGATTCGTAAATATTGGCATCAAAACCGTTTAACGTTGTTGAACCGTAAATCGTTTTGATAAATAAGTTGAGATGGATGATTTTTTCAAATTCCAATTCGATAGATTCGGTATCGAGCCAGCCTTTTTCACGGAAATCGATGAACCAGTGTAAGTTTAAATCCTGAGCTTTTTCTTTTAAACTGTTAAAATTAATCCAGTCTTCCAGCTTATGAATATTCTGTACAACGGTTTGTAAATCTGCGTTGTTTGGAACTTCATGCACAAATTCCAAAAGGTTATTTTCTGCATTGTCAAAATCTTTCAATGTTTCAACAGTTACAGAAATCTGCTGATTATTATTCTGTTTTAATGAAAAATCTTTCAGCCAATCCGGGAAATTTTGAATCGAAATTTTCTGAGCTAAATCTTTAGTGTTTTCAATAGTTTTTAAATCCTTTTCAATTGCAGAAATATCAAACGAATTCCCATTAAAATAAAGGTTTGTTACTGATGAAAGTGAGTTGTAATGAAGATTGTTTAACTGATTTTTAAGCTGATGATAATTTTCAAGCTTTTCAAAAAGTCCGTCAATCTGCACATCAGATTCAATTCCCGATTTCGCATAACCGTTCAGTTGTTGCTTCACTTTTCTCTGTTTAAACCATTTCGGTATAAACCACGTGTGTTTCGCCTGATTCCAGATTAATTTTAATGAAGCAAAATCTAGAGTTAAAATGGAAGAATTGAAACTCGCCGTAATTTGATTTTCAATTTCTTGAAATTGTGTTTGCTGACTCATCCAGTTTTTAAACAAATTCAACTGACCTTCGTTAAAAACCAAATCAATTAAAGTCGATTTTACAGGATTTTCGTTTAAATATTCAAGAATTTCAATGCTGTTTGAATTGGAAACATAATTTAACTGATACTGATTTTTCACCTGTTCAGCTAAATTTTTCTTTTCATTAAACTGAGAAATTGCTGAAAGGATCAGATTTTTATTTTCAAACTGATGCGTTGACGTTTTTATAGGTCGTAAAGCGTGAAGGGAAGGCTGCCCGATTTTTTTTACAATCGAGGCAAATGGAATCAACCAGTCTTTCCACTGATTCCAGTTGAAAGCATCGGCACTTTCCAAAGGAAAATTGATGTGAAAACGTTCATCTGCTTTTACATGATTGGTTTCCAAAAAAGCAATCGTATCAAACAAACTCCAACCGATCGGGAATTTCTGGTGCAGTTCATTCACATATTTTCCGAGCTCTCTTCTTCGTTCGTCGAGGCGTTTTGCTTCTTCGTGATAATCGGCATTGATTTTATATTTCGGAACTTCCAAAGTTCTTTCAAACTGTTTTAGAACATCCGATTTCTTCGATTTATTGGAATGCAGTTCAAGACAAAATGCTCCCAAACCAATGTTTTCCAAACGGTTGTGAACCACATCTAAAGCGGCTTTTTTAGCGGCTACGAAAAGTACTTTCTTATCATTAGACAAAGCATCGGCGATGATGTTGGTAATCGTCTGAGATTTTCCCGTTCCGGGAGGTCCGTGAAGGATAAAACTTTTGTTGAGATTGGCATTTTTTACGGCATTTAGCTGAGAATTATCGGTTGAAATCGGCAAAACCAATTCTGAAGCCGAGATATTTTCTAAACTTTGAGCGTCATTTTGTACACTTTCTAAAGTTCCGGTTAATCGTCCGTCAATGAGACTTTTTACAATTGAAGATTTCTGAATTTCTTCTGAGTATTTCGAAATATCTTGCCAAAGAATCAGTTTATTAAACGAGAAAATTCCCAAAACCAACTGTTCCAGAACGTCCCAACCTTCGAGATTAAGCACTGCATTTCGGATAATTGCCAAAACTTTCGGAACATCCACTCCGGATTCATCCATCGGAAGATTTTCAAGACTGTTGATATTGAGTTTGAATTCCTGTTTTAAATATTCAAGCAGTGTAATGTTGATCATCGTTTCTTCTTCACGACTTCGAAGTGTGAATTTAGAATTGACAGATTTTCTCGAAAGTTCAACCGGAACCAATAAAATGGGAGCGAGTCTAGGAACATCTTTATTTTTTGGCTCAAACCATCTTAAAAGTCCGATTCCCAAATACAATGTGCTTTTTCCGTTTTCTTCTTCGGCTAATTTTGCGCTTCGATAAAGGTTGGTAAGAATGTTATCCAAATCATCCTGATGATAATACGTCAACAATCGGTTGTATTTAAACTCATCTTCCGCCAACTTGAAAAGCGGTTGCGATGAATGTAATGGTTCGCCGTACAGATTATATTTTCTGAGAATCGCCTGATTATTGTCGGGAAGAATTGTAAAAGATTTTCCGTCGGCTAAATGATCTTCAAGAACATTTGTTTTAATATCAACCAGCTGCAACATACTTTTGGTAAACCGCAGATTGAGCAAATTGTTTCTGAGTGATAAATCCAATAGTTTTCTTTCCCAGACTTTTTGCTTGGTTAAATTTGAAAAATCAGTCAGTTCGAGATCGTCGTATTGTGTTCCCAAATCGAAATCCTGATCCAGTTCTGTAAAATTTTTTATAGAATCAAAATCCTGATTTTTAATAGTGTCATTTTTCAGAAGTGGGAGAGGAGAAATTCCCGCTGATCTTGCATTTTTGATGTCTAATGAAAGAAGAAAACGTGAAGAATCCATCAACTGAGTTTCTGCAGAATTCATCGCATCTTTGAATGAAATTTGGTTTCCTTTGCAAAGACTTGTCGATTCAATAAGAGCAATTTCCTTAATTCCTGAAGCAATTCTTTTGGAAATGGCGGCTTGGTCAAAATTAATCATTCCGTCAAACCGTTGATCATCGAGCCAGACTCCCACAAAAGCATGACCTTCAGTAACCACAATAATTGGATTTAAATCAATCGCTTCCAAACACGCCGCAAAAAGCAGAGAAATATCAATACAGTTTCCGAATTTTGTTTCTAAAACAGTATCCACAAGCCTGATTTTCTGTCCGTATTTTTCAAAACTTGGAGGCATTGCGCTGTAGATCAATTCCAGGTTTTGAATGGATTTGTAAATTGCGGAAACCATCTGCAAAACTCTTTCCTTGCTTTTTTGCTGATAGCCTTCAAACGATGCCGTCAGTTTATTTCTGGCTAAAATATCAATCGCATCCGCTTTGATTTTGTACAAAGAAGTGTTGTTTGAAAGAACATATGAAGCCAAAAGTTGCGGATGAGACTGCAATCCGCCAAAATAATCTATTGGCAAAACGTCGATGCTGAAACTTTTCTCATAAATCGATTCTCCGTCCTTAAAAACCTGGATTTTTATCTGATCTAAATCTTTCTCGGTTAAATTTTTAAGCAAAGAATGATTAAAAACAAAACTGAAAAGGGATATTTTATATAGCGAATTCTGTCTGATTTTATCAATGTAAACATCATATTTTTCGAACAAATCTACTGAAGAAGTAATCTGAAGATTCAGATTTTCAAAATCTTCGGTCACCTCTTTAAAAGAAATGCTCTGCAAAAACGGAAGCTGATTAAGGCAAAAAGTATAGTTGAAATAAGGGTTGTGCTGTATTTGTAAGTCAAACGGAATAATCTGATTCATAAGTGTATTTTGTGATGATCACTCTCTTTCTCGTGAGAAAATGCAATTTAGAAATAAAAGTGATAATCACAAAATGGTTTAGCGTAAAGAAGGAAATTAGATTATAGAAAAAGATAAATTGATATCCGTTATTTGTCAAACAGCATTTAAAAATAGCATATTGCAGACAATCAGAAAAGATAATTATAAAGTTTAATTATGATGAATTTTCAAAATATTCTGAACAATACTTTTTGCTTTTTCTAAACTAATTCCATTCTTTTGATCGCTGTAAAGCTGATGACTGTCATCAATAACTTGAACATTTGGAATAATTCCGGGTTTATTTTCTATAGAAACCGTATGTAAATTTAAAGTGTTTTGATACCCGAAAATTTCGTTTTGTAGATACCCAAAATATGGTTCTAAATGTATTCTTTCTTCATCATTCCAATTTTCATTTCTTTTAATGAAATTTTCTTTACTAATTGTAACCCAGATATCAAAATTCAAATCTTCTGAATAATCTAAAACAGGAATTGCGAGCCTAACCCGATGGAAAAAATGATCATCGATTATACATAGACTTTTTTCATATTCTACACGTTCGCTTATTTCATTCTCAGGAATTGTAAAATAGTATGAAGGAAATTCACTGCCAAAAGTTAGTGGTATTTCGTCATAAATCTGACCGCAGCAAAGACACTGAAACTTTGTTTCCTTGTTTTTATTTAAGAATTGAAAAAGCTTCATGAAAAAATCTGAGTAAAAAATTATACACTAGCAAATATACAAAGTTCTTCAATCTCAAGTGAAAAACATCTTAATCTTCCTTTTTCTGTAAAATTCTTCCCTGTGCGTCAAAAATGACTTTCCATTCCTGAGAATAATTTTTTAGCTCAATTTGATAGATTACTTTTCCGGCTTCTGTAATTTTTTTGATGTCATCGGTTCTGTAACCGTTAAATGATTTTTTAATAGAGGATAAAACCGTTTTTGGAAGATTATTTTTTGAGATTTCTTCTTCATGTCTTACCAGTTTTCCATCTTTAGAATACAAAACTTTATGATCATCGCCTAAAAACCCGGTTTCAAATTCCACTTCATAAAGATTTCCTTTGATTTCCCATTCGATATCTGAAGCTTTCGAGAAGGTTTTTTGAAAGTGATTTAAAATCACTGACGGAACTTCACTCTGATGAATATTCTGTGCTGAAATCTGGTTGAAACTTAAACCTAAAATGCTGATTGTTAATATTAAATTTTTCATAATGTAAATATTTATACAGCTAATTTCCGACACAATTCTGGAAACATTTGGGAACAAACTTTAAAATAAATTTTTAAAATTTTAAGACCATTAAGATTAAGTAAGTTTTGAAGTTTAATTAAGAAAAATAAATTTCTTAAGAATTTGTTTCTCGCTGATTAAACAGATTTAGCAGATTTTAGAATCCGTTTTATCTGCAAAACCTTTGCGAGTTTAAATTTTATCTCTGATAAAATCATTGCGCCTTAAAGTTTGAAATGATAAAGAAAAATCTTGCGTCATTGCGTTTAACCAATTTTTTTCATATCATTACATACTATGGAAATACTAAAATATATAACAGCAATATCAATGTGCATTTTGTTTCAACAAACGATAAATGCACAGAAAAGCAAAGAACCAATTAATTATACCATCGAAAACTGTGTCAACGAATTTGATTTAACAAAAGCAAAAAAGACTAATGTTGGCTATCAATATTGGTTTGGCGATAAAAATTTTACTGAAGAAAATACCTTAAAAATGAGCATTGTCGAGCCGGGAAAATCAACGCACGCTCCTCATCGTCATCCGGAAGAAGAATTTTTTTACATTCTGGAAGGAAAAGCGACCTTTTATCTTGATGGGAAAACGAAAGTAGTAGGTTCGAATACGAGTCTGTATTGTCCGCCGAATTCTGAACATGGCATCAGTAATGCGGGAACAACGGATTTGAAATATTTGGTGATTAAGAAGGATTTGCGATAATTCGATTGAATGTAAAGATTCAACTCCCGCAGATTAAATAGATTGTGCAGATCAATAATTAAAAAATCAGCGTCATCAGCAAAATCAGCGAGAGAAAAAAAACTCAATAAATATTAAGGTTCATAAACAAGTCTGAAAAAAAAAGAAATGCTTTCATCCTGCTGTGAAACAGGAATTCCGGTAACGATGCCTACCGCAAAATGAGAATCCAGTTTAATTTTAACTTGTGGACGAAGCGTGACTAACATTTTCCCGTGACTGATTTCCTTGTTAACTTCCATTCCGATAAAATGATCTGAATTGGGTAAAGAATACATCACTGAGCTATTGATTTCCCAATCTACAGGAGTTCCGCTTTCGCCCAATTCGTTCTGAATTTTTGGATAGGTATAAACCAATGTATGAATATTTGAACCCCACTTTTTTGCTGCCACAAAAAACGGACTGTACACCAAACCTGTAATGAATTTTCCTTTTCCGTAATTTTTAAAATCATTGAATTCTACTACTTGTGTATAGCCAATTGCCATCGAAGTTTTAGCCTTTTCTGAAACTAAAAATGTGTATTGTGCCGAAAATCTGATTCCATCCAAACGGTTTCCAGGGATTTGCTCTTTAGAAGAACCTTTTTTTGGACTGAAAAACGAAAAATCTGTTTCTACCTCAAGACCTAATCTATTGATAGGAGCGAATTCGTATTCTGCTAAAAATCCGTTTTCTCTGTAATTTTTTCCGCCTGAAAAATCGGCTCCCAAATTGAATTCTTTTTCACCTTTTCTGGCTCCGAGATCTCTCACCAAATCCTGAAAAATGGGTTCAGCATGAGAAACTTTTACAGGGTTTGACTGAGTTTGAGCCACTGCTGAAAAATTTCCTAAAAAGGTAATAATTCCTGCTAATAAGATTCGTTTCGTTGTTTTCATACTGCAAATCAACAGTACGAATCGGGAAAATTTTGGGAAGAAATCTGGAAAGAAACGGGAATTTTCTTTAAAGTAAAAAGTAAAAGTAAAAAGTAAAAGTAAAAAGTAAAAGTAAAAAGTAAGTTTTTGATAAACTCAAAACTGAGTTACAGATTAAAAAAATTTTATCTGCGTAATTTGCAAAATCTGCGAGAAAAATCTTAAACAAGTTGCTCCAAAAGAATAATATCTGTGTAGAAAGACATTATTAAAAAAGTTTCGCTTCGGAGGAGCGCTATCTTTAAAGGTTTTCAAATTAAAAAATAATTAATGATCATTAAAAATTCACTGAAAATTTGTGCATTCCGTTTTTAAAATCATACCAAACCGAAAAATCATATAATTCTGCAATCGCTTTTACAATCGCCAATCCTAAACCGCTTCCTGATTGATGTTCTTCAGATTTTTGAAATCGCGTGAAAATTTTCTCTTGATTTAAAGATTTTTCAGCTCCAGTATTGAGAACGCTCAATTTTTTTGAATCAACGATAATCTCCACTTTTCCGGATTTTATATTATGAAAAATCGCATTTCGCAACAGATTGGAGATCACAATATTCATTAATGCAGCATCGGCATTTACTGAAAGCTCATTATTTTCGTTGAAATGAATTTCAACTTGTTTAAAATCTGCAATATCTTGTAAATCGTCTATGTTTTTTCGGACAATATCATTCACTTTAACTTCCTGGTTGTCAAAAAACTGTTTATTTTCAATTTTAGTGAGAAGGAGAAGAGATTTATTAAGACGAACCAACCGTTCAATAATCTCCATAATTTCTGCAATTTTTTCGGCTTGATTTTCTGTGAAATCTTCTTTTTCAATTAATAATTCCAGTTTATTGATAGCAATTGCTAAAGGTGTCTGAAGTTCATGGGAAGCATTTCCAATAAACTCCTTTTGTTGTTCGTAGCTTTTCTCGCTGTATTGCAGAAGAGTTGTTACCGCATCCTGTAAATCGCTGAATTCTTTGGTTTTGGTTTCTACTCTGGGGAAAGTTTTGCTGATTCCCAAACGGTAATTTTTCAATTCGTGCAGAAGTTCGTAAAATGGTTTCCAAAGTCTCTGTAATACCAAATTGTTTAGAATCAAAATACTGAAAATCAGAAGAACGTACAATCCTGCTGCATCCCAAAGAAGTTCTTTAACGAGGTCATCTTCCTCGACCATGTTATTGAAAATTTTCAATTCATAAAAATTTCCGTTCTGCTCAAAAACGGTAGTAAGAATTCTTACCGGTTCAAGCTCAGGAGCTTCGTCGTCGGCATCCTGCGCATAAATTTCAGTGTCTTCGTACGTATCTTTAAAATTGAGTGCTTCTTTTTTGCTGATGGGATTCACAGAGAAAAATCCTTCATCAAAAGTCTTCTGTTGGAGAATCGATGGATCTTTTTCAGCCTTAAAAACAATCTGACGTTTGTAATTTTCCAGTTCTTCATCTACACTATCCTTGATTTCATCGAGCATATTAAAATAAAAAATGACTGACCAAAAACTGACGATCAGTAGAAGGTAGCCCATCAGATGAAGGATAGATTTGTTGAGCAGCTTCATTTTTCAATTAATTTATAGCCGATTCCGTAGACCGCCTCTATTTCTATGTCAGCGTTGGATTGCTGAAGTTTTTTTCTTAAGTTTTTGATCTGATAATAGATGAAATCAAAATTATCTGCCTGATCAATGTGGTCGCCCCAAACGTGTTCTGCCAAAGCGGTTTTTGTGACCAGTCTTTTTTTGTTGAGGAGAAAAAAATGAAGAATGTCAAACTCTTTCCGGTTCAGCGTGATTTTTTCTCCATCGACGAAAAAGATTCTTTCGGTTAAGTCCAGTTCAGTATTGGCCAGTTCAATACTGTTTTTACCATCCTGATTTTTTCTTCGTAAAACCGCTTTTATTCTGGCGTTGAGCTCGGCATTATGAAAGGGTTTCGTTAAGTAATCGTCGGCTCCGAGTTCCAATCCTGTCAGTTTATCATCCAGAGAATCTTTTGCGGAAATAATGATAACATTTTCCGATTTTCCCATGTCTTTTAATTGTTGGAGAAGTTGCAGACCGTTTCCGCCGGGGAGCATGATATCCAGTAAAATACAGTCGTACGAATACACCGCAATTTTTTCGCTGGCTGACTGATAGTTTTCTGCAGTTTCGATAAGAAACTGTTCCTGAATCAGAGAATCATGAATTGATTTTAAAAGTTCTTTTTCGTCTTCTACAACAAGGATCTTCATACAACAAAGGTAGAAAATGATTCTGGAAAGAGTTGGGAATTTAAAAACAGCACTATTATACTGTTAAATTTTAGTTTGTAATATAATAGTAAAAATCATCATTTATATTTACAAAATTCATCATCTTTGGATATTATTGATTTTCTCTAAAAAAAAACTAATCTCTTCAGATTTCTGCGTTCCAATCAACAGCTTCTTACCATCTTTAAAAACAATCTGCAATCCAAAATTTCCTGAAATATTATACGCTTTCCCTTTTCCAAATAATCCCATTCTTAATCCCCAACCTCCATATTCGCCGATCGGAGAATATTCTCTCACATATGCTTTCTGAATAGTTTTCCATGGAAAATATTTAAACTGTAAATGAAATGGAAAAAGTCGCACTCTGATTCCCAGTTCGTCAATCTTAGTTTCGAGTTTAATAATGAAAAATAAGATGAATATAAGTATAGAAACCGCAAAAGAACCAATGATTTCTCCCATAGAAAAGTATTGTCTGTTTTCAATGTAATTGTAGATGATAAATCCGATCACGATCACGATAATCAGCCAAAGCCACCATTGTCTGAATCTTTGTTTTTCATAGAATACAGAGCTCTCTTTCATAGGAATAATTTTAGATAAAATTAAATAATTTCTCCGAGTTGATTCGTTATTTTTCTTTTAAGAAAGATTTAAGGTTTAAAAATGAAATTATAAGAAGAATATTTTTACTTTTGAGAAAATAACATCTCATGTTTATAAATAAAATGTCAATAGCCGGATTAAGTTGTGCAATCGTTTGCATTAGTGCGAGTTTTTTGAATGCACAGACTTCAATTCAGGTGAAAAATACTCAGGATTTTGCAAGAAATGAGATTATTTCTCTTTCAAATGCGCAGATGAAATCGTTTTTGGGAAAAAATAAAGCGGAAGATTTAAGAATTAAAGATGCTCAAAATAATAACCTTGTCATTCAGTGGGTCGATAATAACGGCGACGGAAAAAATGATGAACTTCTTTTTCAGGCAAAAGTAGATGCAAAAAAGACCAATTCTTACACTATCATTGCTGATTCAAATACACCAATTCCTGAAAGTAAATCAACAACATATTCAAGGCTTGTTCCGGAAAGAGTAGATGATTATACTTGGGAAAATGATAAAATTGCGTTCAGAGTTTATGGTCCGAAGGGTCAGGCTGAAGCTTTAGCCGGAGTGAAAGGTAGTACACTTTCGAGTGGTGTCGATATTTGGTTTAAAAGAACCGAAAAATCGGTCATTAATGAATGGTACAAAGGGTATTTGACTGATCCGATGTATTATCACAAAGACACGAGAGGCGAAGGTTACGATCCTTATCACGTTGGAGACAGCCGCGGAACAGGGGGGATCGGAATCTGGAAAGACGAAAAACTGCAGGTTTCTAAAAATTTTACAAGCTCTAAAACGATTGCTGAAGGTCCGTTAAGAACTGTTTTTGAACTGACGTACGCACCGTGGAGTGAATTTGGAGTGAAAGAAACCAAAAGAATTTCTCTTGATTTGGGTTCGAATTTTTCTAAATTTGAATCGACTTTTGAAGCTGAAAAGCCAGTTCCCAATTATACGGTCGGAATTACTTTACATAAAAATGAAGGCGAAACCAAGCTGAATGATAAAGGCGGATATTATCTGCATTGGGAAAAAATTGATGATGCATTTGTAGGAGAAGGAATTGTAATCGATCCAAAAATTGTGCAGAAATCTGTTGCCCATAAATCTGAAACTCCCGACCAAAGTAATTTGCTGGTTGTTACGAAACCTCAGAAAAAACTGACCTATTATGCAGGTTTTGCATGGCAGAAAAGTGGACAGATTCAAACTCAGAAAGATTGGGAGAACATCTTAGAGAAACAGGCAAAAATTGTTGCCAATCCTTTACTCATTATCGTTAAATAAGTTTTAAAATGATTAAATCAAAACTTTCAATTGCCGTATTTTGTCTGATATTTTCAGGAATTTCGGCGCAGGTAAAAGATACTTTGGCCGAAAAAATGCTGGTTTACCAGCTTCCGAACGGAGGTTGGGGGAAACGTACAAGCGATAAGCAAAACGTGGATTACACGAAAAAAATAGATCCTAAGCTTTTAAAAATAATAAAAGCCACAGATAATGATTTTGCTACGATTGATAATAGTGCAACTTCAAAGGAAATCAATGGCTTAATTAAAGCCTATCAAACGACTAAAAATCCTGCATATTTAAAATCAGCAGAAAAAGGAATCGAATATTTGCTGTCAATGCAGTATGAAAACGGTGGTTTCCCACAATATTTTCCGAACTCGGCGATTTACAGAAAGCAAGTAACATATAACGATAATGCGATGATTAATGCATTAAATATTCTGTACAATATTGCGGAAGGAAAAGAAGGGTTTGATGTGGTTGATTTAAAATTGAAGGAAAAATCAAAAATAGCCGTTCAGAAAGGTCTTCAATGTATTCTTAAAACTCAGGTTGTCCAAAATGGTAAACTCTCAATCTGGGCAGATCAATACGATGAAAAGACTTTAAAGCCTGAAAAAGCGAGAGCTTTCGAACCTGTTTCCTTAGCAACCGGAGAATCGGTGCACATTATTTTGTTCTTAATGAAGCAAAATTTAACGCCTGAAATTGAAAAATCAATAAGAGCTGCTGTAAAGTGGTTTGATGAAAGCAGAATTAAAGGTTATACTTATGCCGTTTCACGAGAAAGCGGAAAAGCCATCCGTACTTTGAGTAAAAAAGAAGGTTCGTCAGTTTGGGCGAGGTTTTATGATATTCCGACCAATAAACCAATTTTTGGTGATCGTGACGGAAGTGTGAAATTCAATTATGAAGAAGTTTCCGAAGAGCGTAGAATGGGCTACAGCTGGTACAATGAAGCGGGAACAAAATTGATAGAAAGTGATTTCCCGAAGTGGCTGAAGAAAAATAAATTGCCACAATAAAATATTAAACCTCATAGGTTTTTAAAACCTATGAGGTTTAAGTGAAAAGTAATCCTGATATTATTAGCATCAGGATTTTTTTGTCTCCCACAGATGGAACAGATTTACACAGATTTTTATGCTCAGTCATCTCTAATATTCGTGCATTTGTGGCAAAAGTTTATTTCAGCCACTTCCGACGTTTAGCCCAATCTAAAAGAATCTGTGGGAAATATTATTTCACGTCAAACTCTTTTTTGTTATTTTTTTGAAAAATCGGTCACAGCAAAATAAATGACGTAGAGCCAGCCGAAAATTCCATGAATTATTGCCCAAAGTAAAGATTTATTTCTATCCCAAGAGGTTACCACGGCAATCACAGAACCCAGACTGATTCCTGTCTGGGTAACGGTGTTTGTCACCTGGTTGGTAGATTCTAAATCTGTAGATGTCTGTGCTGTAATAAAGCAAAATGTTATTAGTAGGAATGTGAATGAAAAGATTTTTTTTGTCATTAATGATGAATTTAAAAGAACAAAAATAATTATTTGAGATTATTTAAAAACTACTTTACCTCAAAAGTGTAAACTCCACCTTTTTTCGTTTCAAAATCAAAAACCTGAGTTTCCGGAACCGGATAACCTTTCAGTTCTGCTTTGCTTGATTTCAAAGGAGTTTTGATTTGATCAACCAGATAATATTCGTTAGTATTTGCTCCCTTTGCTAAAACAAAATTTGTTTTAGATTTTAAATTTAAATTTTTTGCCACTCTGATCCTCGCATTTCCTCCCAAAGCAGATTTTACGGTCAGTTTTGTCAGCTTGGAATTTTTCCAGTCCATATCGATTTCAAAACCACCTCTGGCTTTCAAACCTTTTACAGATCCGGTTGGTAAAGCATCGGGAAGTGCAGGCAAAAGATAAAGATAACCGTCATAACTTTGCAAAAGCATCTCTGCAATTCCGGAAGTACAGCCAAAATTTCCGTCGATCTGGAAAGGCGGATGTGCATCCAGAAGATTAGGATACGTTCCGCCGGATTCCCCTTTATTATCGGTAGGAGCAGGTGATAATTGATCTGAAATTAATTTAAAAGCACGGTTCCCGTCAAGTAATCTTGCCCACCAATTCACTTTCCATCCCATCGACCAACCTGTTGATTTGTCACCACGATAAGTCATTGAATTTTTTGCAGCTTCCGTTAAATCAGGATTTCTGAACGGCGAAATCTGTCCTGAAGGAAACAGTCCGTACAAATGTGAAATATGTCTGTGCTTATCGTTAGTCTTGTCCATATCTTTCAGCCATTCCTGCAACTGAGCGTATTGTCCGATCTGCATCGGCGGAAGTTTAGACAAAGCTGTTTTCACATCATCAGAAAGGTTTTTATCTTCATTTAAAATTTTGGAAGCATTAATAAAATTATTGAACACATCAAAAACCAACTGGTTATCCATTGTGGTTCCTGAAGTAATTCCAACACTTTTTTGATATGTATTTTCCGGTGACATCGATGGCGAAACCACCAAGTAATTCCCCGAAGAATCAGGCTGGAGAACATCTAAGTAAAATAGTGCGCAACCTTTTAAAACCTGATAATTTTTCTTTAAAAATTCCTTGTCTCCGGTGTATAAATAATGGTTCCAAACATGTTGCGTCAACCAGGCTCCACCCATCGGCCACATTCCATAAAAGCCGCCGTCAACAATTCCGGTAATTCTCCACAAATCGGTGTTGTGATGCATATTCCAGCCTCTTGCGTGATACATTTCTTTGGCAGATTCCTGTCCTGTTACCGATAAATCCTGAATCATATCAAACAAAGGCTCGTGCATTTCGCTGAGGTTGGTATTTTCTGCAGGCCAATAGTTCATTTCTGTGTTAATATTGACCGTGTATTTGCTGTCCCAAGACGGATTCAGCTGATAATTCCAGATTCCCTGAAGATTTGCAGGCTGAGTTCCCTGTTGTGAAGAGGAAATCAAAAGATAACGACCAAACTGGAAATACAAAGCCACCAAATCTGGATCGCTTGAGTTTCCGAATTCTTTGATTCGTAGATCGGTTGTTTTTTGCGCCTGATCTGTCGTTCCTAAATTTAAACTGACACGGTTGAAATATTTCTGGTAATTTTCAACATGGCTTTTTAGCTCATCATTATATTTTTTGTTTAAGACTTTATTTAAATGTTCCGCAACTCTTGTATCCTGATTTCCCGAAAGATCATTGTATTTTTTGAAATTGGTAGCAATCGAAACATACAGAACCACTTCATCAGCCCCGGAAATATTGAGTTTGTCTTTTGTTGAGATTAATTTTCCACCTTTTAAAACTGGAACGGCAACAGTTTTAAATCTAATTTTCCCGATCTTGTTATCCACAGAGCCACTTGTCCCGTTAATAATCAACTGGTTTTTATCTGTAAAAATCGAATGAACTTTGTGTGGAGTAGAAGCATTAATAGAAAAATTTAAACTTCCTTTTTTGCTAGAAGTCAACTTGATCATAATCACATTATTGACAAAAGATGAGAAAATTTCACGCTTGTAAGTCACACCATTTACCTCGTAAGAAACTGTGCTTATCGCTTTTTCAATATCTAAAGTTCTCCTGTAATTTTTAAAATTTTCGTGCCCTTTAAAATCTAAAAACAAATCGCCCATTGTCTGATACGGCATTCCGTAGTTGAGATCTTTTGGAGCAGCTCTGGGATAGGTTCTGTTGGATAGATTTTGGGCTTCTTCGAACTGACCGTCATTCAATAATTTTCGTATTTTCTGGATGCTGTCGAATGTGTTTTTCGGAACATTATTTCCCGGTTCTCCTGCCCAGATGGTTTCTTCATTCAGCTGAAGATGTTCCTGAATCACACCCCCAAAAACCATGGCTCCCAATCTTCCGTTTCCGATGGGTAAAGCTTCATTCCAGTTTTCCGCAGGTTTATTGTAGGTTAACTTTAAATTTTGCTGAGCATACGATGAAACAGAAATAACCGTTCCATAGGCCAGTAAAAAGATTTTATATTGAATGTTCTTTAGCATTTTTTATTTTTTTTGAGTTTTTTTTAACCACAAAAGCATCGGAAGATTTTTTAATGTTTTTAGTAGTTCAAACGTTGGCAAAACGATTAGTAAAATTTTACATTTTGTAAACTTTTGAATTTTCTATTTTTATTAGAAATTTTTATTGATTCTTTTACGGTAAATATATTTTTTAGATTTAAATAAAAAATCTTTGCTTGGTATTTTGATATTATTCATTACCAATTACTTATTGCTAATAGTTTTAAGCCAGTCTGCACAAATCTTTTTCCAGTTATCTGTCAGTTCAGTTTTGTTGGAAATTCCGATACTGTGTTCTCCTTTTGGAAAAATAAACAGAGCACCTTTTACTTTATTTTTAATCATCGATTCATAATACAAAATACTGTTGATGACTGGAACGGAATTATCGTTTTGAGCATGGAATAAAATTGTAGGCGGCGTTTTTTCTGTCACCCGATTCTGCATGGAATATTCTTTGATTTTTTCTGCAGAAGCATTTTCTCCCAATAGATTATCCCGGCTTCCTTTATGCGCAAATTCACCCAAGTCAATGACCGGGGAAACTAAAATTGCAAAATTTGGCACTGTGGAAATTGTTTGCCAATCGCTTTTTAATTCGGTATAATCGGTGGAAATATTACTTGCCATTGTGGCTAGATGTCCGCCTGCAGAAGTTCCCAAAACCCCGATCTGGTCGGGCGAAATCCCATATTGAGAAGCATTTTTTCTGATTAATTTTATGGCAGCCTGAATATCCTGTAATGGGCCGATTTCTCTTTGTTTTAAATCCGGAGAAGTAGGCAAACGATAATTCAGGACAAAAGCTGAAATTCCTAAAGTATTGAGCCATTTTGCATAAGAATATCCACCCAAATCATAGGTCAGATGTCTGTAACCCCCGCCGGGAATCACAATGATTGCCATCGGTTTTCGTTCTTCTTTTGCCGGAAGAAACGCAAACAGTTCCGCTTCCTGAATCTGAGTAATTCGGCCTTCTTTTTCTTCAATGGTGTTTAGTTTTAAACCTTTAGAATTGGGCATTTCACCTTTCGGCCAGACGGTTATTTTTTGCTGGGCAGAAATTTGAATTCCAAGAAATATAGATAAAATTAGGATGAAATTTTTCATTGATTTAACAATTTGGTTGCTGTTGTTTTTTTGTTAATCGCAATGGCGCAATCTTTTTAGATAAAATACTGTTCTTGAGGTGCAAAATACTTCGACAAGCCCAGTGTGACATACTTAAAGCATTTAAAATTACTCATTACCGATTACTTATTACTAATCGTTTCAAGCCAGTCTGCACACAGCTTTTTCCAGTTTTCGCTCAGCGTATCTTTATCAGTAACAAAAAAACGGTGTCCGCCTTTCGGAAAAATGAATAATGAACCTTTCACTTTATTTTTCGTCATGGCTTTATAATACAGAATGCTGTTCATCGGTGGAACGGCAGTATCATCCTGATTATGAAACAAAATCGTGGGCGGTGTTTTTTCAGTCACCAGGTTTTGCATCGAATATTCCGTGATTTTTTCTGTGGAAGCATTTTCTCCAAGCAAACTTTCGCGGCTTCCTTTGTGAGCATATTCGCCAAAATCAATCACCGGACAAAACAAAACAGCGAAATCTGGAATCGTAGAAATGCTTTCCCAATCGCCTTTTAATTCTGTATAATCTTTCGTAATATTGCTGACGCTTGTTGCTAAATGTCCACCCGCTGAAGTTCCGACAACACCCAAAAGATTTGAAGAAATCTTCCATTGTTCAGCATTTTTTCTAATGTATTTAATTGCAGCCTGAATATCCTGCAACGGAGCAATTTCTCTTTGAATTAAATCGGTAGAAGTCGGCAATCTATAGTTTAAAACGAATGCAGAAATTCCCTGAGTATTCATCCATTTGGCAATCTGAAAAGCGCCTTCATCGTAAGTCAGTTTTGAATATCCGCCACCTGGAATGATAATAACTGACATCTGATTTCTTTCTTTTATGGGAGGAAGAAATGCGAAAAGTTCGGGTTCCTTCAGTTCTGCAAGGATTTTCTTTTTCTTGGTTTTTGAAGCTAATATTTTTGAATTGGGCATTTCACCCTTTGGCCAGAACATAAGCTTTTCCTGTGCGGAAAATTGACTGAAAATGAAAATGATGAGTGAAAAAAATACTTTTTTCATTGGTCGCTAAATTATAAACCTCACAGGTTTTTAAAACCTGTGAGGTTTGATTTTGTAAATTTTAATCTTTCAAAAAATCTTCCCTAAACGGTGTAAAAGCATCAATCAATTTTCCTGCTTCTAAACATTTTACACCATGAAAAATATTTGGCTGGGCAAAAAATCCGTCGCCTTGTTGTAAAATTTTAACCTCTCTATCAACGGTTACTTCAAATTTTCCTTCCGCTACATATGTAATTTGTGAATGAAAATGTTGGTGTAATGTTCCGATAGCATCTTTTTCAAATTTTACAATGACCATCATTACCTGAGAATTGTATCCGACAAACTGTCTGGAAACACCGTCTCCTAAATCTTCCCACTCGGAATTGCCGTCGAAAAATGGTTCTTTTTTGAAATTCATTTTTATGTTTTTTGAATTTTAAACTAAATTATTTTGCGTGTTTTTTGTCATTTCGACGGAGGAGAAATCTTTTACACGTTTATAGATTCTTCACTTCGCTTTCGCTTCGTTCTGAATGACAAAGAAACTGTTGATTTTTTCTTGCAGATTTAACAAATTTCGTCGATTTTTTTATGCTCATCTGTAAAAATCTTTATAATCCGTAGGAGACTATTTAATATATTTCTCTAGACCTGTCTTCAGATTTTTCAAAGATTTTGTTGCCAGTTTTGCAACTGTTTCTGCTCCTAATTTTGATAAATGGGTATCATCAGCTTTGTCCTTATCATAATATGGGTTTTCGCCGGCTTTAAAGTGAAGATGCAACAGTTTCGATTTTTCCGGACCAGCTGCAATTTCCATTTGTTCGGTCAGTAACTGCATATCAACAAAAGCAACTTTCATGTCGTCTGCAACCATTCTTACCACTAATGGATAATCTGTGTGCGTATCAATTAAAACACCGTTTTCGTTGAAGTTTCTTCTTGTGATGGAAGTCATCAAAATCGGTGTTGCGCCTTTTGCTCTTGTTTCATTCACGTATCTTTCCAGATTGGCTCTGTACTGCGTATGTGGATTGGTAAATTTGGTAGAATCTTTTAATTTCTGATCGTTATGCCCAAACTGAATGATAACAAAATCTCCTTTTTTCAATTGTTTTTCTACTTTGTCCCATCTTCCTTCTGTTCTGAAACTCTTTGAACTTCTGCCGTTCATAGCGTGGTTCTGAATTTCAATTCCGGTGGTCATAAACTGTCCTAATACCTGTCCCCAACCGTGTTCAGGATTTCTGTCAGGATTGTCTTTATTCGACATTGTGGAGTCACCAATCAGGAATAAGGTTGGTTTTTTTTGTGCTATCGATAATGTTGAAATTATGATGCTTAGAATTAAAAGTATTTTTTTCATTTTAAATAATTTTTATTAATATGTTCTTTTGTCTTGAAACAAAAGAACCAAAAGCTCAAGACTTGGAAACTTCCGCTAAAAATTAAATTTTAATCCTAAAATTCCCAAAACTTGCGCGAATCATAATTTCTGCTTTAGTTCAAAATCTGTCTCGCGCTTCGAACAGTGGGAATTTTTTAACGGATGAAAATTTAATTTTCTTAACGCTCCATTTTCCTATGTCATTTTTTATGGTCTTAATTACTCATTACCAATTACTTATTACTCATCTCCGGTTTCCAGTCGCCTAAAATATTTTTAATGGTATATTTTTTTGCTTCTTTTTTTGTGAGCTGATGTGACCAGGCTACACGGTTTTCAGTTTTTCCACCTTCCCCTTTACTTCCGAACTCTGCATAATAAGCGGTTTTGTCTTTATTAGGAAACATTTTATCGCCTTTCCACGGATTCCAGCCTTCGGGAACGATGTGATTTCCCATTTCGGTATTGATAAAAACTGTTTTTGCATATGGTCGCCAAGGTCTTCCCAAAAATACTTTGTTGATGCCTTCTTTGGCGATCAATTTACAATCGAAAAATACATATCCGAATTCTTTACTTTCGTCTGTGGATGCAGCAGTGATATAAGAATTGGCTAAACTTTTAATCGTGCAGTTTTTAAACACAACGGTTGCCGAACCAAAAAGGAAGTCGGTTGTTCCTTCTATATAACAGTTTTCGTAGAATTGTCTGCTTTGATTTCCGCCTGTGTAAACCGTATCCTGACAACCCAAAATATTGGAATTTTTGACGATAAAACGATCACCTTCCACATGAAGCGCAACAGCCTGTCCCTGATTGCATGAAGCATTTTTTATGGTCAGATTTGAAATTTTAACATCATCTGACATCACCAAAAGTGTGTAGGAATTGAATGTGGTCATTTTTTCATTCAAAGCATCCGTCTTACCGGAATAATCATCGTTGGTAATGATGGTGTTTTCCTTGTTTTCCCCTTGTAAAGTGATTTTATGTTTTGAGGATGGAATAACTATTTTTTCGTTGTACGTTCCGGTTTTTATTTTAATTAAAGCTTCGCCCGGTCCCAAATCTCTGATGGAAGTAATGGCTTTTTGAATGGAGGTGAATTGCGCGCTTCCGTCTTTTGCAACGGTAACAGTGATGTATGGGTTTTGCGCCAATATAAAATTGGTAGCAGAAATGAGAAGTATTAAAAATAGTTTTTTCATAAAAAAATAATTTGATTTTAATGTTCTTTTGTCTTAAAACAAAAGAACCAAAAGTTCAAGGCTGGATTTTTCCACTAAAAATTTAAAATAAATCCTAAAATTTCCAAATTGACTCTATACTTTCGTCGAACCACTTCGCTAGGTTTCGGGCGGAGAGTACAATTAGAAATGTTAAGAATATTTTTTGCCGTCACTCAAACAGTGAAAATTTTTTAACGGATTTAATTTAAATTTTCTTAACGTTCCAAACTCCTAAGCCAGTTAAATGGTGCAACTAACCTAAACCTTTGCCTCAATCTCACATTACTTCAACGTTTTATCCAAAAAATCTACTGTCAGATTCAAAGTTTCTGTGAACCAAGGTTCAGCAGACCAGAATGAATGAGGTGTATCTTTGATCTCGTGAAATTCTGTGAACGTTCCATAGCTTTTCAGTTTTCTCATCATGTCATCTCTTCCTGCATGAAAACGTGGTTGCGAAGAATTGATGAATAGGGCAGGAGGTGTTTTTTTGTCAACAAATTCTAAGGGAGAAGCTTCAGTCCAGTTTTTTAGATTAACATTTCTGTCGCCACCCAACCAAAAAGAAGCATACGTACTTTCCTCAGCTTCGGGATGGATGAACGAAACAATTCCGTCAACATTCACGATCGCTTTTATTTTTCCTTTTGATTTCACACCTACCAAAGTTGCAATCTGTGCACCTGCTGATTCGCCCAAGATTCCAATTTTCTTGGTATCAACAGCATATTTTTTTCTGTTTTTCTTTAAAAACTCAATAGCATTATCCACATCATCAATCGCTGCAGGATATTTTGCGACTTCACTTAAACGGTAGCCGACAGCAATCGCCACATAACCTTTTGAAGCCAATTCCTGAGCCATGTATTTTTCATTTTCCTTGCTTCCTGAAATCCAGCCACCACCGTGAACCATTGCGACTGCGGGATGTTTTTTGGATTTGTCAAGAGGGTAGTAGATGTCGGCTTTCAGGGAAAGTCCGTTGATGTTGGCATATTCTACATCTTTATCGATCCCGATGTTGGGCGGAACCGGTCTGTTTAAAGGCGTGATGAACGGATGTTTCTTTTTAAGTTTTTCGTATGTTGCTTCGTTTGTGTAAGGAGTAGCATTCGGCTTTGTCTGACCGAATGCTTTTGCTCCTACAAAAAAAACAAAAAGAAAATATAGTTTGTAAAAACTCATTTTTAAAATAATATTTGGTGTTTGATTAACCTCAAATTTTTAGTTTAACCACAAAAGTCACAAAAGTTTTTGGACACATTAGTAACTTTTAAGTTTATATGTTTGAGAATATTTAGAACACATAGTTGAAAAATTAAAATTTTTCCTGTGTGCTGAATTCTCTTCAAAATTTCAAATCTAATATTTTTAATCTTGAGAGGATTGCATCCTATCCTTTAGAAAATCGTCCCTTTGGGACTTTGATTCGCAAACTTCAGATTTCTTCTGAGATCCAATCCCAAATCACGAAACCCGTATCTCAAACTTCAAATCTCAAATTACTTCACTGCATTTTTCGCAATCTCTTTCGAAATGCTCAATTGCTCGCCTTTTACATCTTTCGGAAGTTTTACGGCTGTGGTTTTCGCTCCCAAAACTTTGATGGTTGGTTTTTGATCTGATTCTAGTTTCAAGGTAGAAAGATCTATATTTTTACTGTTCAAGATGGTTGTTCCTGTTCCTTCAGTGTATTTTAATTTTACATTCTTCAACTGAATTCCGTCTGCGTCTACAATGGTTAAGCCTTTTTTGGTGTCAAACTGAGAATCTTCAATCACAATATTCTTCAGATTCATTTCTGCCAAACCGAAAAGCGTAATGGCTTCATCAGAATTGGTTGCGGTAATATTTTTAAAATAAATATTTCTGAAAACCGGCGTTTCTTCTGTTACAGGATACACTTTTTCCGGAGCTTTATTCCCCTCTGCTTTTTGTCCGTCTTCCAAAACCGGAGAAGCTCCTTCGTAGAACATATTGAAACCAATCGTCTGCGTAGGAATGTTAATCATATCAATATTTTTGATGTAAATATTTTCAACAACACCACCTCTTCCACGAGTCGTTTTGAAACGAAGTCCGATATCAGTTCCGATAAAAGTACAGTCTGAAACGTGCATATTTCTCGCTCCACCCGACATTTCGCTTCCGATTACGAAACCTCCGTGACCGTGATAAACAACGTTATTTTTAATGATAACATTTTCAGTAGGCATTCCTCTTTTTCTTCCGTCTTCATTTTTTCCTGATTTAATGCAAATGGCATCGTCTCCAACGTCAAAAGTATTGTCATAAATCAGAACATTTTTACAAGATTCCAAATCTACACCGTCACCGTTTTGAGAATACCAAGGATTTCTAACCGTAAGATTTCTTAAAATTAAATTAGAAGTCATCAAAGGATGAAGATTCCAGGCCGGAGAATTCTGGAAAGTAGGGCCATCCAATAAAACCTGGTCGCAACCCACGATGCTTACCATTACCGGACGAAGGAAATCTTTCACAGATTCCAGTTCTGATTTGCTGATTTTGTCAGGAACATTGAAACTTGAGCTGCTTTCAAATCCTTTTTTATAGCTTTCTGAAGGATACCAAGTTTTTCCGTCTTTAGAAACAATTCCTCCTGAAGCGACGAATTTTTTCCATTCAGTTTCAGATAATTTTCCTTTTTTTACGGCTCTCCAAGCATCACCGCTTCCGTCGATTACCCCTTTTCCTGTGATGGCGATGTTTTTAGCATTTCTAGCAGAAATCGGAGACTGACAACGAATTGTATTTAATCCTTCAAAACTTACGTCTACCAAAGGATAATCACTTTTGTCTTTGCTGAAAACAATCATCGAACCTTCTTCTACGTGAAGATTGATGTTGCTTTTTAATTCAATTGGTCCAGTCAGCCACATTCCTCTCGGAACAACCAATTTACCACCACCTTTTTTTACTAAGGCATCGATTGCTTTTTTGAAGGCTTCTGTGTTTTTGGTTTTTCCGTCTGCAACTCCGCCGAAATCTTTGATGGAAACTGTATTGGCTGCGAAAGAAGTTTCTACGACTTTCGGCATAGTAAATTCAATTCCTTTGTAAATATCTGTATTTTGAGCGTAGAACTCTCCAGAAAACAACATTGCCGCAACAAGACCTACGATTTTAAATGACTTCTTCATAATGATATCCTTAATTTTTTTGTTTTTAACCTCCCACAGATTTCACCGATTTTTTTTAAAATTAAGTGCAATCATCTCCGAAAATCTGTGCTGTCTGTGGGAATATTTTAATTTTTTGTTACTCTAAAATATTCAAAATCTGCGTAGCCACCGCGATTGGCTTTCTGTGTACTTACAGAATATAAACCGACTTTAGCACCAATCCATTTTCCGGGTTTTGCCTGAAACGGTTCGCCAACGTTGATGAAGTTTTTTCCGTTTTCGCTGTAACTGAATGTGCAGATTCCGTTGGGTTCATTTACGTTTACTTTAAGATAAGCTTCATTTGATTTTAATTTAGTTTCAAATAAAATCTTTTCTTCACCACCTTTTTCAGCCTTTTCGGCTTTTCTCAACTGAACATAATATCCATCGGTTTTATTCGTGATGACAAGCGATGCGTGATCCATTCCCATGACCAAAAGTCCGGCAGTTTTTCCTTCTTTGGCATCTTCGGGAGTTAATTTAACTTTCGTGGAAGCGACAAAGTTCGGAGCGGGAAATTTTTGAGTCAGAAGATTCGGAACATTCCAAAGATTTTTATCGTTTTCACCCATTTTCATGGAGAATAATCTCAGGAATTTCTGTCCGGGAAGCTTCGATGACCAAACAATGTTCTCATTAGCGCTCCATTGCCATTGTAACCCTAATTTTTCGCCATCAAACTCATCCGTTTCTGCTGGAGTTATCATAGGATAGGTTTTCCCAACGTTTGGTTTTTTATATGTTAAAACCGGCTCACCGATTCCGTTTTTATCGTTATCGATCCCCATTAAAGGCCAGTCTTTTTCCCATTTCATCGGCTGCAAATGCACGATTCTTCCTCCTGCATCCACATCCTGAAAATGATAGAACCAACCTTCTCCTGAAGGCGTATCTACCCAAGCTCCCTGATGCGGACCGTTTATTTTTGTTTTACCTTGTTCAAGAACTATTTTCTCTTCGTAAGGACCGTAAATATTTTTTGACCTTAAAACCAATTGCCATCCAGTTGCAACACCACCTGCAGGAGCAAAAACGTAGTAATAGCCGTTTCTTTTGTACATTTTTGGACCTTCAACCGTTGGATGAGCATCATGACCATCAAAAATATGAACGCCTTTATCCAAAACTTTTGTACCTTCAGGATTCATTTTATTGATGGAGAGCAAACTTTTTACTCCGGCACGGCTTCCTGCCCAACCGTGAACTAAATAGGCCTGTCCGTCTTCGTCCCAAAAAGGACAAGAATCAATCAAACCTTTTCCTTCCATCACCAAAACCGGTTCGTCCCATTTTCCAAGCGGATCTTTAGTTTTTACCATATAAATTCCGTAATCGGGATCTCCCCAATAAATGTAGAATTCTCCTTTGTGGAAACGGATACTTGGTGCCCAGACTGCATCTCCACGTCTTGGAACTGAAAAATGTTCTTTAGGTAAAACATCCTGAATGGCGTAGTTTACCAATTTCCAGTTGACCATATCTTTTGAGTGAAGAATCGGTAATCCCGGAGCTTCGTTGAAACTTGAAGCGGTCATGTAATAATCTTCTCCAACACGGATTGCATCTGGATCTGAATAATCTGCGTATAAAATCGGGTTCTTATAATTTTTTCCCTGATCGGCAGACCAAACTTCGGAAACGTATGGTTTTTCCTGTGCATTCAGATAAGTTGAAGCAATAGAAAATGCGGTGATGGAGAGTATATTTAAAATTTTGTTTGTCGTCATAAAATCAGATTCATTTCGTTTTAACGCTAAGAGCGCAAAGATTTTTTAATGGCTTACTGAATATTTTCCGTTCGCAAAGGCGTTTCACTCAGCAAAGGCTAAATGTTTAATTTTGAACCATTAAGATTTAATTAAGAAGTTTAGGAAATTTAAGTTGAGCTTCGCTTTAAGCTGCATGCTTAATAAAATCTATGATTTTAATCTTAAAAATCTTACCCCTTTAATTCTCTTAATGTTTCAAATTTATTTTTCAAATTCTAAACTTGCCAAGATAAACGGTCCTGTTCCTTTTCCGTCATTTGAACGGATCTGCTCGTTTACGTAATATTCGTAAGAGCCGTCTCTGTAAGGTTTTCCTCCCAAACCGGCAACAGCACAACATTTATTTAGATTCACAACACCATTTTCATCAACCGTAATCAGGTTTTTGATGATTCCGTCGTAGCCTTTTTTAGCTGCTGTTTTGTATGATTTTGGAAGATAACCTTTATTAACAGACTTAATCATCGTGTATACAAACATCGCTGAAGCTGTCGCTTCTTCATAGTTTCCGTTTGCCAAAGGTTTATCTAAAACCTGGTACCAAAGTCCTGATTTTTTATCCTGATATTTAATAACAGCGTCTGAATACGACTTGATGTAAGAAATAATTCTCGCTCTTCCCGGATGATTTTCAGGTAAATAATCAAGAACGTCTACCATCGCCATTCCGTACCAACCCATTGCTCTTCCCCAAAAATTCGGTGAAAGTCCTGTTTCTTTATTTGCCCAAGCCTGTTCTTTGCTTTCGTCCCAAGCGTGATACAATAGACCTGTTTTTTTATCTAAAAGATTTTTCTGAACCGAATCAAACTGGAAAACGATGTCATCATACGCTTTTGTTGCATCTGCACCTTTTACAAAATCTTTTGTGTAATGTGTGTAGAAAGGCATTCCCATATACAATCCGTCTAACCAAACCTGATAAGGGTAGATTTTTTTGTGCCAGAAAGATCCTTCATTGGTTCTTGGCTGTCCGTCGATTTGTAAACGTAAAGTCTGAAGTGCTTTCAGGTATTTGTCTTTTTTCTCTTTTTCATAAAGATAAAGAAGAACATTTCCGCTGTTCAGCATATCGATATTGTACTTATCTAAATCATAGGTAAGAATTGTCCCATCTTCTTTGATTAAAGTTTCACCAAAACCGCTGATGTAATCGTAATATTCTTTTTTACCGGTTTTCATGTAAAGCTGTTCTGCGCCGTCTAAAACGATTGCAGAAGGATACGTCCATTTCGGGCTTTTGCTGAAATCCAGCATCCATGCTTCAGGGAATCTCTGCATTTCGGAAAGCATCATTCTTTCAGACCATTTTAAGTTGGTTGGAACTACTTTTCCTGCCTGCGAAGTTTGTTTTGCCAGCTTTGTTGCTGCTACAGTTTTAGTCTGGGCACAAGCCAGAAATATTCCTGATCCTAAAGCAGCAAATGCCAATACTTTAATTTTATGGTTAATGAAATTCATTTTATATATTTTAAAGTTATTTTTCTGTTTTAATTTAATTTTAGTAAAAATACTATTATTGTTTTTTGATAATGTCCTGCACAATACTGTGAGTGTAAACCTCGATATTATCGTAGTTTTTGTCTAAATCTCTTCCGTTGGCGTTTGCTTTTTTAGGATCAAGATGATGCTTGGTTTCCCATTCATCGGGCATTCCGTCATTATCTGAATCTGGAAGTGCTTTTCCGGGTTTTAAATCCGGAAATCCACCGACATCTTTTTGAGAATCGATGATTCCATTTTTGCTTCCCAGCGAACCTTCATAAGTGAATATTCCGTTTTTTACATCTTTTAAAACTCTCAAATCGACTGCATCTCTCACGAAACTCGAGCCACCGATCTGCAGTATTTTTTCATAAGCATCTTTCGGAGAATCTGTTTTTACATTGTTCTGAATATCGTGTGGCTGATTGATTTTAATTGAATTTTTATCTGCATCCGTAAGATTATAGGCTTTATTCATCTGGTTGAAAACTCCTTTTTCCCAATTGTCTGCGGTTACTTCAGGATTGCCTTCAGAAATATTTCCGCTGATATAATATTTTCCCCAAATGTTGTATACTTCAGCTTCAGGTTTTGTATTTTTATCGATAGCAACGATTCTTTTCTTGGTTAAAGTTGCAGGCCCAGGTTTGTAGTAGTTGTTAACAATGTTGACGTTCATTCCTTCTCCACCATAAACATTGTTGTGTCCCCAATTGTAAATGACATTATTTCTGAAATCCGTTAAATCGGTTAAGGCAAATTTACTTCCTGCATACTCTCCCAATCTTGGATTACGGCTATCGTGATTTGCATAAATATTATGATGAAAAGATGCGAATTTTCCCCCTGCGATTCCACCATATCCGTGAGCGCCTTTCTGGTGGGCAGAATTTCTTAAGCTTTCTGTAATCACACACCATTGAAGCGTCGTGTTTTCATTGACGTAAATAGAAACCGTCTCATCGGTAGACCAGCTCATCGAACAATGATCTACCATTAAACCTTTCATAAATCTTGCCCCTAAAGCATCACCTTCAAATTTTTTCTGATCTCCCATTCTGAATCTCATAAAACGGATAATCACATTGTCTGCTGCAACGAAAGTTTCATAGTTTGCAACCGTGATTCCGTCTCCGGGAGCGGTTTGTCCGGCAATCGTAACGTTGCCTTCTTTTATTCTTAAAGGAGATTCCAGATAAATCGTTCCGGCTGTTTTAAAAACAATATATCTTGCGCCTTTTTGTTCTACAGCATATCTTAAAGTACCTTCAGAGCCATCATCTGTTAATTTGGTTACGAATAAAACTTTTCCGCCTCTTCCTCCGGTTGTAAATCTGCCAAAACCTTCTGCTCCGGGAAAGCTGATTGTTTTTCCTAAAATCACGGTTTCTTTTTTACCTGAAACAGCAGACTGAGCCGTACAGTTTTGTAAGGTGAAAATTGCAAATATTGAAGCTATAATAAAAGCTGTTTTCATAATTCTTTGATTTGGCTTATTTTAAAGCTTTTTTGAAATTCCAGTTATCTTTTCCGGAAAGAATATTTTTTGAAGTATATTTTTTACTTTGCTCCTTTGTCAGCTGATGTGACCATGAAGCTCTTTTTGAAACATCAGCTCCGGCTCCTTTAGAACTGTATTCTGCGTAGAAAGTAGTCTTCTCAGCATCGGGTTTTGCCCAGTTGTGCCATCCTTCTTTTTTTATTGTGGAATCGATTGCACAGTTGACGTAAACCGTTTTTGCAAATGGTCTCCAAGGCCGTCCCAAATATACAGAATTTGGTTCAGCATCTCCTGTTACATTACAGTTAATAAATACATAACCGAATTCGTTTCCTTCAATTGTAGAAGCTGCAGTAACGTAAGAAGCATTTTTTTTAGAATAAATGATGCAGTTTTCAAAAACAGCAGTTCCGGCTCCGAAAATATAGTCGGTAGTTCCTTCAATGTAGCAGTCTTTAAAATAATTTCTTGAAATTTTAGTTTTATCTAAAGCATCTTGTGCACCTTTTGTATAAAGTGTATCCTGAAATCCTAAGAATCTGCAGTTTTCAAAAGCAATTCTGTCACCTGTTGTTAAAACGGCAACGGCTTGTCCGACCGGACCTGCATCGTTTTGAAACGTAATATTCTTTGCCGAAAAATCATTAGAAAAGATAAAAAAACTCGATGAACCTGTAGTTCCTATGTTTTTACCTTCTGCATTTTGTTTTGAAGCATGATCTCCGTAAACAAGAATGGTGTTTTCAGGATTTTCTCCAATTAGTATGATCGGGTTTTTTGTATCTGAAACAGTGATTTTTTCTCTGTATGTTCCCGGTTTTACAATAATTTTTGTTCTTACCGATGTTCCTTCTTCAACCGCCTCAATTGCCTGTTGAACCGTCGCGAAATTGCCTTTTCCGTCTTTCGAAACGATGATGGTTTTTTCATCTTTCATCTTGAAAGAAAGAAGACTGATAATGACTGCGGAGAAAATAGATAAGAATGTGATTTTATTTTTTAAACCTGGAATCTGCATATCTCTGAATTTTTCTTTGAAGAAAAGTACAGACCTTCTCCCTGGAAGGAGTAAGTCTGTACTGAAAATTAATTAATATGAATGTATATTTTTACTAATAACCATAATCTTGTGTAAGAGCAGGATTATTCTGTATAAATTCGAAATAAATTGGCAGAAGTTCTCTCTTATTTGCCTGGAAATATTGTGCATAACCGGCAGAAGGATCATTTACATACGTTGGCAAAACTCCTGATCTCCAAGCAATTTTCTTATATCCTGCAGGTATTGTGGTAGATTGGCTTGGTACATAGAATACATCAGCTTTTGCTACTCCGGTATTTGTAAATACGTCAATAGTGGTAATATTTTGCTGAGCAGTTTTTGTAGGATCGAATGCGGAAGTTTTATAGTAAATATCCAAAGGAACATTTGCATAAGCACCAACTCCGTTGATAAAATCAGTCAATTTCTGTTTTGTTTCGGCAATTTTAGTTGCTAACAAGTTCCATCTGATTAAGTCGTATTTTCTGATTCCCTCAGAACCTAATTCCAGCATTCTTTCTTTAACGATATAATTAAAGAAGCCAACTTTATCTGTAGGAATTGTTCCTACCTGTCCCAGATTTCCTGCATACGCTCTGTTTCTTACCGCTTTTACTGCATTAATTGCATCAGCAGAAGGAGCACCGTGGATTTCATTATCAGCTTCAGCGAACATCAGCATGACATCAGAAAGTCTTAGTAAAGGCCAGTCAACCGCCAATGTCTGAGAAGGACCTGTAATGTTTGTCCATGATTTTCTGTATTTAGAATCTGTGAATGAGTTTGCAGCTACCAATTCAGCCTGATTTGAAGCATTCACAGTGAAGATTCCTACATTCATGTCTCTTCTTAAGTCATATTTTGTAAACTCGTAGAAGTAAGTTGGTAATGCATTGATTCCGCCGCCACCTTTCCAGCTTGAGTTATCATGATGTTTAAGACCGTTGTAATATCCGATTTTAGAGTCTGTTCTTGTACCTCCTCCGAAAGCTCCGACAGCAAAAATAACTTCGTTGGTAGCGTCCTGAGAATTGGTGTGAAGTGCTCTGAATACGCTTTCATAACTAGGATTCAATGCATGTTCTCCTGTATGATTCATAATATCTTTGCACTCGTCATAAGCGATCTGATAATATTTTTGAGGATTAGAACCCTGCATCATCTGTTGTGGGCTTCTTCTTAAAGACCATCCTGCTCTTGCCAAAGAAATTCTTGCTCTTAGTCCTTTTACAAAGCCTTTAGAAATTCTGTTGCTTGTTGTTCCGCCTTCAGATCTCCATGGTACTAGCGTTGAAGCCTTCGCCAAATCTTCTATAAGCTGATCATAAATAACATCACGATCTGTTTTTGGCTGGTTTTGTTCAGCTACATCAGATGCAGGAACAAGATAAAAAGGAACGTCGCCCCAGTTTCTGATCAGTTCATAATAATACTGAGCTCTAAGAGTCAATGCTTCACCCAAATATCTGTCCATTAATTTTTTATCATCTACAGAACCTGTCTGGTAAACAGGTGATAATGGGATGTTCTTAATCACTAAATTGGCACGTTCTATTCCTGTATATAATTTTCCGAAAGGATTATTAAGTTCTGTATTTGTAGTACATGCTCCGAAAGTGGCAACTCCTCTTCTGTCATTACAATTGTAGCTTCCGGATGTTCTGAAATCGTCACCTGACTGAGGAATAATTAATGATAATCTTTGCCCGTAACCATCATCACCTCCAAGCTGGGAATAAACTCCCACTAAAGCTGAAAATGTATCTGCAGTACTGTCAAATTGCTGCGCTTCAGAAATACTTGAAAGATTTTCAGGATTAAGGAAATCACTGCAGGAATTCGTAAAGAAAAGTGTTCCCGCAAGACAAGATAAAATAAATATTGATTTGCTTTTTTTCATTTTTAAATTTTTTAGAAAGTGATATCTACACCTGTTACAAAGAAACGGCTTCTCGGGTATGCTGCGTAATCTACACCCGGAGTCAGAGGATTTCTTCTTGTACTTGCTTCAGGGTCATAGCCTGAGTACCCGGTAATTACGAATAAATTGTTTACCGTTGCATATAATCTGAAATTTTTCACACCAATCATTTCTAAAGATCCTTTTGGTAAGGTGTATCCTAAAGTTACGTTGTTTAATCTTAAGAATGATCCGTCTTCAATTCCGTAAGAGTGAAGAATGTATTGTCCTGTTGGCGGAGTCCACATCGTTGTGTTAGCATTTAAAGCGGCTAATTGAGTCGGGTCTGTAACTTTCACACCGTCGTTATCAAACCATCTCCATCGGTCTGCAACAGCAGCATCCATATTGTTATCTCTATAAAGATATTGAGTGGTATTTTCGATTTTGTTGGCGTTGTACACTTTATTTCCTACTGAGAAATTAAAGAATAAACTCATATCGAAATTTTTATATCTAAATGTCTGGTTGAAACCTCCGTAGAATTTTGGAAGTGCGCTTCCTAATTCCTGTCTGTCTGCGTCGGTAATCTGTCCGTCTCCATTCAAATCTCTTAATTTAAGATCTCCCGGTTGTACAGCTTTTGCTCCCAAAGCAATTGCGCTGCTGCTCGGAACTCCTGCTTTTAATGTATAAACCTTGGTTGATGCGTTGTAATCGAAGTCAGAAATTTCATATCTTCCTTCAGTTACATATCCGTAATAAGTTCCTACTGAGCTTCCTACTTTAGCAATAAAGTCGAAACCTCCGATTCCTCCTGACTGAACTAAGTAATAATCCTGGCCTGCAGCTGTACCACTACCTAAACTTAAAATGGTATTTTTATTGGTAGAAATGTTGGCATCTATTTTCCAGCCAAAATTTTCCTTATCTATAACAGATCCTCCCACGGTAAATTCAAGACCTTTATTTCTGGTTTTTCCTGAGTTTTGGAACTGGTTTGCATATCCCGGAAATGGCACTTTTGCCAATACCAATAGATCTTTGGTATCTGTAATATATCCGTCTACGCTACCATAAAGTCTTCCTTTGAAAAATTCAAAATCAATACCTGCGTTTTTAGAAACTGTAGCTTCCCATTTCACATTAGGATTGGTTTGCGTAGTAGAAACTGCAGCCCCTGGCGTAACGGAAGTTCCGAATACATACCCGTTGTTTGCGTTGATATTGTAGAAGTTTGCCCAAAGATAAGAGGTAATTCTATTATTCCCCGATAGACCATAGCCTACACGAAGTTTTAATTCATTTAACCAGTCAACATCTTTCAGGAATTTTTCTTCTTTAACTTTCCATGCCAATGACGCAGCAGGGAAGTATCCCCATTGATTTCCTTTCATGAAAACATTCGATCCATCAGCTCTTACTGATGCGGTAAAGATGTATTTATTGGCGAAAATGTAATTGACACGGCCAAAGAATGATGCTAAACGGTCTGGAGCAATTACAGCAGTTCTTGCTGCATCCTGAATCAATCCCGGAGGTGGCGTTGCCGCTGCAATATTGGCAAATGCCTCATTAGGAAGGATCGATTTTGGAAACCATTTTACATAATTGGTACTCGATTCTCCATCGGTTTGTATAATTTCCTGACCTAATAGAACATCCAGTTTATGCTGACCAAATTTCTTGGTATAATTTAATGTATTGGTATTGGTAATTCTTCTTGTCTGAGATCGGTCAAGCTGTACAATCGGCATATCGGCATTTGCTCTTGCCTGTGCAGTAACGGTACCCCAAAACTGATTCGTAGAAATATCTCTTTGTACATAACCTACAACACTTCTGAACGTCAAATCTTTCGTAATGTTATAGTTAAGATAAGCATTCAATAATAAGTCATTGATTCTGTGATCTCTTACCTCGTTATCATTTAAAAGAAGGGGATTTACCAAGTTGGTGTTGGTGGCGTAGCTTGGATCAAAATCATCAACAGGAACCGTAGAACCTCCTTCAAAAGGTTGGTATCTTACAGAGTTTCTCAATCTGTTATTACTCTGAGAGCCGCTGCTGGAAGTTCCCACACCGTTCGTTAAAGATCTTCCGTATCTTGCGTTGATTCCGAATTTAAGTTTTTTACTGATGTCATAGTCATACTTAAAGTTGGCCATGCTTCTTTTGAAGCCAGAACCAAGCATAATACCATCTTCATCCACATGATTTAAAGTAAAAGAGAATGCAGACTTTTCAGACCCTCCGTTTACGCTAAGATTATGAGTGAAGTTAAATGCTTCATTGCCAAATAATTCATCCTGCCAATCTCTCCTCTGAACCGATTTGTATTTTTCTAATTCCTTATAGGTACTACCATATCTGGTATTAAAAGCAATATCATCAGCATCACCTATAACGCCATTCTTTTTGTATAATTCATATTGATACAGTACAAACTCGTAAGGATCTAATACATCAAGTGTATTCATGATTTTTCTTACTCCGGTAAAACCATTGTAATTAATGGTGGTAATTGCTTTTTTACGACCACTTTTAGTAGTAATTAGAACAACCCCGTTTGCACCTCGCGAACCATAGATAGAAGTAGAAGATGCATCTTTTAACACTTCGATAGATTCAATTTCTTTTGGGGAAAGAATAGTCATGGCGTTATCCATTTGGATGCCGTCAACGATATATAATGGAGCGTTACTTCCGGTAATGGATGTTCCGCCACGGATGGTAATATCTACATCTCCGCCGGGTTTTCCTTCACTAGCCTGAACCTGAACTCCGGCAAGTCTTCCTTGGATCGCTTCAGCGGCCGAGTTTACCGGCATATCTTTTAAGGCTTCTCCTTTTACAGATGAAACGGCATTGGTAACATCTTTTTTCGATACTTTATTGTACCCTACCAAAACCACCTCGTCGATTTTGGTTTCTTTCTCTTTTTCCTGAGCCATAGCGAGTACAGGAATAAGGAAAGCAGTTAAATATAACCACTTTATTGATTGTACTTTTTTATCCATTTACGTATCCTTATATAGTTTAATTTTGGGTTGAGAAATGTGTTGTTTCTCTTTAGTTTTTGTGGATTTTTAAGTAATTCTGTTTTTCAGCAAATATTTTAAACTTTCTACGCTGTTTAGAGTGCAATCGATTGCGTAATTTTTTACAATAAAATATCTTGGCTTCTAAACTAATATTATTTTTGATTACGCAAAGAAAAAAATGTTATTTTTTTATTAATTTGATTGTTTAATTTGTTAAGAATAGCAAAATATTACATGGTTATTTTAAATTAGATTATTGATTATCAGTATTTTACTTTTATTGTTTAATGCTTTAAATAGAAGCTAAAAAAGATTATAAATTATGATGTTTAAGTTTCGAAAATCTATGTTTTTTGTTTAATTTTCATTTTTTTTATTCGAAAAAATTCCCAAAAACTATAACCAAAAACTAAATTTGTATTAAAAGTGTGATTTTTATCATCTTTTTTGTAGCTTAAAACTTGTGTATTTTATAAATGATAAAAAAATAACTAAAATGTCGAACTATTTTCATTTTATATTATATATTATTGTATAAATGATATTTGGGGTAGTCAGAGTCAAATTATTGGCATGATTTTATTTTAATGGATGCTTTGCATCAAATTCAGGTGAAAATATGCTGCAATTTCTACTTGTAAAGTATAAGTTATAAAAATATTTTTAATTTTATTAATCTATAAATCAATGTTTTGTAAATTTAAATTAAATTTTTGTTAACAGGTTAAATATAATTTCTATATTAGACCACAAGTATTTCTGTAAAATTTTAGTGTAATTTTATGCAATCGATTACGCAATGTTTAACAGGTTTTTTAAAACCATAATTTAAGTTTAAAATCTAAAGTATGACAAAATCAGAATTTCGATACGCCCATCATCCGGAAGATGTAAAAAAATATACAACTGAAGACTTGAGAAGGGAGTTTTTGATGGATGGTTTATTTAATGAAGATCAGATCAATGTAGTGTACTCTATGTATGATAGAATGATTGTTGGTGGTGTAATGCCTGTAAAAAGTGCATTAAAGCTGGAACCGACAGATGATCTAAAAGCTGAAAATTTCTTAGACAGAAGAGAATTGGGAATCATCAATGTAGGGGCAGCCGGAAAGGTGACCGTTGATGGTGAAGTTTTCGAACTGGGAAATAAGGAAGCTTTATATATCGGAAAAGGAGCAAAAGATGTTGTTTTTGAAAACGGAAATGAAGGTCAGACTTTATTTTATTTCAATTCTGCACCGGCTCATCATTCTTATCCTACAAAGAAAATTACCAAGAACGAAGCTGAAATTGTAGAATTGGGCGAAACAAAATACGCAAATAGAAGAACAATCAATAAACTAATTGTAAATAGCGTATTAGAAACTTGCCAGCTGCAAATGGGTATGACCGAATTGCACGAAGGAAGTGTTTGGAACACGATGCCTTCTCATACGCACACCAGAAGAATGGAGGCTTATTTCTATTTTGATCTGGAAGAAGGTCAGGCGGTAAGTCATTTTTTGGGACAACCGAACGAAACCCGTCATATTTTTATGAAAAACAATGAAGCGGTATTGTCTCCGGAATGGTCGATTCACTCAGGGGTTGGAACTTCCAACTACACATTTATCTGGGGAATGGCAGGAGAAAATATGGATTATGGCGATATGGACGCTGTTAAAACTAACGAACTAAAGTAATTTTTTCTACATGAATTTATTCGATTTATCCGGTAAAGTGGCCGTTGTTACAGGCGGAACTCACGGATTAGGAATGGCAATGGCAGAAGGTCTTGCCGCTGCAGGTGCTGAACTGGCAATCACAAGTACAACACCGTCAAAATTAGACGAAGCGCTGGAATATTATCATTCTAAAGGATACAAAGCAACTGGCTATATTTTTGACGTAACCGACGAACTGGAAGCCGCTCAGAAGGTAGCCTTAATGGAAGCTACTCATGGGAAAATAGACATCCTTGTCAACAATGCAGGAATCATCAAGCGTATTCCGGCTGTCGACATGGAAGTGGAAGACTTTAGAAAAGTAATCGATGTAGATCTTACCGGGCCTTTCATCATGTCCAAATTAATTGGAAAGCACATGATCAAAAGAAAAGCTGGGAAAATCATCAATATTTGCTCAATGATGAGTGAGCTGGGTCGTGATAATGTAGTAGCGTACGCTTCTGCAAAAGGCGGATTGAAAATGCTTACCAAGAATTTAGCGACAGAATGGGCGAAACACAATATTCAGGTGAACGGAATCGGTCCCGGATATTTTGCAACGTCTCAAACAGAACCAATAAGAGTGGACGGAAATCCGTTCAACGATTTTATCATCAGCAGAACTCCGGAAGGGAGATGGGGTAATCCTGAAGATCTTGCAGGAACGGCTATTTTCTTAGCTTCAGACGCAAGTAAGTTCATCAACGGACAGATTATTTACGTTGATGGCGGGATTTTAGCAACCATCGGCAAGCCTTCAAACGAGTAACGCAAGAATTTACAAAAATGAAATCTTTTATTACAGATAACTTTTTATTACAGAATAAATACGCTGAAGAATTATACTTCAACTACGCAGAAAAGCAGCCGATCATTGATTATCATAATCATTTGATTCCTAAAGATATTGCAGAAAACACAGTTTTTGAAAATATTTCAAAGGTTTGGATTGCTGGTGACCACTACAAATGGAGAGCCATGCGTACAATGGGCGTGAACGAAAAATTCATTACTGGCGATGCTTCAGATAAAGAAAAATTTGAGGCTTGGGCTAAAACAGTTCCGTATACGTTGAGAAATCCGTTGTATCACTGGACGCATTTAGAACTGAAAAGATATTTCGGAATTGATGAATTGTTAAATGAAAACAACGCTTCAGAAATTTACGACAACATCAGCGCACAGCTTCAGACTCCGGGAAAATCGACAAGAGGTTTATTGGAAATGATGAATGTAGAATCTCTATGCACGACGGAAGATCCTACCGATATTCTAAATTATCATCAGGATTTGGCAAAAAGCGACTGGAAAGTAAAAGTAAGCACAGCATTTCGTCCTGATAAAGCGATTTTAATTGAGAACCACAACTTCGCAGATTATATTGCTAAATTGGGCGAATCGGCAGGAATTGAAATCAATTCTTACCAGACTTTATGCGATGCTTTGCTGAAAAGAATCGAATATTTCCATGAAAACGGATGCAGATTGTGCGATCACGGACTAAACAATATTTCTTTCGAAGAAGCTACCGAAGCAGAAGTTTCAACAATTTTTGCTGATAAATTAGCTGGAAAAGTTATTGCTGAGAAGCAGGTAAATCAATTTAAAACAGCCATTCTTTTATTCTTAGGAGAAGCTTACCACAAATTTGGTTGGGTTCAGCAATTCCACTTGGGGGCGTTGAGAAATAACAACGAAAGAATGCACAGAATTTTGGGTCCGGATACGGGTTGGGATTCTATCGGTGACTTTGTTCAGGCTGAAACTTTGTCTAAATTATTAAACGCTTTAGACGGAAAAGACAAATTAACAAAAACCATTTTATACAACTTAAATCCTGCCGACAATGAAATTTTCGCAACCATGATTGGGAATTTTAATGATGGAAGTATCAAAGGAAAAGTACAGTTCGGTTCAGGATGGTGGTTTTTAGACCAGAAAGATGGGATGATCAAGCAAATGAATGCCCTTTCAAACATGGGATTAATCAGCTGTTTCGTTGGGATGTTAACAGATTCCAGAAGTTTCCTATCTTTCCCGAGACACGAATATTTCAGAAGAGTGCTTTGTAACTTATTCGGAGAAGAAATGAAAAACGGTGAATTACCGGACGATATGGAACTGATTGGAAAAACAATTTCCGATATCTGTTACCATAATGCTAAAAATTATTTCGATTTTTAAATTTAAATAAAATTAATCTCTCGCAGATTGAGTAAATTTTGCAGATTTAAAATGATCTGCGTCATCAGCTAAATCTGCGAGAGATTCAAAATATTTTTGAACCATTAAGGAGAATTAAGAAGTTAAGTTTTAGATAAGGTAAAATCAAAGATTTTAATTTAGCAAAACGTTTAAAGCGAAGCTCAACTTAATTTTTCTAAACTCCTTAATAAAATCTTAATGGTTTAAATAAAAAAATATCTGTAATTTCTATTACTAAAAAAGTCTTGCGCTCTTAGCTGAGTGAAACGCCTTTGCGAACTTAAAGGCAGTTAGTAGTCTAAAAAATCTTTGCGCACTTTGCGTTAAAACATCGGCAGATATTCAAAAAATTAAGGTTAGTAAAAACTTATGGGTAAAATACTTACTTTTGGTGAAATCATCATGAGACTTTCGCCTCCCGGAAACAGAACCATGAAGCAAAGCCACGGAATGGAATTTTTCTTCGGCGGAACTGAGCTCAATGTAGCATCATCATTGGCAACAATGGGCTGCGAAGTAAAGCACGTAAGTAGTGTTTCAGATGATTTTGTTGGAGAATCGGCGCTTTCTTTTGTAAAAAGTTTCGGAATTGACACCAATTTTATTTCTAAAAATGAGCATCCTCTTGGGTTGTACTTTTTAGAAGTAGGATCGTCGGTTCGTGCGAGCAGAATTGCTTACAACAGACTGAACGGTTCTTTTGCCAACATCGAATCAGAGAAAATCGACTGGAAAAAAGCTCTGGAAAGTTGTGATTATTTTCACTGGACAGGAATCAGCCCAGGAATTTCAAAATCAGCTTACGAAACTTTGAAAGAAGGTTTGTTAACAGCCCGTGAAATGGGAATTGAAGTGACCACCGATCCGGCTTATCGTTCCAATCTTTGGAAATATGGGAAAAACGGAAATGAGGTTTTGAAAGAATTGGTTTCTTTATCAACCATTTTCATCGGTGGTGTAAATGAAATCAATGAAATCTTAAGAACAAAGTTTTCATCAGATAAAAATGGATTTTTGGAAGCATGTGAAGAGTTAAAAAAGCAATGTCCATCAATCCACAAAATTTTCGACAAAATAAGAATTGGGGTTACAGCGAGTTCTCAACAAACTCAGGGAAGAGCTTTAGTCAACGGAAATTATTTTGAAACTAAATTTTTAGAAATAGACCAAGTTGTCGACAGAATCGGAACAGGGGATGCTTTTGCCGCAGGTTTAATTTATGGTTTAAAAAACTTCGACGACGAAAAAGCATTGAATTTTGCCAACGCCGCTTGTGCCATCAAACATACCATCTTAGGTGACATCAACTATTGCAGCGCAGAAGACATCCTCGAAGTAATGGCTGGAAATTCGGGAGGAAGAATAAAAAGGTAGTTGGCTTCTGGCTAATGGCTTTTAATAACTTAAATAAACTAAAAACGTTTGTGTGCTTGGCTGAGTGAAACGCCTTTGCGAACTTAAAAACAGTTAGTAGTCAAAAAAACTTTGCGGACTTTGCGTTAAAAACAAGAGTCTTTAAAGAAACAGCACACTAAAGGATAGACTTTATCACATCAAAGATTATTTTCAATAAATAATTAAAACAAAATGACAAAAATTCAAATCGTTACCAATGCCATCATCAATCATGGGATTTTGCCTTTGTACTACAATGCTGATGAAACGGTAACTTTAGAAATATTAAAATCGCTTTACAAAGCAGGAATCCGTGCAGTAGAATATACAAGCCGTGGGGAATCTGCGTTGAGCAATTTTACAAAAATGGTAGAAATCCGTAATGCGGAAATGCCGGAAATGCTTTTAGGAATCGGAACCATTAAGAATCTACAACAGGCTGAAGAATACTACAAGGTAGGCGCAGATTTTTTTATCAGTCCGGGTTTTGTGGCGGAAGTTGCAGAATTTTTAATTCCAAAAGATGTATTGTACAGTCCGGGTTGCATGACTCCGACTGAAATTATCACCGCTGAAGCTGCAGGAGTAACGTTTATCAAATTATTCCCTGGAAATGCTTTGGGTGCAGGATTTATGAGTGCGATTAAAGATGTTTTCCCAAATCTGAAATTTATGCCAACTGGCGGAGTAGATACAACGAAAGAAAGCATCGAAAGCTGGTTCAAAGCAGGAGTTTCTGCAGTTGGAATGGGAAGCAAATTGGTAAGTAAAGATCTAATGGCTGCCAAAGATTACACAACCATTGAAAATGAAACGAAGAAAGTTCTGGAAATTATCCAAGCTTTAAAATAATAATGAAGAAGTTATAACGCAAATAAAAAGACTTTGAGAGCTTAGCTGAGTGAAACGCCTTTGCGAACTTAAAAACAGTTAGTAGTCAAAAAATCTTTGCAAACTTTGCGTTAAAAATATTTTTAAACAAATAACTAAATTCTAAACAAGTATGAGTTCGGTTAAGTCTCTTAAACCAAGTACATTCAGATGGACGATATGTTCGTTACTGTTCATTGCCACGACCATCAATTATTTGGATCGTCAGGTTTTATCATTAACGTGGAAAGATTTTATTGCTCCGGAATTTCACTGGAACAATAATGATTACGGAAATATTACCGCATTATTTTCCATTTTCTATGCAGTAGGAATGCTTTTCGCAGGAAAATTCGTAGACTGGATGGATACCAAAAAAGGTTTCCTTTGGGCAATCGGAGTTTGGTCTGTAGGTGCTGTTTTACATGCATTTTGCGGAATTGCAACCGCTGGAATCCTTACCGGAGACTGGTTTGCAGGTTTCCACGGTTCTAAAGAATTAATTGGAACAGTTTCTAATACGGGGGCAATTATCAGTACGAGTGTAACATTATTCATTTTTGCACGTTTTGTGTTGGCAATTGGGGAGGCTGGAAATTTCCCGGCAGCGATTAAAACCACCGCTGAATATTTTCCTAAAAAAGACAGAGCTTTATCCACAAGTATCTGGAATGCAGGAGCTACGGTTGGAGCTTTGGCAGCACCAATTACAATTCCATTCATTGCAAAATCAATGGGTTGGGAATGGGCGTTCATTATCATCGGTGCGTTAGGATTTGTTTGGATGGGACTTTGGGTTTTCTATTACAAAAAACCCCACGAGCATCATAAAGTAAACGAACATGAGCTGACTTATATTAATCAGGATCAGGAGGATGCGGTTGTCGAAGAAAATGCTGTTCAGACGGAGGAAAGAAAATTCACGTTCAAAGAATGTTTCAGTTACAGACAGACTTGGGCATTTGCTTTTGGAAAATTCATGACCGACGGTGTTTGGTGGTTCTTTTTATTCTGGACTCCGGCTTATTTAAGCTCCGTTTACGGAATGGATTCCACACAAAGCGCATTGCCGTTATTCGTATTGTACATGATAACTCTACTTTCGATTATTGGAGGCTGGCTTCCAAAATATTTTGTAGAAAAGAAAGGAATGAACGCGTATTCAGGAAGAATGAAAGCTATGTTGATTTTCGCATTTTTTCCATTACTGGCTTTATTGGCACAACCTTTAGGTTCAGCAACTTATTGGATTCCGGTTTTAATCATCGGAATTGCAGGGGCAGCACACCAAGCTTGGTCGGCAAATATATTCTCAACCGTAGGCGATATGTTCCCGAAAAAAGCCATCGCAACCATCACCGGAATTGGCGGAATGGCAGGAGGAATCGGATCGTTTATCATTAATAAATCTTCAGGAGTTTTATTCGATCATGCTCACAAAGCTTGGTCAACAGTTGACGGAGTTCCTTTGTTGGAAAAATATCCTCAATACATCAATGAAAGATTACCGGACGGATTCTTCGAACAATTGGAAAAATCAGGAGCTGTAGTTGTAGACGGAATCGATAAAGGGTACATGATTATTTTCTCTATCTGTGCTGTCGCTTACCTGATCGCATGGACAGTAATGAAAATGTTGGTTCCTAAATATAAAGTGATCAGTAAATAAAAATTAAACCATTAAGGAGAATTAAGCAGTTAAGAATGATTAAGAATTTGAAGTACGAGCTTAAGAAATTTATTTCTCTTAATTAACCTTAACCTCTTAATAAATCTTAATGGTTCAAATATAAAACTTTGAGTTCTTAGCTGAGTGAAACGCCTTTGCGAACTTAAAAATATACATCAAGCTTTAAAAAAATCTTTGCGGACTTTGTGCTAAAAAAAGTCCAAGATTTAACAGAATTAAAAACACAATTTAATTCAAATCAGAAAAATGGAAAATCAGACAAAACAACAATTAAACCGTCAAAACAGCGGAATAGATACAAAATTACCAATCAAAATCGTACAGTTCGGAGGAGGAAACTTCATGCGCGGATTTACAGATTATGTGATCGATCAATTAAATAAAGAAACAGATTTCAACGCAGGAATTGTAAACATTCAGCCTACACCGAACGGTTCGGTTCACAAGCTTGAGGAACAGGGGAATTTGTACACTTTATTTTCAAGAGGAATCAAAAAAGGAGAAATCATCGATGAGAAATGCGTGATTTCGGCAATTCAGAAGTCGATTAATCCTTACGCAGATTACAACAGTTTCCTTGAATTGGCAAAAGAAGAAGAGCTTGAATTTGTTTTTTCAAATACAACCGAAACGGGAATTGCTTACGACGAAACTGAAAATACCTACGAAGGTCCGCACAAAAATTTCCCAGCGAAAGTTGCGGTTTTACTTCATGAAAGATACAAGCATTTCAACGGAGCAGCAGATAAAGGGTTAAGAATTATTCCTTGTGAACTGATTGAAGATAATGCTTTTGTTTTAAAAGGTATTATTTTAAAATATGCAAAACTTTGGAATTTAGAAGAAGATTTTGTGCAATGGATTGAACAAAACAATCACTTCCACAATACTTTGGTCGACAGAATCGTTCCTGGCTATCCGAAAGATGACGCTGCGACGTATGAAGATCAGTTGGATTATGAAGATCCGATGATGGTGATTTCTGAAACATTCCTTTTATGGGTGATTCAGGGAGGTGAAGATTTAAAGCAGAGAGTCCCTTTCGATCAAATCAACGAACAGATCTTGGTGGTGGATGATATTCAGCCATACCGTTTGAGAAAAGTTAGAATCCTGAATGGCGGACATACATTGATGTTGGCTCCGGCCATTTTAGCAGGAAAAGAAATCGTAAAAGAAGCCATCGATGACCAGTTTATCGGAACTTTTTTAAGCGAATCTATATTTAATGAAGTCAATCAGACTTTAGGTTTAGATGAAACTGAACTGAAGGAATTTGCGGAAGAAGTGTTTGACAGATTCAGAAATCCTTTCATCAAACACCATTTGGCGAGCATCGCTTTATATTTTGTTTCTAAATTTAAAGTAAGAGTCGTTCCGAGCTTATTGACTTATGTTGAAAGAAATAACAAACTGCCACTGAACTTAACGTTCTCTCTGGCAAGTTTAATCAGATTCTATCAGGGAAGTTTTGGCGAAAAATCTCTTCCTCTGAATGACGAAGAAGCCATCGTAAACAGATTCAAAGACATCTGGAAAAACGAAGATTATGAAGTCGTTTCAGAACTGGCGTTAAGCGAAAAACTGTTCTGGGATACCGACCTTACACAGATAGAAGGCCTGAAAGCTGCAGTAGCAAAAGCATTGTACGAAATCGACCACAATGACATGGAAACTGCCTACAAAAATTTTATTCAATTTTATTCTTAAAAAAATCATGCAAAAGAAAGTACTGAAAGTAAATCCGAAAGACAACGTCATTGTAGCGTTGATGGATTTGCCTGCCGGAGAATCGGTGCATCTTGACGGTACAGATTATACGATTCTTAAAGATATTAAAGCAAAACATAAATTCGCTGCCGTAGATTTTGAGGATGGCGACCATATTTTAATGTATGGCGTGATCGTTGGAAAAGCCAACCAATCCATCAAGCAAGGCGAAGTAATTACCACCGAAAACGTAAAACACCAAAGTGCAAAAGTTGTCGGGAAAACCGAAACCTTGGGCTGGAATCCACCCAATGTAGACAAGTGGAAAGACCGTACTTTTATGGGCTACCATCGTGAAGATGGACAAGTAGGAACAGAAAATGTCTGGCTGTTTTTCCCGTTGGTATTCTGCGAAAACAAGAATATCGAAACGCTGAAGGATATTTTTGAAAAAGAACTGCTTCACGATAAAGCCAGCAAACACCAATTGTTACTGCGTTCGTTACTGAATGGCGGTGCAACTGCTGATGTTGCGGTGGAAGAGGAAGAACCGGATACAAGAGTATTTAAAAATATCGACGTAAGATTCATCACGCACCAAGGTGGTTGTGGCGGAATCCGTCAGGATGCTGAAGCGTTGGGAAGACTGTTCGCAGGATACGTCAACAACCCGAATGTTGCGGGAGCTACGGTTCTCAGCTTAGGGTGTCAGAATCTTCAGGTACAGATTTTCATGGATTCATTGCACGCATTGGCTCCAAATAACAAAAAACCAATTGTCGTTTACGAACAGCAAAAATCAGGTACCATCGATGAAATGCTGACCGGCGTTATTAAAGATTCATACGAAGGCATTAAAAAAGCCAACGAAATAGAGAGAAAACCGGCATCGATCACCAAACTGAACATCGGTTTGGAATGTGGCGGCTCAGACGGTTTCTCAGGAATTTCTGCCAACCCAGTTTTGGGGGAAGTTTCTGATATTATGGCAGCAGTAGGTGGAACAACCATGTTAGCCGAGTTTCCTGAATTGTGTGGAGTAGAGCAGGAGTTGGTGAACCGTTGCATCAACGATGAAGACGGTGTGAAATTCCTGAAACTGATGAAAGATTTTGAAGCCTCTGTGGTTGCAGCAGGTTCAGGATTTGATATGAATCCGTCTCCCGGAAATATCAAAGACGGTTTAATTACCGATGCCATGAAATCTGCAGGAGCAGCTAAGAAAGGCGGTGCAGCACCGATTGTAGAAGTTCTTGATTTTACAGAATATGCTACAAAACCGGGTCTTAATCTTTTGTGTACTCCCGGAAATGATGCCGAATGTACAACGGCTTTAGTCGGTTCAGGTGCAACAGTTGTACTTTTCACTACCGGTCTTGGAACTCCGATGGGAAATCCTATTTCGCCAGTTGTGAAGATTTCTTCCAACACGGTTTTGGCAGAAAAAATGTCAGACATTATTGATTTCAATGCAGGTACCGTAATCAGCGGAGAAAAAACAATTCCCGAAGCGGCAGACGAACTTCTGGAACTCATCATCAACGTAGCCAGCGGCGAAGTGAAAACCAAAGCAGACGTTTTGAATCAGAATGATTTCATTCCATGGAGACGAGGTGTCTCTTTGTAGTGGTTAATTATATTAAATATTAGGGTTGAAAATGCTTCTTACTTCGGTGAGGAGCATTTTCTTTTTGGTTTGTTTGAAGTTTTTTAAATTTCGATAGCGCGGATTTGTAATCCGTGCTAGGATAGTATGATGGAAGTCAAGGATTGCAGATACGCAACATCTGGTATTTCACCTAGCTGATGATACCTGACGATATTTATTTTAATGTTTGTTGAATTGATTTTAAATCATTTGTATCAAGCTTTACAGCAAATAGTTTTTCAAAATTTTTAATATTATCCTTGATATTCGGAGATGAATTATACAAGTTCCATATATCTGTTACACCACTGAATCTTTTTAGAATTTTTTTCTCTTTATAATAGTCGATTAGTTTTTTTGATGATTTACCTATTAATTTTCCTAAGTTTAAATCTTCTACAATATTTGTTATATCATTATTGTCAATTGCTTTATCTACAGCTTTTTCCATTTCAGTATTATCGGAAACTTCCCAAAAATTAAACAATAATCTACTAGTTGTACTATATTTCTTATTAAATACGTCCCAAAACCTATTGTATTCATCTACAGCTTCAATTTGTTCTTTAATTGTTTTTGATTGATTAAGTCTCATTTCGTAATTAATAATAGAATTCCTTAGTTCTGTAAAATCTTTATCTAACTGTAGGAGTTTTGAAGGTATATCACATATAGATTTGCATTGACTCAATAATATATTTACTAATGGTGGTATTTTTTGATTCGATAGACCAAAGTAGTTATATAATTCTTCTTGTTTATTGTTAAACGCATTTGAAATTCTGCCTATAATTTCTTTTGAAATTCCTTTGCCTTTTAAATTTGTAATTTGAAAATCATATGAATAGAATGGAAGTGATGCTTATAAATTTGAATTAGATGTTGCTGCTAAGAAGCTCTTGTAAAATTGTTCTGGAGTGTCAGAAGATTCAAGAGCTATTAATCCGTCTTCAACCTTGCCTATTGATAAATATTTTAAATTAATGTTATCATTATCAAGACTTGAAATTTTGAGATATTTTTCACGTGCAACTTCTGTATCTAAGCCTTCGCTAATGAACTTATCAATTTTCTCTTGGTAAGAAATAGGATTATCAAAATCTGTTTTTATTATACCGGTCACTTGTCCAATATTATTCCCTATACCTGAAATAATACTAACTTTTTTATTTTTAATCAATAACTCTAAAATTGGACGACCATTCGGGAAAATGGATTTTGATAATAAGTTCATGTGTTTAAATTCTTTATCTGTTAGATAAAAATTTGTATTTAAAACAAAAGCTTCAATAAATGTATTTAAAGAATATATAAATGTGGCATTGGGTTTAGCATATTCTCCAATTATATAATCTAGTTCATCTATTAAATTTGAACTTATGTATGTAGAATTAAATTCAATATTGATTTCATTCATTTTCGCAAAGTTATTATAATGCTTTTAGCTAAAATTGATCATCACGCAGAGCGTCAATCCAAACTATAATTTTTCTAAAACTAATGAAATAAAAAATAATAACAAATTTTAAATTCACAATAAAAAACAAAAACCTCGATGTCGCGGATTTGCAATCCGTGACAACAACACACAACAAATCACCCCATAAAAACCACAAAAACATCTAAAGCATTATCTAACTCTGCATAATTTCTGGCACTGCTGAAATAGTAATGCTCGGGCTCTGCCACTATTTTCTGTTTTACAGGATTTTGATGAATATAATTTATCTTTTCCTTAATCCATTTATTTGAAAAAACTTCTTCAGCATGATAGCGATCTTGCCAAACTTTAAACTTTTGCTCTCTGGATAAATGCTCACAAGATTTTTGAAAATATTGTAGCATCCATTCTTTTCTACTTTCAGGTTCAGACTGTATGGTTTCGATTATTTTTTTCGAAGTAAATTTTTTAAAATCTCTCATGATTTCAGATATTGTGTATGTACCGTCTGCACGACAAAATAAATGAAGATGGTTTGACATTAAACAGTAGGCAAAAATAGAAAGGCCTTTGTGGGTTTGACAGTATTTCAAAGAATCTATAATGACCATTTTTTGCGATAATCTTGTAAATATATCAACCCATCCTACAGTTGTAATGGTAATAAAGTAAGCTTGATCGATATCTAAAGCTTTATATTTTGTAGACATCTGTGTTTTTATTTAAAAGTACAAAATTTTATAATTGAAAAGTCACGGATTGCAAATCCGTGCTTTTTTGCAGTATGTTTTTATAATTATAATAGCAGCTGACAGCATATTTTGTATTGTCACGGATTGCAAATCCGCGACATCGGTTTTGTGTTATGAGGAGTATTGTATGTAACCTTTACTGCAGATAGGGTTATTTATTTTCATGATATATTCTTATTTTTAAAAATTAAAAACCAGAAAATTGAAAAACCTTTTTTATATACTGACATTTCTTATGATGTTTAGTTGGGGTAATGCCCAAATATTTAAGCTGAAAAGAGACGCATCTTTTATTGAAAATTATCAGATAGAGATTACTGCTAAAAAGAATTACATGTTTATTTCTAATAATGGTTTGGTAGAATTGCCTTTTGGTGAAATTAAGGAGATCTCCAAGATAAGGATTGTTGATCTTGATAAAGATGCTGTATACGATTTATATTCTGAAGAACTGAAAATTAAGGAAAACGAATTGCATTTTTCATCAGGAAAGCAGATTGAGGAGGTTGTAGTTTCAGGTAAGAAAAATGAGACCGTTATTGGGATTGATGCGAAAGGAGGATTGATGAAATTATTCAGCTTACCAAACTCCAGTAAAATTGTAGAAATTCCTGAAGTAGGCAATTATTATGAAGGCAAGAAAATTAAGAAAATAAGGTATTATTTTACAGGTGGAAATAATACGCTTTATAATGTTAAAACCGATAAGATGGATACCCGTATTATTCCAATTTTATATACTTGTTTGTCAGTTAGCTGTAAAGATAAAAGGCTGTTAATCCCCGAAATGGAAGTTGGCTTTACTGAAAACAGCAAATATCTTGAGATCAATCTTAGTCATCATCATATTTTCATTGATGAAAGCTTTAAAAATCTATACATAGGATATATTGCTCTTGATTATCATGTTGTAAAACAAAAAAAGGTAGAAAAAATCGGTCACAATAAGTGTTACAATAATTTCCCAGAATTAAATTCCATCAAAGAAATAACATATCGATGTCCTGTGATTTCTGTTGTTATAGAGTGATGATTTCCTCTTCGAGGATTTCCTGATATGAATTTGGTGAAAGAACTATCTTTTTTCAACCGAAACTCCGGTAGAATCCTATAGCGCGGATTTGTAATCCCTGCTTTTTTGCAATATGTTTTATAATTAATGGAAGATAATAGCAGCTGATATAGTATTCATATTTTGTGTTGTCACGTATTGCAAATCCGGTACATCAGGATATGCCACGGTTTGGACAATATGGTGAAATTTCAATTTGATATATCATTATAAAACATGATCAATTCAAAAAAAGGGACTGATATTTCAACTTCAGTCCCACATCAAAAAAAATTGGTTTTTGAGGTATGAGCATTATTCTGTTACTTTTAAGCTCTGGATTTTTCCGTCAGCAATTGTAAAGTGGAATTTTAATACAAGCGGACTGCCCGGAAATGTTCCTGCTATTTTTGCCGACAAAATATCTTCTTTTTCATCGTAAGCTACCGGCTCCATCGTTGCTTTATAGTCTCTGTTGGATTTATCGATCCACTTTTCGATTTCTGCTTTTCCGATATGGGTTTTGCCTTCATCAAACACTTGCGCATCTTCAGCGAAACAGTTGGCATAAGCTGAACTGTCAAATTCGTTTTGGGTCTTTACTAATTCTTCTATTACTTTAGGTAAGTTCATCGTATTATATTTTTAAGGTTATTAAATAGTTGGTACGGTCCCGCCGTCGATCACGTATTCGGTTCCGGTTAAATAGTTTGCTCTTGGTGACACAAGAAATCCTACAAATTCAGCGACCTCTTTTGGTTCGGAAGGTCTGCCGAAAGGGATTCCGCCCAGCGCATCCATTACGCCTTGTTGCGCTTCTTCTAGGGTACTGTTGGCATTTCTTGCAATTTCGCCCAACCAGGCTTCTGATGCCGAAGTATTGATCCATCCCGGTGAAACCGTCAATACCCGAATGCCTTTTGGAGTTACTTCGTTTGAAAGACTCTTGCTATAATTTCTCAAGGCTGCTTTGGAAGCGGCGTATGGCAAAGTAGAATCATACAAAGGAAGTTTACCCTGAATAGAAGCAATGTGGATGATCACGCCACTTTTTCTTTCAATCATTTGAGGTAGAAATCCCCTGTCTAACCGCACGGGCGCAAGTAAATTAGCTCTTAGTGTTGATTCCCAGTCTTCATCTGATAAAGCATTAAACCCACCGGCAGGAGTTGCAGAAGAACCCAGGTTATTGATCAGGATATCCAGTCTGCCGTATTTGGACAACACTTCGCTGATTACTTTCTGTGATCCATCTGCTGTGCTTAAATCAGCTGCGATAAAATGCAGACCTTTGTTTTCTTCTTCAGGCGCATTTCTGGCGGTGATGATTACTGTGGCACCTGCCTGCAGAAGTCTTTCTGCAATAGCTTTACCTGCTCCTTTTGTACCTCCTGTTACCAGGGCAATTTTGCCGGATAACTCATTGTTGAAATTAAACTGTTCCATTTTTTAAAATTATTTATAGGACAAAATTGGGCCATAAAAACAGTTTGTACAAGTACGGATTTACGATTCAGATAGGGATAAATTATTCCCCTATTGTACAAATCGGAACATAGGTTTACATTTGCTTTATTATGTACGAGCGAAAAATAATACCCAGCTTAAATTGCGGACTTGACCTGATCGGTGAAGTTCTTTACGGTAAATGGAAAATACGTCTGCTCTGGTTTATTGATCAGGGACATCAGCGACCGAGTGAACTGCAGCGCAAAATTCCCGATGCTACACGGCGGGTTTTAAATATTCAGTTAAAAGAACTTGAAGATCATGAATTGATTACCAAGAAAATATACCCTGTAGTGCCTCCCAAAGTGGAGTATAGCCTTACTGAATTGGGTAAAAGCGTTATTCCGGTAATTTTGCAGTTAGGAATTTGGGGTGATCAAAATGAAACGCATTTACGCACCGTTATTTTAAAGCGTCTGAACGCAGAAAGCGAGCTGCTTCGCAGTGAAGAATGATGACGGATTGTTAGTTGAACACTTTTTAGTAATAATATCCCGAGTAGCTTTTCAGAATTTAAAGGTTGGTCATGGATGTAATTCTGTGGTGCGCTTCCCTAGATGCGCAAAACCGCCAGTCAAAAATTCTCCAGATTTTCACCACTCCTCTATAAATGAAATTTAAGATTTTTAGATGAAAGTTGCTGTCACGGTAACTCTGTTCCGCTCGCTCATTCTGTCGTCGCATAGCAGATATGAAACAGTACTAATTTCTCTTCGAAGATTTCCTGATATGAATTTTTGGCGAAAGAACTACCTTCTTTTCAACCGAAACTCCGGTAGAATTATCTTTAATATGATCAATAAAAACCTGCCCTGCTTTATTACCCATGATAAGCGGAGTCTGATCCATCGAGCTCATCGGAAGCTCCATAAACTGGGTGAAGGGCTCATTTGAAAAACCTATAACAGCCACTTCCTGCGGAATTTTTATTTTGCGTTTCTTCAATTCCTGACAAGCGCCGAGTGCTGCAAAATCACTCGCAGAAAATATAGCATCAGGAATCGATTTTCTTTTCCATAATGTTTTGATGGCTTCAATTCCTGCATCGATGGAGCTTCCTGTAGAAATAATATTTTCTTCTTTTACAGCTAAGTTATGGTCAATAAGTGCCTGTTTGTAACCATTCAGACGGTTCTGATAGATCTCAAGATTAAGATCTCCTGCAAAATGACAGATGTTTTTGTAGCCTTCAGAAATCAGATGTTCCGTAGCTTCATAGCCACCGCGGTAATCGTCGATTGTTACGGTACTGATTCCCGGAATATCTTTTTTACGGTCAAAAAATATAATAGGCGTTCTTGAAGTATTCAGAATATGCTCAATATGTTCTGTATCTACAGTTGTTCTCGAAACTGACATGAAAATTCCATCCACCTGAGCATTTAGTAAAGTATTCAAATGTTTTTTTTCAATATTCACATCTTCATGGCTCTGACAGATGATCACATGGTACCCAAATGGAGAAAGTTCTTCTTCAATTCCCCGAATAACGGACGAAAAGAAATTGGTATTTATAAATGGTACGATGATTCCTACGTTTTTTGTTTCACCGCTTTTAAGGGCTTTAGCAAGATTATTCTGTTTGTAGTTCATTTCCTTGGCGGTTTTCACTACAAGTTCTTTGGTTGCCTGGCTGATTCTCGGGTGATTGTTCAGCGCTCTTGAAACAGTAGCCACACTTACGTTCAGCTTCTTCGAAATATCATAAATGGTGGCGTTTTTTTTTGTCATAGGTATTCTGGAATAACGTTAAAATTCCCTTTGATAATCCTTTGCAGAATGCTTGTAAATTTAATCAAATTCAGCAAACCGGAAACTTTAAAACTATTTTTTATGAATTTTTTATGAATTTATCAATAAAAGCCGATAGGCTTTTGATAAAACTGTAGAATTGTGAGGTGAATTCGTAGAATTACTGAAAATTTTTAGATTTTCGTATAAAACTGTAAAATCTATTTGAAGAGGTTCTATCTTTGAGATTTTAAAAATCAGAACAAAATATTAACGAATTAAAATTTACGGATCATGGCAACAAATTTTAAAGTATTCTAATAACAAAGTTTATCAAATAACAATATGCAATATGAAAAAATTAACACTCTACCTTATCTTATTACTCCTCTTTACAGGATCTTATTTATATTCTCAAAAAACGGTCAGTAAAGACAATTTTACGTTTCAGGTACAAAAAGAAGAAGGCGATCTCAATAACGATAAAATCGATGATAGAATTGTGCTGGAAATGGATCTGGAGGACGAAACCAGACCGTTGAGATTACAGATATTTTTGTCCCAACCGGATAAGAAACTTAAACGTGTGGTTTCTTCTACAAAAATCATTGAGAGTCAATATCCGGTTGATAAAAAAGGGGAGCACAATGGTAATACGATTCCGGATTTTTTTATTGAAGAGGGTGTCTTAAAAATGCTTACTGATATTAATGATAGAAAAAGCAGTTATGAATTCAGACTGAAGCAAAATAATTTTGAGCTGGTTAAAATATCACGGGTATTATGGGATGGAAAAGAGACCACCTCCGAAACAGAAATAGATTTAATAAAAGGAACTAAAATTGAATATGATAGAGATTTTAGCCCAAACAAAAAAAATATAAGAAACACTAAATTAAAACCAATCAAAGCTTTGCCAAAAATACAGGACCTGAGTTTTTCTGATCTAGAAAAATTATAAAACCTGAAGATCCTTAAACACATTAAAAACAGCCTCAATAAGTCCTTTTTCTACAACAGAATCTGAAGAGAAATCCGGAAGGATCGCCCGTAATTCACCTTCATCGTCCCGTTCGAAAATGATTTCATGACCATTGATATCTACATAAAATCTGTAGCCGTAGGTAAAAGTAGCAAGTCTTCCGTTGAAAAGGTATTCTTGACCCTTATATGTTACCGGTAATTCAAATTGATGTTCCATTAATTTTCGTTTCTATCTTCTTAAATTCTGAGCAAAGGTCGGTATTTAAACAGATATTCCTACAACAAATTAATTCGGAATTTTTTGAAATAATTTTTTCTGCCCATCTCATTATTAAAATAAAAGGGCACCGAAAAATCGATGCCCTGAACAAATTAATTATAAGACTAGAGTATATTTATTTTTCCCAAACCTTCTCGATTTCTTCGAGAGATTTACCTTTGGTTTCAGGAACCCATTTCCAAACGAAAATTAGTGAAAGAACACTCATGACACCATAAAAACCGTACGTGAATGCTCCGCTGAATTCCATCATAAAAGGATAGGTTGATGAAATAAAATAATTTGCTGCCCATTGTGCGGCAACAGCAACAGCAATCGCACTTCCTCTGATTTTGTTAGGGAAAATTTCAGAGATCAAAACCCAACAAATCGGTCCCCAAGACATCATAAAAGATGCCGTGTAGATGATGATGAAAACTAGAGTTGCAAAGCTTATAATTTCAAGATATGAGAAAATGGCAATCGCAAACATTCCGATCGCCATCCCTACAGAACCTACAATTAATAAAGGTTTTCTTCCCCATTTATCGACCGTGAAAATAGCGATGACCGTAAAAATTACATTCACCAATCCCATCACGACGGTCTGTAGCATCGAAGCATCTTTATGAACGCCCATACTTTCAAAAATTCTTGGGGCATAATATAATGCTACGTTAATTCCCACGAATTGCTGGAAAACAGAAAGTAAAATTCCGATAACGATCACCGTTTTTCCGAAAGCGAAAATCTCACTTTTATGTTCGGCAACAGTGCTTTTAATTTCGTTAAAAATTTCTTTTCCACGAGCTTCTCCATTGATTTTACTTAAAATTTTAAGGGCTTCTTCATCTTTATTGATTAAAGTTAAATAACGTGGAGTTTCAGGAACCAAGAACAGCAAAATTCCAAATAAAGCAGAAGGAATGGTTAAAGATAAAAACATATATCTCCACCCGATTTCATTGATCCATTCTACCGTTTGTCCGCTTGCGATTCCCCAGTTTACAAAATACACCACGAGCATCCCGAAAATTATGGCAAACTGATTAAGAGAAACCAGTTTACCACGTATTTCGGCAGGTGCAATCTCGCCAATGTACATCGGGCAGACCGCAGAAGCAAGTCCTACACCGATCCCACCAATGATCCTATAAAAATTAAATGCCAGCAAAACACCCATTGAGTGTTCGCCGTGTTTGAAAAATAAAAATTCTGGATACGCTGCTCCTAAAGCACTAATGAAAAATAAGAATGCAGAAAGCATCAGCGATTTTTTTCTTCCCAGTTTTGTTGAGATAAATCCGGATATTGCGCCACCGATGATACAGCCGATCAAAGCACTGGAAATCGTTGCTCCATGTGCTAAAGAGCTCAATCCTAAAGGAATAATTAAATATTCCTGAATCGATTTTTCTGCTCCCGAAATTACTGCGGTGTCATATCCAAACAAAAGTCCGCCCAAAGTGGCAACCAAAGTCAGTACGGTCACATACATCATGTTGATTTTGGCTTTTGTATTCGAAGAATACTGCGGACCGGAATCTATTATTTGCATAGTTTGATTTAGTTTTTACTTGTTGTTATTTTGGGTTTTACGCAAAGGCGCAAAGAAATTTTACAAGCTTTATGCTTTAGGGCGCAAAGGTTTTATCTTCGATAAAATTTAAGATATTTCCTTGCTGAAAATCTATGATTTTCTTGCGCTTTAAATATTTTCAAAGTAAAAAAACTTGCGCCTTTGCGATTAACCAATATTATAAATACTGATTGATTAAGCTTTCAAGATATTCCTGCTTACCGCTTTCTCTACCTACTTCTCCAAGCCCGTTTGCGTGAGATGCCAAATCGGTTAAAGAAAGTTTTCCGTCCTCGAAATCTTTTCCTTTTCCGGAATCGAATGAAGAATATCTGTTGGCTCTGATTTCTGTATATTTAGATTTTTCTAAAATAGCATCTGCAGCTAAAAATGCTCTTGCAAAATTGTCCATTCCGCTGATGTGAGCAATGAAAATATCTTCCAGATCGGTTGAATTTCTTCTGATTTTGGCATCGAAATTCACACCTCCACCTTGGAAACCTCCAGCCTGAATAATAACCAGCATCGCCTGAGTCATTTCATACAGATCAACCGGGAATTGGTCGGTATCCCAACCGTTTTGGTAATCTCCTCTGTTGGCGTCAATACTTCCTAAGACGTTGTTATCAGCCGCAACCTGAAGTTCGTGCTCGAAAGTGTGTTGTGCTAAAGTAGCGTGGTTGACTTCAAGATTTAATTTAAAATCGTTTAGAAGATCATACTGACGAAGGAAATTTAAACAAGTTGCAGCATCAAAATCATACTGATGTTTTGTAGGCTCCATTGGTTTTGGCTCGATGAAGAAAGTTCCCTTGAAGCCTTGAGAACGCGCGTAATCTTTTGCTAGGTGTAAGAATTTTGCCATGTGCTCCTGCTCACGTTTCATGTCGGTATTTAATAAAGACATATAACCTTCACGGCCACCCCAGAATACATAATTTTCTCCACCTAATTTAATCGTCGCATCCAAAGCATTTTTTACCTGACCTCCTGCATATGCCAAAACATCAAAAGAAGGATTCGTTGCCGCCCCATTCATAAATCTTGCATTTGAGAAGCAGTTTGAAGTTCCCCACAATAATTTTACACCAGAAGCCGCCTGCTTTTCTTTAGCATAATCGGTGATGAATTCCAGTCTTTTCGTTGATTCTGTGAAATTATCTGCTTCATCAATCAAATCATAGTCATGGAAACAGTAATAAGGAACGCCTAATTTTGTGAAAAATTCGAAAGCAGCATCCATTTTTTCAGTTGCTCTTTGTTTTGCATCGGAAGCAGTTAGCCAATCAAATTGCTGTGTTCCAACTCCGAATGGATCGCCACCTGTTGCGCAGAAGGTGTGCCAGTAAGCCGTTGCAAACTTGAAATATTCTTTCATTGTTTTTCCACGAACCACTCTGTTTTCATCATAAAATTTGAATGCTAAAGGATTATCTGATTCTCTTCCTTCAAACTTTATTTTTTCAATTCCTTTGAAATATTCTTTGTTTCCTAATGTAACTGACATATTGATATATTTTAATTTTTCTTGATTTTTTTTGAATTTATCCTTGTGTTTTATTTAGGCAGCTTTTGACTACGCCGAAAGCAATTTTATTTTTTATGGCAGCTTTTCCGCCTTCCACTCCCGCTTTTTTCTTAAAAAACCAGCGCATTCACCATCCTTTTTTTCAGAAAAAGAGCTCCGTTCAAGTCGGGCTGCGATTTGTGATCGTTAAAATGAATCACTAATAATTGAATCTAAAGCTAAAAGCCAATTGCCATTCGCTAATAGCTATAGATTACTTGCTCCAATTTATTTTTCCATTTTCCATAGCTTTCTCTATACTGATCCATGTTTTTAAAATCAGGAATGTACGTTGTGGTAATATCTTTTTCCGTTAAAATATCGGTCAATGTATCAAATGCTCCCGCACCAATTGCCGCTGCTCTTGCTGCTCCGGTAGAACCTGTTGTATCGAAAATTCTAATTTCGGTGTCCAGTAGCGTTGCAATCGATTGCGCAAACAATGATGAACGGAATAAATTGTCTCCTCCGGCTTTGATGATTCCTTTTTGCAATCCGTCGTTCATTAAAATTTCAGTTCCGTAAACGAAAGAATAGGCGATACCTTCCAAACCAGCTCTGAACAAATGAACACTTTTATGACGGTTGAAATTCACATTATAGGTTGAAGAACCAATGTCTTTATTCCTTAAAACTCTTTCAGCACCATTTCCGAATGGTAAAACGATAATACCATCCGATCCGATTGGAACTTGTGAAGCCAAATCATTCAGTTCCTGATAAGAATGTCTCTTCTGATCCACCTGATGACGCAGCCAGCTGTATTGAATTCCTGCACCGTTTAAGCAAAGCATTTTTCCGATTCTGGGTTGTTCTTTTGTGTGATTGATGTGCGCAAAATTGTTGACTCTCACCGATTCTTTCGAATGAATATTATTGGTCACCCCATAAACAACTCCTGAAGTTCCTCCTGTTGCAGCGATTTCTCCCGGATTCATTACGTTTAAAGATAGTGCATTATTCGGTTGGTCTCCCGCTCTGTATAAAATAGGAATTCCTTTTGGCAATCCGCTTTCTTCCGCACCCTGTTTTGAAACAACGCATTGCACACTGAAATTATCAACAACCTTTGAAACCAAAGATTCGTCAATTCCCCAATGATTCAAAAGAGTTTTTGAAGGCTGATGTTTTTGAAAATCCCAAAGCACTCCTTCAGATAATCCTGTAACAGTCGTTGTTGCTTCTCCGCTTAATTTTAAAGCGATAAAATCTCCGGGAAGCATAAATTTCCAAACCTTTTCGTAAACTTCAGGTTCATTTTCCTTTACCCATTTCAACTTTGAAGCGGTAAAATTTCCTGGGGAATTAAGAAGTTTATTCATACAAACTTCTTCGCCCAAATCGTTAAAAGCATTATCTCCGGTTTCTACAGCACGACTGTCGCACCAGATAATCGATGGGCGCAAAACTTCTTTATCTTTCCCTACCAAAACCAAACCGTGCATCTGGTAAGAAATACCGATTCCTTTGATTTGATTTTTGTCGATGTGGCTTTCTGCAATAATCTTTTGAGTCAGAATTCTCAGATTTTGCCACCAAGCTTCCGGATCTTGTTCTGCCCAACCGATTTTTGGTGAATCGATCGGCATTTCTGTTTCCGGATATTTGGCGTGAGCAATTACTTTACCCTGCTCATCAACAATCGAAGCTTTTAGAGAAGAACTTCCAACATCGTATCCTATAAACATTTTTTTGATTTAATATTTGTTCGTTGCTAAATGTAATAATTTTATAATATAAATGATACTTTATTTTAAAATTCGTAATTTTTTATGATAATTATAATGCGTAAATATTTGTTTTAAAGGTGTTTCAGATAAGTGGTGTTATCTTATTATTTATGATAAGCTAATTTACTTTTCATAATTTTTACGTTAAGAATCTTCCCGAAAAGGATGGGTAAACGATAGATTAGGTTAATCGATTGCTCAAAATGATATTAAAAATAAATTCTATCAGATAAAATGGAAAATATTATTTTTGAGTATGAACAACAGGAATCGCGGCAAAAATACAGGTGACGATACTTTATTCGAATCTGAGAAACAGATTGAGAAATTGAAATATGCTCTTCAGGATATTCAGTATTTACTGAGTCGAAATTATGCGGAAAAAGCTTCTTCAGAATTGGTAGGAAATCATTATCGTTTGAAAAACCGACAAATTCAGGCTTTACGTGGCGCTTCCGCTTCGGAAATTCAAATGCAGAACAGAAAATCTAAAGAACTTAAAATTTTAGATTTGATAGATAGAACTATTTATCTTGATGGCTTTAATGTTTTGATTTTACTGGAAAGTTTGCTTTCCGAAGCTTATATTTTTAAAGGATCAGACGGTTGTTTTCGGGATCTTTCAGGTGTGCATGGAACATATAAAAGAGTCAATCAGACTCAAAAAGCAATTGAATTGATTGCCATATTTTTTCATAAATCTCAGGTAGAAAAACTGATCTGGGTTTTTGATAAGCCAGTTTCCAACAGCGGTAGAATTAAACAAATTATTTTAGGTTTTGCTGGGGAAAAGAATCTGAGTTGGGAAGTAGAACTTCAATTCAATCCCGATAAATTTTTAGCAGAAAATACAGAAATTGTAGTTTCTTCCGATGCATGGATTTTAAATCATTGCAAGAATTGGTTTAATCTTGTCGGGTATTTAATTAAGGAAGAAAATCTTTCTGTTAATCTTATAAATTTAAACACAAACGGCACAAATGATTTCACCAATAATACAAATAAGATATGATTATATTTTTTTAGAATAGTAATTTCATTAAATAAAAAAATCATGAGAGAGATTGGTGTCATTAGTGTTTTAAAATAAAAATCATGAAATTATTTCAAAAATTCCTTCCATTATTTTCAGAACAATGGCGAGAAAAATATCAGGCGATTTTAGCTGAGGAACATTTAAAAAGTTTAAATGAAAATATTAAAAAGTTTAAAGCGCAGACTTTAGATTTGGATTTGCCTTTTTTTAATGAAGAGATTAAAATTAATCGTGATGAAAGTTTCAATTTATTTATTAATATTTTAGAATCTAAAAATTCGGATGAGGTGAAAGCAAAACAATTGGAAGAAATTCCTTTTGAACATTGGCTGAATATTTTAGGGCAACGATTAACTTCGGCAAGTCTGCGTGATGAAAATGGGATTCCACCATTGAAAAGTTTACTGATTGAAGCTTGTGAAAAACCTTTTAACAACGAGATAACTATTGCCCAAAGAGCCTGGGAAAAGCATGTCGGAAGATTAGACGATCAGTTTTGGGGTGAAGTAAAAGGAAATAATCAGCAGAAACAGCATGCTGTTATGGAAAAAATTAATGACATTCTCGAAAACAAAACATGGTGGAATATTTTCTTTCACTATAAACACGAGTTAGTTTTTGAAGTCCGAGAAAAAGAAGGTCATGGGATTCGTTGGAGTCATGGCGGAAAAAACTTGATTGGTTTTTTGGAGGGTTTTATTAATGAGTAATTTACTACGTAAAAAGATTGCGTACCATGTTGGTAATTTTGAACCCAAATTTCAGCTAATCATCTTAAATATTTGCTAACATGAAAAACATTTACAACAAAGGAACTTTCAGAAGCTTCGAATACGGTAAAATCGGACCTTATTTAAAAAAACATGGAAATAAAAAATGGAGGAGAACTGAAAAATCTGAAATCGAAAATCAGCTTAGTGAAAACTTTAAATTTTTTAAGCAAAGAAAGAAAAGGCGGAAATTAATTTGGGCTAAAATCACAAAGGAAATCTATGGCAAAACACATTCAGAATACAAAAGTTTTTATTCTGAAAAATCTTTTAAAGATTCAATAAAAAGAGCGAGTGTAACAAGATATTTTTTAATACATAAAACAAACAAAAAATGAACACATTTATCGATATTGGTATCAACTTAACCAATAAACAATTTTATAACGAACACGATGAAATTATCAATTCTGCTCTTGCTAACGGGGTACACTGGATGATTATTACCGGGACAAACATTAGTGGAAGCAAAGAATCAGCGGAAATCGCAGAACATTATCACGATGTTCTCTTCTCAACGGCAGGAATTCATCCACACGATGCAAAATCTTTTAATAACGAAAGCATTAATGAATTAAGAAAATTATTGAAACAAGAACACGTAATTTCCGTTGGAGAATGTGGATTGGATTTTGACAGAGATTTTTCACCAAGACTCATTCAGGAAAAATGTTATCGTGCCCAACTGGAATTAGCAATCGAAATTAGTAAACCACTTTTTCTTCACGAAAGATCAGCTTTCAAAAGATTTAACGAAATCACCGACGAATATTTATCCAAACTTCCGAAAGCAGTGGTTCATTGTTTTACCGGAACTTTAGATGAAGCAAAAATTTATTTAGATAAGGGATTTTACTTAGGATTCACCGGAGCAATAAGCGACACCAACAGATTTAAACATTTGGAAGAAGTCATCAAATATGCTCCGCTAGAAAGAATGATGATTGAAACAGATGCTCCTTTTATGCTTCCGAAAAATATGCCGAGAATGCAAAACCGCCGAAACGAACCGAAATTTTTGCCTTATGTTGCCCAGACCATTGCCCATCTCAAAAAAATAAGTATTTCTGAGGTTGCAGATGAAACTACAGAAGTCGCAAGAAATTTTTTCAGGATATAAAAAGAGCTCTACTGATCAAGTAAAGCTCTTTTTAATTATATAAATGGATTCTTATTAAATCGCTTTCAAAGCAGCTTCCAAAGCCAGTTCAATCATTGGCTTCAACGCTTTTTCTCTTTCGTCTGCCGATATAAATTCTTTGGTCGGAATGATATCAGAAACGGTAAGAATAGTCGCTGCATTTTTACCTAAATGTTTTGCATTGGCAAATAATCCGAACGCTTCCATTTCTACAGCCGGACAATTGTATTTCGTAGCAATTGCAGGAATTGCAGGATCTTTTCTATAAAAAATATCGCTGCTGTGAATGTTGGTTGCCTTAACATTTAAAGATAATTCTTTCGCTGTTTCATTAATAATGTCAAAAATATTTCCCTGATGCGAAAATATTTCTTCTTCAAATCCCCAAGCATATTTTGCATAGGTACTTTCGCTGGCTGCATTTTCCACATTCAGAATGTCAAAAAGTTTTACATCGCTGGAATATCCGCCGCAGGTTCCGATTCTGATGATTGTATCAACTTCATACTCTGTGTACAGTTCAAAAGAATAAATTCCGATGCTTGGAAATCCCATTCCGCTTGCTCCCACAGAGATTTCTTTGCCTTTGTAAGTTCCGGTGTAGTAAAAAATACCTCTGGTCTGGCTCACTAATCTTGCATTTTCAAGAAAGTTTTCAGCGATATATTTTGCACGAAGCGGATCTCCGGGCTGCAAAACGACTTTTGCGATCTCTCCTTTTTTGGCACTGATGTGTACACTCATATTTTTGATTTAAATTTTAGCAAAGATAAAAATTTTGACCGTCACAGAAAGAAACATTAGAATCTGCATTCAGTTTGTCGAGATAGAATCAACCAAATGATTATACCTTATTTTCTTTGTTTTTAGGAGCTGTTTCCTGCTCTCCGTACTCGCTATTTTCTAGAATTGGCGGCGGCAAAGCCGCCGCCAATTCTAGAAAATGAGCTCAGACAAATACTTCGATCAGGGCTATGAACAATAGGTCTGGTCATTTACTATTAGTCTTAGAAAAAATGTTTTTTCTTCAGAATATTTTGAGAAATCACATTTAAATTCATAAATACATAAAGAAAATAATTTTATTTTTGTTAGATGATGAAAACCAACTCCCCACTTTTAGATACTTTATTTTTGCTTAGAAAGGAAGAGTGCATTACGATTTTCACAGACATTCAGGAAATCTCACAAAAGGAAGAACAGGATGCTGCCGATTATTTTGAATCCGAATTCGAGAAGGAACGTTTGGAATTTTTATCCGATCAGATCAACTGTGACCACAAAACGGCGGTTTGGGCGGCAAAAGTTCTGTATCATAGTGCGCAATTATATTTGATAAGAGAAAATACGGCGAAAGATTTAAACAAATTAATTCTATCATTTAAAGGAAAAAGGGATGTTTCTACGATATTGTCTGCTGATTTATCATTAAGATTTTTACCGCAGATTATTTCTGTTTTGCAAAATGCAGATCCCGAAGATACTTTGATAAAAATGCTTGAAAATATTTTAAGACAGTTTCATTATTCAGGAATTGGTTTTGATCTGGATTTGGAAAATATCAATTGGGAAGAAGAGCTGAAAGACAAAACCTACCGAAAATTATATCTTGAAAGAATTGTGGAAAACAAAGCCTACAAGCTTGCAGAAATTCCATACATCAACCAACTGCTGATTGCAGAATTTGGAATGTATAAAGAAATTTTTTGGAAAGAACTAAAAATAATAAGCAATTAAGTTTTTTTATTTCTTAGCTGAGTGAAATCGAAGATTTGACAAAGTCAAACGCCTTTGCGACCTTAAAAAACAGTTAGCCGTTAAAAAATAAGAAGCCACAAGTAAAAAACAATAATTAATGACTCAACATATAGAAAAATTAAACACGGTTCTTACCTACGTTAAAGACACTTTTGTCGGAAAAAATGATGTGGTAGATTTATTGGGAATCTGCCTTTTAGCAAGAGAAAACGCCTTTTTGTACGGACCTCCGGGAACCGCAAAATCTGCCATCGTAAGAACGTTGGCAAAAACCGTAAAAGACGGAAAAAATTTCGAATATTTGTTGACACGTTTCACAGAACCGAACGAAATTTTTGGACCTTTCGATATCAGAAAACTGAAAGAAGGTGAATTGTTGACCAACACTGAAGGAATGATGCCGGAAGCGTCAATGGTTTTTCTGGATGAGATTTTCAATGCCAATTCAGCAATTTTGAATTCCTTTTTGATGGCTTTAAATGAAAAGATTTTCAAAAGAGGAAAAGAAACAAAAAATCTTCCTGCGTTGATGTTCGTGGGAGCGAGTAACGTTCTTCCCGAAGACGAAGCGTTAAACGCGCTGTTCGACCGTTTTCTGATTAGAATTAATGTTGATTATGTGCATCCCGATCTTCTTCAACAGGTGCTTTTAGCCGGAAGAAAGTTGGAAAATAATATCGAAACAGAAACTCCCGAAATCCTTTCAAACGAAATCAGAGAACTTCAGAATTTGTGTAAAACAATTGACTTAAAACCGATTTATGAAATATATTTAAACACCATTATCAATCTTCGAAACACCGGAATTGCTATTTCCGACCGTCGAGCCGTTAAACTTCAAAATCTTATCGCTGCAAGTGCTTTAATTTGCGGTAGAAACGAAGCGATTCTTTCAGATTTATGGGTATTGAAACATATTTGGGATACAGAAGAACAGATCGAAATTTTAGAAGGAATTATCAACAGAACGATTGAAAAAGACGACAATCCGAAATCGCATCCACAAGCGTTGCAAAACAAAACTCCGAATCCGGAAGAAGTAATGAAAGACATAAAAATTCTGGTTGAAAAATGGGATAATGAAGCCTTGAGTTTTGAAGAGCAAAATGTAATCAAAGATAAATTAAGATACCTTCAAACGCGTTGCGACTGGATCAGAAACCCTGAACAAAAACAGTACATTCAACAAGAAATCGAAAGTCTATGGCAAAAGATTCTTCAAACGGTATAAAAGACTTTTGGGCAGAAATCCCTCGAGTTGACGAAGATTTTTTAGGTTCGATTCGTGACTGGAAAAATGTTCAGATCGCTTTGGAAGAGGAGATAATCTGGCTGAAAGGTTTTACTGATGAACAAGCTGTTTCTTCGGAAATTCAACAGTTACCCAATTTTTTGCTGTATGAATTAAGAGAGGGACTTTTATTTCGAAAAGATGCTTTGGTTCCAAGTAAAAAAGTGAGAACGGCTTTGCTTTGGACACCGATTGATAAAGCACTGCGATTAACTTTTCCTCCATCGAACCATAATTTTTTTGGAATTGATGAAAAGATTGAAGTTCATTTAAAACCAAGTGAAGAAGAGCAGCCTGCAGCAGCTTTATTAAGTTCAATAACTGAAATTAGAGACACAATTATTGCTTTACCAAAATTCAAACTGGAAAAACTGAATTGGATTGTCATTAATGATAAAGCATTATTTATAGGAAATCCTTTATTGAGTTTTCCGGGAAAAACGTATTGGACGAAAGGCGGGCATCTTTTACCTACAGGTTTTGATTTCGAGTTTAAAAATTTAAGTTCTTTATTACAAAGAAAATATAATGCAGGGCAGGATCAATGGCTTTTATGGAACGAAAACGGAAGTGTTTTAAATCTTAATAAAGATGATTTCCGGAAATTGTCTGTAAGCTCATTTCGTCTCACTGAAAAATCACAAGAATGGATGTAATTGCTTATTTCCAATCATATATAAATTATTTCTGGGAGTGGACAACTGATGAAGATATTCCTGATGTTTCCAGATATAATGAAAATAACCTTATTTCAATTCCGAATGTAGGGGCGATTGCTTACAGACCTTATGTGATGGAAATTTTAAAAGAATTGAAAGATCAGGGATTTCCGCCTTTTGGTTCATTACTTCTTGTTTTGTATGCAATTCAGGATGGATATTTAAACCTTGATGGAGTTTTTTTTTATTTGAATAGACAAAAAAATGCATCACCGGAAATAGCTTTGGATATTGAGCATACGATTAAATTTTTAGAAAATTTAAGTCAGCTGGGAAGTTCATTTAAAAAAGGACAGAATAAAATTATCCTTCTGCGGACTATTTTTGGAGATTGTCATAATAAGGTTTCCGCGATAAATTCAGGGTTAATTTTAAAAATATTTGATACAAAGCCTCATATAATTGCTGAAGCTGCAAATAAAAAAGATTTAACTCCGGTTGCTATTAGCAGGGATATTAAAACTTTAGCTTTACTTCAACATAAATTCCCAACGAGAGAATCTATCATTAACGCAATGAAAGGCTTCATTGATATTCCCGAACTGGAAGATGAAGTTGTAAAAGAAGAAACCACCGTAGAAACCGATAAAGATTTTATTCAGGAATTAATTGAAGAACCGAAAACTTTCCACATAGGAAGTTTAATTAAAAGAATCTGGAGCGGTCTGAAAATCCCGATGCGTCACCTTTCTCCTGGTGAACAGCCGATCGGAGGAATTTCTGATATGACCAACAAAGGCGATTTCAACAGAATGCTTTTGTCGGAATTTGCCAATGAAGATGAGGTTTTCATGAATCGTGTTGCGAATAACGAAGCATTATATATTCAACGGGAAATTCCGCCTGAAGAAAATATTTTTGAAAGAATTATTCTCATTGATACTTCCCTGAAAAATTGGGGAACTCCGAAAGTTTTGGCGTTTGCATCGGCGATTGCGGTTATAAAACATCCAAAAGCGCACACTGAATGTAAAGTTTTTGCGTTGGGACAAACGAATATTCAGATTTCTTTGGATAAAGTAGATGAGGTCGTTGAAAATCTGAATCAGGTGAGTCCGGTTCTGGAAGTTTCTTATGCGCTCGAAAAGTTTTTTAATGAAGAATATACAGAAAAGGATCTTGAAGTTTTTTTTATAACTCATCAGGAAAATTTGGTCAATCCAAATCTTCAAAAAGTTATTCATGAAAACAGAGACCGACTGAAATTTTTGGTGACAACTTCTTCGGATGGCGAACTGAATTTTTATAAGCATCATAAAGGAACAAGAAAACATATTCAGAAAATTGTGCTTCCGTTACATGAATTATGGGCAAATCCGCCGCAAAGAAGACAAAAAGGAGAAAATAATTCATCAAAAAACTGGAAAAAGACGGACGTTCCAATGAATTATCCGATTCTATTTCCAACCCCAGTTAATAAAATAGCGACTTTTTTATATGAAGGAGAGTTTTATATTTTAAGCAATAAAAAACAATTATTGAGAACATATCTGTCTGATAATTATTACAATAAAAATTATTATGATCATTATAAAATCCATCGTGGCTGCGAAGTTTTATTTGAAGATATTTCTGTAAAGCCAAAAGGTCAGTTTGCTTTGGCGAAAAACAGACAACAGCAATTTATTCTGTGTCAGTATCATCCAGATAAAAGAGTGATCTCGAAGTTGAATTTGAATACAAAGGAATATTCTGAACTGTACTTAGCAGGATACGAGATTTCATATCATTATAAATTAATATATTTTGACAAGGAATTTTATTTGCATCACAAATACATTTCTCATAATTATAGAATAAATATTGATGGTAATATTTCTTTAGAAAAGGCTTTTGATGGTGATGGTAATATAGATAAAAATACACCAAAAGTTGAAGCTGAACTCCATAAGCTCGAGAATAATGGCATTAAGATTTTAAACAATTTCAGCAATATAGGAATCAATTCAGAAAAAAATCTGGTGATCTCGAACAATGAATTAAACAAGCTATACGATAATTCATTAACGTTATACAGAAATAAGCATCAGATAAAGATTTTTGCCAATCAGAATAAAAACAGATTCACATTTTCCGATGGAAGCGAAATTATCACAGATTCTCGGGGAATGTTGACTTTCAAAAGCAGCAACAAAAATATCCCGGAATTTTATATTCCATCAACAGAATATGGTTTTTTAGCATTGGCAACGCAGACGGAATTCGGAGGTTCAGAATATTATCTGCCGCAAGGTACATTATTAAAAATGAAAAAAATGGAAGATATGTATGCTGAATGTTTAAAAAGGTTTATCGATCAAATTTGGGAATATGGAGCTTAGAATAAAACCTTTTCCGAAAAATAATTTTCCTAAAAAAGGACTTTTAATAAAAGGTTCTTCACCTTTGACGTGGCTTTACGAGATGGAAGTTTTAGGGATAGATTTAGGTCAGGTTCGATCTTTTCCGATTCCTTCTCATGAACCCAATGTTTTGTATGGGTGCTTTTTAATTTTTCAAAATAATGCTCCCAATGAAGTCGGGAGAAATTCTTATTTTCAATGCATTGATCATCAATTTTTTATTCCTGAAAACACCATTTTTTATCCAAAAATCAATCCTGAAGACTGGCAAAATGTTGATGCTGAGTTTCTGATCATGCATCCTGAGTTCGGATTGGTAAAATTAAATGAAGAAATCGACTGGATCTCATTAATTCAAAATCCAAAACAATCTCAGGATAAAATCCGAAAGCCATCTAACGGTGTAAAAATCCCTCAGAAAATTGAGAGTTACACGGTGGAAATGGATGATGAAAAAGTTTTGGAAGCACTTCAAAAGCCACAAACTGAAGAAGAATGGATGAAAAATCTTCCTTTCGATATGAAAAAGGTGATGGCTGGAAACAAAAAAGAGATTGAAAAATACTTAAGTTATATTGAAAAATATCCTGACAGAGCAGTAGATCTTGGAGTTCCACTTGATGTGATGGGAACTTCAAGAGGTGATGGTTTCGGAAAATTTAAATTTGAAAATACCTGGTTGGGAAAATTATTCGGTGGAGATTCTGAAGATGGCACAAGTTCTGCCTATTCTCAAAAATACCGTTGGGTATTTTGGGTGTTTTTAATTGCTATCGGATTGGTGAGATTATTCATGTTTTTTAATAAAGAAGAACCTGTACAAAATGCTCCAATAGCTTCATCAGAAAAGGTTTCCGAAATAGATAAAAATGAAATAGCTCCTGTTATGGGTTATCAATCAGGTGTTACAGATATTGATATAAAGATCGATTCGATGTATGGAAAAAAAAGGAGAGAGCTTTTTGATGAGCATATTGTAGCATCTACATTTATGATGAGTTCTAAGGGAGAAAATTATAAAGATTATCTGAAAAAAGGAGGAAGACCTTTGCATGAAGTTCAGAAAGAAATTTTAAATATTAATAAAAAGGTTGATTTTGCAAAAGATTCTCTAAAAACAGTGTACAACAAAAAAATTGTAAAATATTTAGCTCAAAGCGAAGAAAAATACAAGAAAATAATTACAGATTCTCTTAAAAAAGTAAGTTCAGGAAAATCAGCCGATCAGGGAATTGTCAAAACGATCCTGAAAAAGAAGCAAGTGTTGATTGAAGATTCACTGGGACGTCTTTACGGAACAAAAGAATATATCGAACCGCCAATTGATCCGAATAAAGCAAAAAAAGTAGAAACACTTGAAAAGGAAAAGCCTTACTCAAAACATAACATCTCTTTTTCGGAAATTATTTGGTTAATCATTTTCATGACGGGCGTTGTCGGACTGTATAATTTCATCGTAAAAAGAAAATCTTTGAATATCGGAGGGAATAATGTTCCAAGTGGGATTAAAATTTTTCTCGTCATTGTACTTGTTGCCATGTTGGCGTATATTTTCTATCCTTTGATTGAAATGTTCGGCTACAATTGGTTTGTATGGATTCTTATTATTTGTGTCGTACTGCTTCTTTACCGTCTTTTTAGTGAAGACAAAACCATTTTAAAAACAGATAAAGATGAATAGGCAGAAATTTACAGACAAATTTATGGCGGCGTTTTTTATTCTGGTAATTATCAAGATTATTGGGATTTTTGCGCAACTGTTTCATCAGAGTTTTTGGAGTGTTTTAGGTACTTTGGCGATTTTTGCTATCGTTGCTTTCATCATTTTTATAGTGCTTCTTCGTTTGGAAGACAAAGAGAAAACCGGTAATCCGCTTGGAAGAAAAGGCGGTGGCGGAAGTTCTTATGTTGAGACCTCACTTTTCGATAGGATCAGAAATAAATACGAAGATCTTGCCCAAAAATATCTCGATGAAAATGATTATAAAAAGGCAGCAAAAGTATATATGAATCTTCTTCGTGATAATTATCGTGGTGCAAAAACTCTGGAAGAAGGAGGTTTTTATAATGAAGCCGCTGTGATTTATCTTAAGAAATTGAAAAATAAGTCTGAAGCGGCAAACTGTTATGAAAAAGCAAAACAATACAGAAAAGCAATTGATTTGTATAAAGAGCTCGAACAAAAAGAAAAAGTAGGAGATCTGTACAGACAAATCAATGACATAAAAAATGCAAATACTTATTATCAAATGGTTGTAGACGATTATGTAGACAATAATCAGATGGTAAAAGGTTCTTTGATTTATCGTAAAAAAATGGAAATGCCGGACGAAGCACAGAAAATTTTATTAAAAGGCTGGGAAGAAGATCGCGATGCATTCAATTGTCTGAATAATTATTTTGCCAATATTTTTGATGTTAAAAAACTCGATCAGCAAATTCAGGAATTGTACAAGAAAACACCTTCGGATAAAAAGGTTACCTACCTTGAAGCGATAAAATATGAGTTTAAAAAAGATCCGAAACTTCAAAATACAACAAGAAATATCGCCTACGAAATCATCGCAGAAAAAGTTGCCACCCGTTCGGAGATTGTTAACGAATTGAAACATTTCAATCCCGATGATGAGGTGATTTTGAAAGATATTTCGAGGTATAAAACAGGACGGAATAGAATGTTTAGGAATTAGAAGTAAAAAAATACGCTTCTGTCATTGCGAACCGAAGGTGAAGCAATCTAAATTAAATAAACCCATTTTATGCTCAAGATTGCTTCCTAGCTTTACTTCTCGCAATGACAAAATTAACAACTATTAAGAAAAACATTTATCTTTGCACCAATAAAATTATGACAATACAAAGAGCACATATCAGTTTAAATCTATGCGATCGTCCTGTAGTAAAGGGATCGTTTGGATATGAATGGATGATATTGGATGAGGCGAAATGTGCTTGCTTTGAAAATTATTTACTGTAAACTCGTAAAAATTTAATCAAAATACTGCAGAAACGCCTCGATGATCGGGGCGTTTTTTGTGTTTTTAGGGCAGAAATTATTTAGAATGAAAAAAAATAACCATAAAAGTGAAAATTATTTAATCAACAATGAACAATTAATAAGAAAATAAAACGTGATCAATAACCCGATGAGAGACAGTCATTTAGGTAATTAAGATATCTGTAAAATATTACGGACAGAAATTCTCTACTCTAAAAATCAAATATAATTAATTGATTTTCAAATAGTTGATTAAAAAATAAATTTGTGAGTTAAAAAATTTCATACTTACTTTGCAACCGAAAATTAAAAGCAACATGTTTTAATCATTTCAAAAAAACTTTTTTAAAACAAGAAAAATATAATGAAACAATTTAATAACATATCTAATCAGTATTCAAGACAACACGGACAAGAGCCGATGGGACTTGCATGTATTCTTGATAGTGAATTTGTGGATGAAAGGTGCTTATATAAATGGGTCAGCTAATGTAGCGACACGTCAAAATATATAAAGCGCCTCCCGAAAAGAGGCGCTTTTTTTATGGTTTCTTTAGCTTATTTGGTAAAGTGCCGGTCTGTGGAACCGGAGAACAGGGTTCGATCCCCGGAGATACCCAAAAGTGTGAATGGGTGAATAGTGAATTTTGCTTCGCAAGTGAATTTTAAAAATTGACAAGCAAAGCGAATTGACAATTGACTATTCACAGAAACAATCTCATAGCTCAAATGGTTAGAGCACCGGTCTTTTAAACCGGGGGTTGAAAGTTCAAATCTTTCTGGGGTTACAAAGATCTCGTAGCTCAATTGGATAGAGCATGGGTTTTCTAAACCCAGGGTTACAGGTTCGATTCCTGTCGAGGTCACGAAAAGGAGAGTAGGCAAATATTGGTTTGTTGCGGCTTACTGCTAATGAGTTCTACGACAGTAGTGAAGGTTCAATTCCTTTGCTCTCCGCAAAAAAGGTCTATTGAGGTAATGGCAACCTGCCTGACTGTCGCTCAGGCACTGCGAGTTCGATTCTCGCATAGACCGCAAAGGTTCACGGAAAAATTTCCGATCCGACTGTCTCTCGGAGAAGAATTTTGAAGTGAATCTGCAAAACTGGAAAGATAACGGTGGTTGTTTACCCGCCTTGGACGCGGGAGGTCATAGGTTCGAATCCTATTTTCCAGACAATTTTGCTCCATTCGTCTAATGGTTAGGACGGCTGCCTTTCGAGCAGCAAATAAGGGTTCGATTCTCTTATGGAGTGCAATAATGTGAATGGTCAATAGTGAATTTCACTTCGTAAGTGAATTTGAAAATTGATAGCAAAGGGAATTGATAATTGGCAGTTCACATAAAAGATTTCGTAGCTCAATAGGTTAGAGTATCGGTTTCATAAGCCGAAGGTTGAAGGTTCGAGCCCTTCCGAAATTACAAAAAAAAATGATTCTGTAGCTCAATGGTAGAGCGCTGGTCTGTTAAACCAGAAGTTGAAAGTTCGAGTCTTTCCGGAATCGCAAAAAAACTAAATGTTAACTGTTTCAAAGAGAAAGAAAAGGTTTGCCGAGAGCAGAAGATCTTTACGCCAAAAACACAATATAGACAGGCTTTTTCTTAACTCACTTGAGGCTGGAAGATTGAAGATGGATGAGGGGGAGTTTTAAACATAATATAAATTTTTAGGTAAAATAAAGTTTGTCCAAGCGCAGAAGTTCTTATATCAAACAAAAAATTAAGACAGGCTTTATTTTAATAGAAGTTAGAGGTTAGAAATTAGAAGTTAGTTTAAAAATTACTGATTACTAATTGCTGATTACACATAAAAACGATGGTTCGCCGAAGTGGAAGAGTCGGGGCGGTCTGCAAAACCGTTGTGAAAACTGAGTGGGTTTGAATCCCATAACCATCTCAAATAACTAAAATGAGATTAGTTCCGAAGAAAAAGTAAAAGTTTGTCGAGCGTAGAAGTTCTTATATCAAACTAAAAAAATAATGACAGGCTTTGTTTTTCTTCACAAAATTTAGAGTTAAAAGTTAATTGGAAAAATTACTCATTACCAATTACTTATTATCCATAAAAAAGGGAAGTACGCCGAAGTTGGAGAGTCGGGGCAGACTGTAAATCTGTTGCTTCATTGCTGAGTAGGTTCGAATCCTACTACTTCCACCAACACCGCTGATAATGTAATGGCAGCATGCAGGAAATGTACTCTTGTTGTTTAGGTTCGATTCCTAGTCAGATGGTCAAAGAAAGTGAATAAGTGAATGGTGAATTTTGCTGCGCAAGTGAATTTAAAGATTGACTACGAAGTAAATTGACTATTGACAATTCATAAGAAAAACGCTCTATTCGTCTAACGGTTCAGGACGCCTGCCTTTCGAGCAGAAAACAAGGGTTCGATTCCCTTATAGAGTACTAGGTTAAATGGAAAAGAGAAAAGTTTGTCGAGCGCAGAAGATCTTTACAAATATAACAGGCATAGTTTATAAATATAGATAAGCTTTTCTCAGACCTAATTTTATAAATGATAGTTGATCAATTATCATTTATAAAAACTTGCGGGAATGGTGGAAATGGTAGACACACTTGATTTAGGCTCAAGGTTTTGGGGGTTCGAATCCCTCTTTCCGTACAAAACATAAATAATGGGGTAATGTGCAATGAGTAATTAAAGCGAATGTAAATTTTAAACGTGATTTTAATTATTACTAATTACCAATTGCTCATTATTGATAACATGGAAGAGTGGTGTAGAAGGTCTGCACGTTAGTCTGAAAAACTAAAGGTACAGGTTCGATTCCTGTCTGTTCCATAAAATTGATTCATAGTGTAATTGGTCAGCACACAAGACTTTGACTCTTGTTGTTCAGGTTCGAGTCCTGATGAATCAACAAAAATTGCTTCGATAGTGTAATGGCAGCATCTCAGTCTCCAAAACTGATGGTATTGGTTCGAGTCCAGTTCGGAGCGCAAAACGGTGAATAGTCAATCGTGAATTTTGTTTCACAAGTGAATTTAAAAAAATTGACAAGCAAAGCGAATTGACTATTCATAATTGACATTATTAACAAATAAGTATTTAAACAAACATGTAGAAAAAATGGAAACGCAACAACAAACATGGCAGAACATGACCGGAAAAATTTTCCAACACTCTATCACACAGCTGGTAGAAGAAGCCATCATCCGCGAACAGGCAAATGGACACCGACTGAAAGTGTGTGTGGGTTCAGACTCCCACGTTTACGGTGACGCCATTAATTATGCTACGGCAGTTGTCTTTATTCGTGAGGGAAAAGGAGCGTTTACCTTTATCAGAAAAGAAAGAGAAATACAGAATATCAGTATCAAAGAACGAATGTTGAACGAGGTCAACAAATCTGTAGAAATCGCCTATGCAATTTGCTCTATTCTGGAAACTTATGATGTGGAAATGGAGGTACATGCAGACATTAACACCGATCCGGATTTTAAATCTAATGTCGCTTTAAAAGATGCAATGGGATATATTCTGGGAATGGGATATGTGTTTAAAGCAAAACCTTACGCATTTGCAAGTTCCAATTGTGCTGATATGATGGTGTAATCTTAAAAAAATAAAAAATGAAAACAATTTTAATCATAAACGGAGAAACGTACTGGAGCAATTATTTTGCAGGATTTAATGTAGTTCAGAAGAAAGTTCAGACCTCAGAATTTATTGTAAAAGATGCTGAATTGTATGTCATTGATATAGATGGAGTCTGCAAACCGGATGTGATTTTTTGGAGATTAGGAGCAGTAAATCCCGAAGCAAAACACAGAAATATTTTGGAATTAATTGAATATTCCGGAGTTCCTTGTGTGAATTCAGCTTCAACATTATTAATGGGTTATGAAAGATTATCAATGTTAAATCGATTGAAAAAACTTGGATTACCTGTTATTGATTTTAATGCCGCAACAAATACAACCCAATTGAAAAATCTGGAAATGCAGTTTCCTTTTGTGGTTAAAGTTGGAAATCATCACGGAGGATATGGAAAAAGCCTGGTTTCAACCGAAGAACAGTGGGAAGAATTAAAAGACTTACTATTTATCCATCAGGATTATGTGACGACAGAGAAATTTATTAATTATAAATATGACATTCGTTATTTGGCTATAAATGACAAAGTTTGGGCGATGAAAAGAAGAGGAAAATATTGGAAAGCAAATTCATCAACTCAAGAATATCAAATTATCGAACCGGAAAAGGAATGGATAGAGAAAGTGAAACTATTACAGGAAAATATCAAAGCAGATATCCTTGCGATTGATGTTCTGGAAACAGAAAACGGAGAAAAAGTGATTTTAGAATATAACGATATTCCTGGTCTTTCAGGATTTCCTGAAGATGCAAAATTGGAATTATCAAGTATTGTAAAAAGTAAATAAAAGAACCTTTAAAAACTAATAACCATGTATTTTTTAGTTCAGGCTAATGTGTATTTAGATCCCGATCATTACAAAATTTTTGATGCTTTGGAAGAGTTAAGTATTGATTATCATGTAATTAATATTCCTCCAGCTGCAGAAAAAATAGACTTCGAAACAGACAGAAAAGATGTTTTCGTATATGGTTCAGTGACGATTGCAAGATTGGCAAAACAAAATACCAACTGGTTTCCCGGTTCTTTTTACGGAGGAAATCACCTGTATGAAGTGTATTCTAAATATTACGGTGAAAATCTTTTGAATCATAAAGTTTCCGTTCACAAAATTTCAGAAGAATTGAGTTGGAATAAAGATGAGCTCAAATTCATTAAACCTTACAATGAAGCGAAAATTTTTACAGGAAAAGTTTTTAACGAAACAGAATGGAAAGACTTCGTTTTTGAATCACAGGCAAATAAATCCAACAGAATTACAGAAGATTCTCTGGTTCAGATTTCGGAAGCAAAACGTACGATTAAAGAAGCAAGACTTTGGATTGTTGGCGGACAGATTATCGATGCAGGATATTATAAATTTAATGATAATGCGCCTTTCGAAGAAAAAGTTTCAGAAGGTGGGTTGAGTTTCGCTAATGAAATGATCCGGATTTTCAACCTTGAGGAGGCCTTTGTAATGGATATTTGTTTAACAGATGAAGACTGGAAAATCGTTGAAATAAACTGCATCAACAGTTCCGGATTTTATCCAAACACCAACGTGAAAAGTATTATCAAAGCATTGAATATTTACTTTTCCAATTAAAAAAATTATAATGGATATTTTTAGATTAATTCAGGATATAAAAACGCATTTGAAACTCAGTTTTGATGAGGTTGACAGATGGTTTGAAAAGGATAAAGTAACATTGAATTATCAGCCTTCAAACGGAGGTTGGACGATTCAACAGATTTTAGAACACATTTATCTTACTAACTTTTATTTGTTGATTCTTATTGAAAAAGGTTCAAAAAAAGCAATGCGTAATTATCAAAATCTTGATTTAAATCTTGAAATAAAAAATTACAGTTTCAATAAAGAAAAGTTTGATAAAGTAGGCGAGTATGGTGCTTTTGAATGGATGAGACCAAAACATATGGAGCCGAAAGGAGAATTAAATTTAAATGAAATCAGAAGTTTAATTTCTCAGCAATATCATCAATGTTTAAACTATTTAGACTTGATGAAAAACGGAGAAGGTCTCCTCTGCAAAACAACCATGACAGTGAATGAATTGAGAAAAATCAATGTATATGAATACATTTATTTTCTTTCACTTCACGCCCAAAGACACGTTACTCAGATGAAGAATAACGAATTAGAAACAATTTAAACTACAAATGAAAATCTTAGATTTTCTCTTAGGTGTACTTGATATTTTCAACGCGTTACGCTTAAAAACTTCAGTGTTCTAAAGTGTTAAATCTTTTGTCTCTTTTGTGGTTTCAATAAATTAAAAACTAAAAAAAATGATTTTCAAAACATATAACTCTATAGAAAATGCTTACCAAACCCGCGTGATCGATCAGATCAGGTTGCAGGGTTTTGGGGATGAGGTTTTCATCGTGCAGGAAAAGGTTCACGGTGCTAATTTCTCTTTCTTTACCGATGGAAAGAAGATTAAAATCGCAAAAAGAACCGCTTTCATCGAGAAGGATGAAAAATTCTATAACGCTCATCAAATGTTGGAACGTTATAGAAAAAACGTAATTGATTTGTTCGAAAAAGTGAAAACGATCCATTCGGATTTGGAAACTGTAGTGATCTATGGTGAATTATTCGGTGGAGGTTACAAACATAAAGAAGTAGAGCCCGTAAAAGATGCAATAAAAGTTCAAAAAGGTGTTGAATATGCACCTCAGAACGAATTTTATGGATTCGACATCAAGTTGAACGGCACTACTTATTTAGATACAGATTTGGTCAATCAAATTTTCAAGGAAACCGGATTTTTCTATGCAAAAATCTTATTTCAAGGGACTTTGGAAGAGGCTTTGAAATTCCCGAATGTTTTCGATTCTAAAATTCCGGCTTGGTTGGGATTACCGGAAATTGAAAATAATATGTGTGAGGGAACGATCGTTAAAACTTTGAAAACCAAATATTTTGGAAACGGTTCAAGAATCATTTTGAAAAATAAAAATGAAAAGTGGACTGAGAAATCTAAAATGGTTAGAAAAGACAGACCTGCTAAAAAAGAAGTTCGTTTCAGTGAAAATGCCAAAAATATTTGGGAAGAAATCCAAAAGTATGCAACTGCAAACAGGTTGAACAACGTTGTGAGCAAGATTGGTGAATTTGAGCCCAAAATGATTGGAAAAGCCATTGGTCTTTTCTCTCAGGATATTTTGGAAGATTTTGAAAAAGATTTCCCGAAAGTTTTCACAACCATAGAAAAAGAAGAACAGAAAAGGATCAACAAAAAGTTGAATTCTTTAGTCATTGACGTTGTAAAAGAAGAGTTGATGACTCTAAAAGTATAGTTTCGGTAATTTATTATCGAAACTTTTTTATAAGTTTAATTGAACAACAAAGATCGCAAAAAGTTTATTTATTAAACGTTCACTTTGTCTTCCCGTAGGGATCTAAGCAAAGCTTGTAGAAATAATGATGAAAAAAAATACGAGCTTAGATTCTTTCAGAATGACAAACATGATGTAAAACTTTTGTGGTTAAAAACAAAATCAAAAAATGAAACCTAATATATTTTTCACAGCAGACCATCATTTTGGTCATGAAAACATTATAAAATTTTCCGAAAGACCTTTTGAGTCTTTGGAACACATGAACGAAGAACTCATCAAAAGATGGAATGAGAAAATCGGAGAGAATGATATTGTCTACCATTTAGGCGATGTGAGTTTAGGAAAACCGGATGTTACAAAGGATATTTTAGATCGATTGAATGGTAAAATCCATTTGATAAAAGGCAATCACGAATATTCTGCACTTAGGGTTTCGGATAGATTCGAATGGATTAAAGATTATCACGAACTTTCCATAGAAGATGAAGAAGCAACTCAAGGCAAACAGAAAATTATTCTTTTTCATTACGCGATGCGTACCTGGAATGCGTCTCATCACGGAGTTTGGCAACTCTACGGTCATTCCCACGGAACTTTATCTGATGATAAAAATGCTTTAAGCATTGACGTAGGAGTCGATTGTCATAATTTTTATCCGATTTCTTACGAAGAAGTCAAGGAATTGATGAAAACAAAAAAATGGACGCCACCGTTTGCTCCAAGAAATTAATAAGCTGGAAGTATTTTCGTGCGGTAGAAAACTTCCATCCTCTAACTTCCTGCTTCCATCCTTTAAACCAAAAACTATGAAAACAACAGACAATATATTAATTATAGACCTCGAAGCCACGTGTTGGGATGATCGACCACCGAGAGGTCAGGAAAGTGAAATCATAGAAATCGGTGTTTGTATCATGGATGCAAAAACCGGTAAGATTTCACAAAATGAAGGAATCTTAGTGAAACCTCAATACTCAAAAGTAAGTCCGTTTTGTACGGAACTGACTTCCATTACTCAGAAAATGCTTGATGAAGAAGGCATTTTGTTGGAAGATGCATTAGATATTCTACGAGCAGAATACGATTCCGAAGACTTGACTTGGGCAAGCTATGGAAACTATGATCTGAATATGCTTCAGAATCAGGCAAGAAGATTCAATGTCGATTATCCTTTGAGTGATGATCATATCAATGTGAAAACATTATTCGGAGAATTACATCCGACCGTCAGGAAAAGTGTCGGAATGGCAAGAGCTTTAGGCGAACTGAATTTCAAGCTTGAAGGCACTCATGACAGAGGTGTGGATGATGCGAAAAATATTGCAAAGATTTTGTATTGGTGTTTACAACCATAGTAATGTAAAAATTTAGCAATGTAGAAATGGCTTCCTTTTATAAGGAGCTTTTTTATTGACATAGGAAAATGGAGCGTTAAGAAAATTAAAATTTAATCCGTTAAAAAATTCCCACTGTTTGAAGCGCGACATCAATTTTGAACCGAAGAAATAATATTCAATTCGCGCAAGTTTTGGGGATTTTAGGATTAAATTTTAATTTTTATAGAAATTTTCCAAGTCTTGAATTTTTTGTTTCTTTTGTTTTAAGACAAAAGAAAATTATAAAAAAAACATATTAAAATTTTCTACGCAAAAACACTGCGCAATACACCCTTTACTTTGCATCATCAAAATAAAACAATACTAAAATTTGAAAACAGATTTTAGTCAAAATATCAGGCAAGTCTTGTTGAGTGTTTCTGTATAGCACCATTGCAGAAGAATTTGTTGAGAAACATTAATTTTTTCTGTTCAACTTGATTTGAAGGTTTCAGAAGTTTGCCAAAAAACTTCTACCATGCGCTATGGGTCGAAGGTTCGAATCCTTCTATTTCCTTCGGGGAATATAACTCAGTTAGGTTAGAGTAATGGCTTTTTTTTTGGATGCGAGGGTTCGACTCCCTCCCTCACTTCGGATGAGGTAGCTCAGTTGGTTAGAGCACTACACTGTCACTGTAGGTTGAAAGTAGACTAAAAATCTATTTTTTATTAGAGTTTGAATATCTCGTTAAAAATATTCACCATGGGAAAATTTGAGTTTTTTTCAGTTGTTGAATCAACATTTTGAAAAAGCTTGTAAGAAAAGAATTTTTCTTGAAATGAAATTCAGTTGATGTATAGTCGATAATTGGACTGAATTTTCTAAGGAGGACGATTTTCCGCGTGAGCGATGGTAACGGATACCCCGCAGTGAAGAGCCGAAAGGCGATGAACGAGGAGTAGAAAGGCGATGAACGAGGAGTAGAAGTGAACGTAGCGACCCGAGTTGTTGCTTTCAGCGATGGCAAAGGACACGCCCAAGATCTGATTCATTAGAAAATAAGTTTAAGAATACTATTCTGAAATGAATGGAATTTTATGAAAAGCTTTCCTTCCGCCATTTTTGGAAGAGAGAATCTCGAATTTTTCTTTTTTAATTAAAATTAATAACACTTAAAATAAAATATGATGTTTAAAAATGTACAAATTAAAGCATATCAGGTTGGTTTGGTTTTCAAAAACCGAAACTTAATTGAGATCTTAAAAGAAGGTAATCATTGGATTTTCGGGAATAAATCTGTGGAAGTTCATGAAATGAAAAACCAGTTCACAACAACTGAAAACTTGAATCTTTTATTAAAAAATGAAGGTTTGAATTCAATGTTGGAAGTTGTTGAGGTGAAAGATGGCGAAATCGTTTTGGTACAGGAAAACGGAATCTTCAAAGAAGTTTTGAATGTTGGTCAATATGCTTTCTGGAAAGGTGTTTTGAACAGAGAGTTTCAAAAAGTTGACTTAACAAAAGTTGAGATCACAGAGAAAATCTCTAAGACAATTCTTGAAAATACGAAATTGAAAAATTTCACAAGAAAGTTTGTTGTGACGAATCAATATAAAGGATTATTGTTGATTGACGGAAAATTAACCAAAGTCTTAGAAGCCGGAACTTATTACTTCTGGAACAATGAAATTTCCGTTGAGGTAAAAGCCATCGATACCCGTATGCAACAAATGGAAATTGCAGGTCAGGAACTTTTAACGAAAGATAAAGCGATGCTTCGTATCAATTTTTACGTACGTTTTCAGGTGGAAAACATCGAAAAAGCGTTGATGGAAAATAAAGAATATGATAAGCAATTATATATTCTGATGCAATTGGCTTTGCGTGAGTTCGTTGGAGCTTTGACGCTGGATGAATTGCTGGTGAAAAAGGATTCTGTAGGAAAAGAAATCCTTGAAAATTTGGGTAACAAAGCCGAAGATCTTGGTCTGAAAGCTTCTGACGCCGGAATCCGTGATGTGATCCTAACCGGAGAAATGAAAGAAATCATGAATCAGGTTCTGATCGCCGAAAAAAAAGCTCAGGCCAACAGTATCATGCGTCGTGAAGAAACTGCTTCCACAAGAAGTTTGCTGAACACCGCAAAACTGATGGAAGAAAACGAAGTCCTGTGGAAACTGAAAGAAATGGAATATATGGAGAAAATCGCCGACAAAATTGGAGATATCACCGTTTCCGGAAACAGCAACATCGTTTCTCAGCTGAAAGAGATTTTTGCAAAATAGAAACTAATAACTTTTTATGATAGAGACGGGTTTTGTAAAAGCAAAGCCTGTCTTGTTTTTTTATAAGAAGACTTAAATTTTTTTTTATCTCGCCGATTTTGCAGATTACGCCGATTTTAATGAAATGAATTTGTATCTGATCTGTGGAAATCTGAGGAATCTGTGGGAAAATAAAAATTATTTTTTCTCCAGCCATTCCTCATAAGAAACCACACCCAATTCCGGATTTCCGTCACCTTCCAAAATAGAAATAAATTCCAGTTGATTTCCATCAGGATCATTAAAATAAATTGCTAAAGCCGGCATCCACGCAAAAACCATTGGCTCATCAATTCCGTCTTTCAGAAAATTATAAGGCTTTAAATTTTTATTTTTCAGAAACTCAACAGAATAATTCAGAATATCTTCTTTATCTGCAGTAAAAGCTAAATGTCTGGTTTGTAAATTTTCCTTCTGTTCCCACAATCCCAACATCGATTCTTTATTTTTTCCGATCCACAAAAAAGCAATGGGGCGGGTTTCATCTCTGTGAGCCAATTCCAATCCTAATACTTTTGTATAAAATTCTATTGCATTTTCTAAGTTGCTTACTTGTATATGAGTTTCATATAATCCTTTAATCATTGTTTAAAATTTTAATAAAACAAAGCTAGACAACGGATTTCCAAAAACTTCAAATTAGCAATTCCTTTATGTAAAATGAATGATAGATAGATTTTATTCATTACATACTCAACAGCATCTTTGTCATTCCGTAGGAATCTCAACAATACTTTTAATAATGAAACCGAGATTCCTACGGAATGACAAACTTTATGGTATTGTGATGTTTGAAAACTATTCAGCGATTAATTAATCAAAAAAATTAAAACTTTTTCACAAAAATATTTACTACGCAAAAACACTGCGCAATACCATCCTTACTTTGCATAAGAAATCAGAGAGGAAGTGATAATCTTCCAAATGTTTAACAATAAAAACAGTAACCATGAAATTTAATTTTTTAAGAAAAGAAAATAGAGTAGTGACCAACTACGAAGGTGCAAAAGCGTACACAATGACGCCTGCAGAAGAACTATACAGTGCTGTTGTTACAACAGGATTATCAAACACAACCTATGAAAAAGGTAATGACAGATTGGGGAGAATCCAGTCTCTGATTCAGAAAAACGATCCTGAATTCGTTGCAAAATTGGCGGTTTATGCAAGAAAAGATATGTACTTACGTTCAGTTCCATTGGTTTTGACAACCGAATTGGCAAAACAAACTTCGGGTACAGACTTGGTAAGTAGAACCGTTGACGGAGTGATCCAAAGAGCGGATGAAATCACAGAATTGTTGGCGTATTACCAATTGGCAAACGAAAGAACTGATCTGAAAAAACTAAACAAACTTTCAAAACAAATCCAGAAAGGTTTGGTAAAATCCTTCAATAAATTTGATGAATACCAATTCGCAAAATACAACAGAAAAGCTGAGGTTACTTTGAAAGACGCTTTATTCTTAGTTCACCCAAAAGCAAAAGACGAAAATCAACAGGCTATTTTCAACAAAATCGTGAACGACTCGTTGGAAACTCCATACACTTGGGAAGTTGAACTTTCAGTGTTGGGTCAGACAAAATTTGCTGATGAAGCAGAAAAAAAGTTAGCTTTCAAAAACAAATGGGAAGAACTGATTTTCAGCAATAAACTGGGTTATATGGCAACTTTGAGAAACTTACGAAATATCTTAGAAGCCAACGTTTCATCAGATGCGATGTACAAAGTGTGCAATTATTTGTCGGATGAAAAAGCGGTGAGAAACTCTAAACAATTGCCATTCAGATTTTTGGCGGGGTATAGAGAATTGAAAACGATCGATTCACCTTACTTGTCATCAATCTTGGAAGCATTGGAAGATGCGGTGATGGTAAGTGCAAAAAATATCAAAGGTTTTGGTTTCGATACTTCGGTGGTGATCGCAGCAGACGTTTCCGGTTCGATGCAACAGCCTGTTTCTCCGAAATCTAAAGTCTTGTTGTACGATATTGGTTTGTTGATGTCGATGATGTTGCAGTCACAATGCAAAAACGTGATTTCAGGTATGTTTGGTGACACTTGGAAAAGAGTTCCGATGCCTAAAAACGGTATTCTGAGAAATGTAGATGCCTTCTACAAGCGAGAAGGTGAGGTTGGTTACTCCACAAACGGTTATTTGGTGATCGAAGATTTGCTAAACAGACGTGAAAAAGTGGATAAAGTAATGTTGTTCACCGATGCTCAGCTTTGGGATAGCAACGGAGGTAGAAATTCTTTTGAAAACTCATGGAATCAATACAAAAGTTTCAACCCAAATGCAAAATTGTATATTTTTGATTTGGCAGGTTACGGAAAACAGCCGTTGGATGTCAGAAAAAATGATGTATACCTTATCGCGGGTTGGTCCGACAAGATTTTCGATGTACTGAATGCTTTGGAAGACCGAAAATCAGCGGTAGAAATGATTAAAAAAGTAGTGCTGTAAAAGGCACTGCTTTAATTATAAATGATGAATGATGAATGATGAATGATTTTCAAGCTTAAATAATTTAGGAGCTATTTCCCGCTTTTCACTATATCTTTTTCGCCAACGCTTTTTTTCAAAGCCAATTCAGAAAAAGGATGTCGTTGCAATCGGGGCTAGGAAAGTGCAATGTTTTAATTAACAGTTAGTTTGTCATTCAGAGCGGAACGAAGTGGAGCGTGGAATCTTTGTGATTAAAGAGATTGCTTCGTCATTTCATTCCTCGCAATGACAAAAAGAATAGGAGTAAAATCAATTTAGAAGTCTTGAATTTTTGATTCTTTTGCTTCAAGGCAAAACGAACAAATTAAAAAATAAAATATTAACTGCGTAAAAAGAATGCGCACTAATGCAATAATTTTGCTCCATCAAAAAATAATAACCATAAAAATTTAAAAAAGTGAGTGTCGTAAAATAGAATTTCTTCGTTTAAGGGACAGCAATACAGGTTCAAATCCTGTTTCCGAAATTCGAAATGGTGTAATGGTATCACTCTGTCAGTAAGTATCTATTTGAATTTTTTACCTTACTTTAAAAAATAATCGATGCCGTAAGAAAGAGTTCCTTCGAGTCCAAATTGAAAAAGCCTCTTTTAAATTTTTGCTCGATTTTAAATATCATAACATTGAAACTATAAAAATAAAAATCAAGTGTCGTTTTAGAATCATACTTCGAGATTGAGTAAACATTGGGTCGCAGGTTCGAGTCCTGCCTTTTCTCTCGAAAAGGAGAAGTAGCTCAGAAGGTAGAGCAAATGCACGGAAGATTCTATAATTTTTACCTTGATTTAAATATAAAGAGTGCCGTAGAAAAGTCTTACTTCGATTAAAATTTAGACCTCAAAATCTATACAAAAGTGCAATTTCCCGAATAATAGTAAGGAATGGGTGCATGTCTGTCTTTTCGCCTTTCGCCTTTTTTAATAAATTATAATATCAAGTGTCGTAGTACAGAAATACTTCGTCACGCTTAAGATGCAGGTTCAAGTCCCGCCTGTGAGAACAGTCGTCTAACGGTAGGATGTAAGCCATAAGTGTCTGTACGAAATTTACCTTGGTGAAAATAAAGAGTGTCGTAGAGAAAACTTACTTCGGTAAATCTTATGATCTTGGTTCAACTCCAAAATAAACCTGAAAACGGTTTATGTAGTTTTCTTGCCCTTTACCTCTTTTTTTATTTTTAAATAAAAACAAGTGCCGTAGAATAGTGTTACTTCGCTCATCACGACGGGGTCGCGGGTTCGAATCCCGCCTCTTCCACATTTTCAAAACACAAAATTATATAGGAAGAGTAGCTCAGATGGTTAGAGCACGACATTACGCTTTTTGGTTGTTGCCTTGTTTTAAAATATAAGTGTCGTAGAGAAAAGTTCCTTCGTCCACATAGGGGAGGAATAGCGAAGTCGGTTATTCCGGCAAAGCTATCCGGTTCGATTCCGGTATGACATACCCCGCTCTTTTCTCGTTTTTTACCTTTTATTAATCTTATCCTTTCTAAAATTTGGAAAGGATTTTTTTATAAAAAGAAATGATGTTTTGTGTTTTTTTAGTCATAAGTTTGTGAGATAAAAAAATAAAATAATAACATTATGGAAAATAAAAAAAGTGGCACCTTCTTCTTTGCCATTATCGCTATTATTGTAGGAATTGCTCTGTGGAAGCAATTTGATTTCAAAACAATGACTTTTGAAAATGTAGGATTAGGGATTGTTTATCTTATTACTTTCTTATTCTCAATCTTTTTTCTGATTAGAAATACTTCGAAAAAAGAAAGTAGATAGTTTTGTATTTATTTAACTCTTCGCTCAAGAACTTCAATCCTTTCCAAAATATTGGAGAGGATATTTTTTTGGTCAAATGAGAGATATCCTGCTATTTTATAAATCTCTTTTTCTGAACTAAATTCTTCCTGAATTGCCGAAAAATACTTTAAATTTCCATTTTCTTTGATGAGTAAGGTCTCAGAATTTTCTTCTCTAATATTCGCTTTCACCAAAAATAGATAGTCGCCAATGTTGTAATTCGATAAAAGCAATGTGTTTTCGGTGAATTCATAGATTAAATCGATATTTGCTAATGCTTTTTGCAGTGAATTATATTTAGTGTTGTTTTCAATATTATTTTCCTGATAAGGTAATTCTGTGTTAAAAGACAATTGAAATTTTTCAAAGTTTTCAGGCTTGTTTAAATCATCAACAGTTAAAGGAACGGTTAAGAATTTATCTAAATCAAGATTAAAGTAATGAACTACAGTGAGTAGTGTTGATATTTTAGGTTCGGAACGCCCTTCTTCATAGGCTCCGATAACTCCTCTGTTCAACTCAAATAAATCTGCGAAAGCTTGTTGGCTTAAACCTTTTGCCTGTCTTATTGTTTTAATATTAGCTCCAAAAAAACTCATGGGTTCTAATCTTTTTTGCAAATGTAAGATAAATTTTAATTAAATTGCTAATAATATTTGCAATTATAAATAATTTTATTATATTTGTGTACAATCGAAAATGATTAGCTATAAAAATTTATTATTTAGATTGATTTGTAATAGATATTTAATCTAAAATGGATATTCATTACTAATAATTAAAACTTTAAAAACACATCACGTATGACCCTTCAGGAATTTTTAACAACAGCTTTTTCGCCGGTCAACACCGTTTTAAGTGTGCTGCTTATTTTGGCGGTTATTTATTGGCTTTTTACGATTGTTACAGGTTTGGATATTGATATCGGACTTGATGCTGATTTAGATATTGACACAAGCGCGCCTGATGGTCATGTTCATATTCCTGATGATCCTTCTGCATGGATTCAGTTCTTGAAATTCCTGAACCTCGATATTGTTCCGATTACATATTTTCTCACCATATCACTTTTTCTTACCTGGTTGGGTTCAATTTATCTCGAAGTTTTTGCTTCTTTTGAAATCTGGGTTTCAGCACTCTTGGTTATTCCGATGTTTGTAATAAGTATGCTGTTAACGAAATGGATTTTAAAACCACTTAATCCCTTTTTCAGAGAAATCAATCATAAAGGTGAGGTTTCGCATGACTTTTTAGGAAGACAGGGCAGAATGAAATCAACAATTCATGGAAGTAAAATAGGAATTCTCGAAGTTTTTATCGGAAGCGATCCAATGACTTTAATGGTAAAAAGTAAAGGCGGCGAAAGAATCGAACACGGAACAACAGTATATATCGTTGACGAAGCGGCTGGAAGAAAATATTATTATGTAGCAAAGGAAATTAAATTTTAAAAATAAAATCACAAATAAGATTTCTACTATTATTCTGTAACAGAGTGTTTGTCATTCCGCAGGAATCTCAGCATATCGAAAGTTATTATTTGGATTTCTACAGAATGACAAAGCAAGTTGTAAGAAAGTAGTCCTTTTTCTGAGTGAAATCGAAGATTTGACGCATTCAAACGCCTTTGCAAACGAAAATATGCAGAGTAATAATAAAAAAAACTTTGCGGCCTCTGCGTTAAAAAATTAAAATTAAAAATAAATAAACTATAAAAATATGAATACACCTTTAATTGTAGGAATCGTTGTCATTGTGGTGGCAACCATAGGGTTAATTTTCTGGATTTTATCAATGTATAAAAAAACCGTTCAGGGAATTGTTGTTTTGAGAACAGGTTATGGAGGTACGAAAGTGTTCTTCAATGCGGGAATTGTGATTCCGGTTATTCACAGAATGGAATCAATGGATATCTCCGTTAAAAAACTTGAAATTGCCAGAGAAGGTAGAGCGGGATTGATTTGTAAAGATAATATGAGAGCCGACATTCAGGTAGCTTTTTTTATCAGGGTTAATAAATCGGTGGATGATATTGTGAATGTTGGCCAGACGATTGGTTGTCAGAGAGCTTCGGATATCAATACTCTGAGAGAATTATTTGAGGCTAAATTTTCGGAAGCATTGAAAACAGTCGGTAAAAAATTTGAATTTATAGAACTGTACGAAGCGAGAAGCGAATTCCGTCAGGAAATTTTAGATATCATCGGAACAGATTTGAACGGATATGTTTTGGATGACTGTGCGATCGATTATTTAGAGCAGACGAAAATCGAGAATTTAGATAAAGATAATATCCTTGATTCTGAAGGGATTAAAAAAATTACTGAATTAACGGCGACTCAAAATATTAAAGCCAATCAGGTTCGCAGAGATGAAGAAAAAACAATCACAAAGCAGAATGTTGAAGCCCGTGAAGCGATTTTAGAACTGGAAAAACAGTTGGCCGAAAAAGAAGAATCTCAAAAAAGAGAAGTTGCTAATATCAGAGCTCGTGAAAATGCTGAAATTCTGAAAGTTGATGAAGAAGAACGTTTGAAATACGAAACTGTTCGAATTGCAACCGAAGAAAAACTTCAGATTGCAGAAGAAAATAAGCAAAGACAGGTTGTTATTGCTGCTAAAAATAAAGAACGTGCCGATTTGGTGGAAACGGAAAGAGTGCAGAAAGACAAAATGTTGGAAGCGACCGAAAGAGAAAGAATAGTTTCTCTGGCTCAGATTGAAAAAGAAAAAGCAATAGAATTAGAAAAGAAAAATATTCAGGATGCGATCCGTGAGCGTTTGACCATGGAAAAAACAGTGGTTGAGGAGCAACAAGTGATTAAAGACTTGGAAGCTTTCAAAACTGCCGACAGAACAAAGCAGGTGGAAATCACTTTGGCAACTCAGGAAGCTGAAAAAAAATTGATTCAGGAAACCAAAGCTGCAGAAGCAAGAAAATTAGCTGCTGAAAAAGATGCTCAGAAATATGTTATCGAAGCTCAGGCGAAAAGAGATGCTGCTGAAAAAGAAGCTGAAGCAAGAAAAATTATTGCTGACGCAAAAGCAAAAGAAGAAGCAACGGTTGGCTTATCCGAAGCTCAGGTTCTTCATGCAAAAGCTGACGCAGCAGAAAGACAGGGAATTGTGGAAGCGGTTGTTATCGAGAAAAAAGCAGATGCAGTAAAGAAAGAAGGAATTGCTCAGGCAGAAGTCATCAAAGAGAAAGCTTTGGCAGAAGCGGCGGGAATTACCGAAAAAGCAGAAGCGATGAAAAAACTAAACGATGCTGGAAAAGATCACGAAGAGTTCAGATTGACTTTAGCAAAAGAGAAAGAAGTGGAGTTGGCTCAAATCTCAATTCAGAAAGATATTGCACAGGCTCAGGCCGGAGTTTTAGCGGAAGCATTCAAATCTGCAAAAATTGATATTGTTGGTGGAGATAACACATTCTTTGATAATGTGATTCGTCAGGTTTCTGCCGGAAAAGGTTTAGATAAATTTATCAGTCACAGTGAAAACGCAACATTGGTCAAAGAAAATCTTTTAGGTAACGGCGAAAACATTATTGAAAAAGTAATGAATATGGTTGAAAAATACAACGTTTCTTCCGAAGATATCAAAAACATGAGCATAGCAAGTCTTATTTTCAAATTAAACGGAGTTGCCAATCAGCAGGAAAGAGGTCTTCTCGATAGAGCAATGGATATGGCAAGAAATTTAGGCATCGACCAAAAGCCAATCAGATAATTGAAAGTTGTACGAAGTCCCGAAGGAACAGCCTTTTAAAGAATATAAAATCCTATTAAAATAGAATAAGAAATCAAATTTTATTAAATTATATTGTAAAACTCTCATTGTGTGATTTTCAATGATGCTTTGAGAGTTTTTTAATCTAAACGTAATTTAGATTTACAGTAAATTCAATAGGAACGGGCTTTAGCCCGTTCACAAAAAAGATTAATTCATTTGGCTTTAGCCAAAACTTATTTTCAACAACTTAATCAAAGCCTTTGCTGAGTGAAATCGAAGATTCGACGTGTCAAACGCCTTTGCGAACGAAAAATTACACACAATATTTTAAAAAAAATCTTTGCGAACTTTGCGTTAAAAATAAATCATCTCAAAGAATAACATCAAACAAAAAAATATGTCAGAACAATTAAATTCAGGGACATACGAAATCATACAGAACCGTCTGAATGAGCAGAAAAACGACCTCATTCAAAGGCTTCAGAAGCTGAATGAAAACCGTAAAGAGATTTTCGGCGGAGTAGATTTTTCACTCATCGCCAACGAAAGAATCTCTACGGAGCACAACTGCGTTGCTAAAGATATTTTTTCACTGAAAGATATTTTGATTTTTGGATCTAATGCGCATTTGGGTTTGCAGACAGAGATTAATATCACTGATGTTTTTTCAATCTATAAAATCAATAGCGACCGTTTTGAACCACAGGATTCTTCCTTAATCGGAGATGGAATTTTTATTGAGGAATTCAAAAACCTGTATAAATATTACAGAAACACCTTTTTTGCACGCTTTCATTTTACCGAAAACTATTTGTACATGGTTTTCCAGTTGTCTGAAAGTCCATCGGATATTAAAGCATTCAAATGGCTGATTAAAGACAATCGGCTGACTTATGTTGATTCGAGAAGTGCTTCGGAAGTAACGTATCCGCCGCAACATGGTTTTGCATGGACAAAAGCAACCAGAGATATGCAGCGAAGCGGAAAATTTCCTCACGTTTCTTTGGCTGATAAAGTTTTTGTAGAATCGATCGGTGGCGACATCACGATAAAAATCGAAGACAATACCGACACCGGAAAAGGAATTTATTCTGAAGATGTCATTCATAAAGATCAGAATCTCGATGATGCGGAAATTCATTTTTGTGACCTTGATAATTTGGTTTTATTTAAAATCAAACCTTATCAGGAAACCGAAAGATATTTTATTTACAATCACAAAGAGAAAGCGGTTTCAAGAGTTGATACTTTAAAACATTCAGCAGTATTGCTTCCGGAAAATCAAGGCGTCTTGTTCTCAAACGGTTATGCTTTGCAGACGGGAGGTTTAAAAGTGATTTCTCAGGACGTCAACCGACTACATTATCTGAAAACGATTCAGGAGCCGAATGGTGAAAATTTCATGTATGTTTTCTACGATGATAAAACAAATAATTATCAGCTGATTTCGTATAATATTATTACCCAAACGATTGAAACACCGATTCGTTGTAGCGGATATTCCGTTTTAAATAACGGAAAATTGGTCTATTTAAGAGAAAGTGTAGAAACGACGAAGCATCATTTAACCCAAGTCTGGCAGACTCCCTATTCTAAAGAGTTGCTTCCGAATACGGAAAAATCAGACACGCTTCTTTACAAAATCGGGAATAAAGATATTGTGAGAGTCATGGCGGAGAGTCAGGAACTGATTACGCTTTTAAATAAAAAAGATTCTTACAGCGGACTGTACGATGATGTCGTTAAACTTTCCACGACCATTTTAGATGCATATTATTTTCTTGGAGATGATGAGGTTGAAAATCTCGATCAGCCTTTAAAAGAAATCCGAAATATTGCTCATTCAGCAATCAATGAATATGAAAAAGTTGTTGAACAGAAGAAAAATACAGGGGAAGCCGTTGAAAAAATCAAAACAGCCTGTGAGAAAATTTTAGAGGATACCAAAAGAATCAACTATTCTCAATTAACGGAATATATCGACATGCTCTCCCAAATCAGGGCTTTGCGTGGTGAAATTACCGGAGCAAGGGGTTTAAAATATGTAGATGTAGTCGTTCTCGATTCTTTGGAAAAATCATTGGCTGAAAGATCTGAAGAACTTTCGAATGCCTGTGTAAACTTTCTGCTTCAGGATGATGCGCTGCTTCCTTATCAAAACAGAGCACAGCAGATTTCTGAAAATATCATCAATTTGCAGAAAGCGATTGATGCTAAAACCATTGAAGAAGAAATTACCAATTTGTCTTCACAGCTCGAGCTTTTAGTAGATATTGTCAATAATTTAAAAATTGAAGACACTTCGCAATCTACGCAGATTATTGAAAATATCTCGGTGATTTTTGCGAGATTAAATCAGGAGCGTTTAGAATTATCAAAAAGGAAAAGAGAGATTTCCGGTAAAGAATTGTCTGCTGATTTTCAGGCGCAGATGACCTTGTTTGATCAGTCTGTTATCAATTTTCTGGAGCTTTCTCAAACTCCAGAAAAATGTGATGAATATTTGACTAAACTTTCCATTCAACTGGAAGAAATGGAAACCAAGTTCGTTGATTTTGATGAGTTTATCCAGAATATTGGCGAAAAGCGAGAAGAAGTTTATGGTCATTTTCAAAATAAAAGAGTTCAGTTAACGGAATCCAGAAATAAGCGTACTCAAAGTTTATACGATTCTGCACAACGAATTTTAAAATCTATTCAGACAAAATCTGAATCTTTTGATTCAGAAAACGAAATCAACGGATATTTTGCAACCGATTTAATGGTAGAAAAAGTTCGAGATATTTCGAGACAGTTGATGGAAATGGAGGATTCTGCAAAAGCGGAAGAAATTCAGACTTTGCTGAAAACTTCGCAGCAGGAATCGGTCAGAAAGCTTAAAGATAAAAAGGAAATCTATGCAGACGGAGACAGTGTGATTGCTTTGGGTGATTATAAATTTGCGGTCAACCGTCAAAAATTAGACCTGACTTTGGTGATGAGAAATGCCCGGTATTATTATCATTTAACAGGAACTGGATTTTATGAGCCGTTAAATTTTGAAGCCATTTCAGAGTACAAAGAAGTCTGGAATCAGGAATATGTTTCCGAAAATCAACATGTAAAAAGGTTTGAATATTTGGCTTGGAATGTTTTTTCGCAAAATAAAAATATCAATACCGAAGAGCAAAACCGAAATGCAATTCAGCAGTTTATGACTGAGCATTTTGGAGAAGGTCTGGTGAAAGGAATTCATGACGAGGATGCGTTGACGATTGTTTCGAAACTTCAGCAGATGCACAATGAGTTGGGATTGATGCAGTTTACGTCATCCGAAAGAGCTTTGGCGCAGTTGTTTTGGTATTTTCTGAATCAAGAAAAAAAAGAATATTATCAAAAGCAGTTTGAAGCAGCGAATTTAATTTCAAAATCATTTACAACAGATAAAGGTTTTCAGTTTCTCAATGAAGAATTATCGGGTGAAATAAAATTGTTTGCTCAAAACAATCATCTTTTTGCTGACGTAAATTATTTGAATGTTGCCATTTATCTTAAAAGAGAAAATAAATCAGCGTTTCTGGTTTCTGAAAAAGCAGGTTTACTGTATGAATCATTTTTAAAAGATTTAAAGGAAAAAGGAAAAGATTTAGAGTTTGTAGACCAGCTGAATGCTTTAAAACAATATCCTGCAGCTTGTTTTTCCATTGCGGAAAGTGCTTTGAATGCATTTTTATTTAATTCAGAATCAAAATTTGAAGATGATGTTAAAAAAGAAACAGCCGTATTTTTCGTAACGCAGAATTTTGATGCTAAAAATATTCTTCATATCGCTTATGAAACTGTTTTAAAGGGTTTAAAATCATTAGAAAAAGATGTAGATTATGCTTTGAATTATTATGAATTCAGTTTCCGTTTATCCAATTTCAATGAAGTGGTGGTTCCAAAATACAAACAGCTTCAGGAATTAAAAGCAAAATGGGTCAATGACAAGAAGAAAGCCCTGAAAATCGATACTTTCAAATCTCAGGTTTTAAGTTCGTTTGTAAGAAACAGGTTAATCAACGAGGTGTATTTTCCTTTAATCGGAGCAAATTTGGCAAAACAATTAGGAACCGTCGGTACCGACAAGCGTACCGACAGAATGGGAATGTTACTTCTCGTTTCACCTCCGGGTTATGGAAAAACTACCTTGATGGAATACATGGCAGACCGCATGGGATTGGTGTTTATGAAAATAAACGGTCCGTCAATCGGTCACGATATTGTCTCTACAGATCCGAATGAAGCCAAAAATGCAGGAGCAAAACAGGAGCTCGAAAAACTGAATTTGGCTTTGGAAATGGGGGATAATGTCATGTTGTATCTTGATGATATTCAGCATTGTAATCCTGAGTTTTTGCAGAAATTCATTTCTTTAGCCGACGGACAACGAAAAATTGAAGGAATTTATAATGGTGAAAGCAAAACTTATGATTTAAGGTCAAAACGTTTCTGTTTGGTGATGGCCGGAAATCCATATACGGAAAGCGGTGAAAAATTCAAAATTCCGGATATGTTGGCAAACCGTTCCGATACGTATAATTTGGGAGAAATTTCGGGCAGTAAAACTGAATTGTTTGATTTAAGTTTAATTGAAAACGCTTTAATGTCTAACGATTATCTTACTCGCCTGACTCAGTTCGGTATGGAGAATCTTTACAATCTTTACGACAGTATTCAATCCAATTCGCCGAATGTAGATTTAGTAGGAAACTTCAGTTCAAATGAAATTTCAGATTTCAGAAAGGTTTTAGAAAACACGTTGAAGGTGAGAGATGTTGTTTTAAAAGTGAATAAACAGTACATCGCTTCCGCTGCAATGTCTGATGAATACAGAAATGAACCGTCTTTCAAACTGCAGGGATCATACCGAAATATGAATAAGCTGATCACGCAGATACAGCCCATTTTAAAAGATGAAGAAGTGACTCAGATTGTTTTAAATCATTATCAGAATGAGTCTCAGACTTTAACAACCGGAGCCGAATCGAATATGCTGAAACTAAAAGAATTGATGAATCTGATTTCCGAAGATGAAAAGCAAAGATGGGAAGAAATTAAAAAAACTTTTGCCAAAAATAAAATGATAAAAGGTCTCGGTGATAACGACAGAATGACGCAAGTGATTGCTTTATTGGCTCAGTTCAGTGAAGGTCTTGACGGTATAAAAGACGTTCTCCGCCGGAATTAATCAAAAAAAACACTGCAAAAATGCAGTGTTTTTTTATTTTAATTAGCCAATTCTTTTTCAAGAATTTTTTTCCATTTAGAAAATGTCGTGCGGCTAATGTTGTATTTTCTAGACATAAAACTTGTAGAAAGATTGTGTTTTTTCTGATAATTCAGAAGTTTCAGCATGGTTTTCTTGTCATAAGTTTTAAGTTGCTGATTAGTTTTTGCTGTCTCTTTACATTGCTTGAAAAGACGTTCGTTCAGCTTTAAAACCTCTTCTGTAGAATCAAGTTTCTGTAGCTGTTCGCGCACTTTCGGGCATTCCAGCTTTTCGGGATGATTCATTTTCAGGAGATCCTGATAAATTCTGTTGTAATTAGGTCTCATAAAATATAATGTTTTGGTGGTTATCTTTTCTTTTGAATCCAGCGATGCAGAGTGCTTTTTGGGAACGAATATTCTTTGATCACTTCAGCCTGAGTCATTTCTCCGGATTCAATTCTGTTCAGGATAAAATCTTTGATTTCCTGGGTGTAGATGTTTTTTCTGAATTGTGGGGTGGTATCACTCTTGGGGGTGGTGCTTTTATTTGCTGCAGCCGGTGGAGCATATAAAATGAGATGCGAACTGTATAATCTGAAAAAATCATATTCGAGCAGTTTGCTCCATCGCAGTAAAATGTCAGTTCCTATAGACTGACTTTCATATACATTTTCAACAAACTCTTCATCTTTACCAAGAAAATTGCAGATTCTTTCGATCGGTATATTTTTGTGATCTACCATTTCCTTAATGTACTTTCCTATATGTATATTTTTATATAACATTTACTAATAATAACTTATTTTTAAATTAATCGTATTTAAAGAGTAATAGATAGTTTGCAGAGCCGGATAAGAAATATTTGGGAATTATTTCTTTTTTGTTTTGAAAATGCTCAAAGTTCAGGCTGTCTCACTACTTTACAATGTTAAATTATTTATTAACTGTAAAAATATGATTTTCAGCAATTTGTGTTTTTGTGATTGGTGGGTGAAACAAGTCTGTATATTTAGTTATTGTCTCAAATAATGTTTTTAAAGTTGTATTAATACTCAAAATAGTGATTTAATACATACTTATCCAAGATTTACAATATTAAAATACTACTTTAGCGTAATAATCAATTATTTAACATAATATTTTTACTCAAAATTCAAATATGCATTAATATTTGCCTTGTTTGTGTTTCAAAATTAAGAAAAAATAATCAATAAATCACTATTAAAGTTTTTTATTAATATTAATAATATTTAATTTATTTTGAAAAGAGTCTGTTAAAATGCCCTGAATGAAAGAAAATAGTAATCCATATATTGTCTTTCTTGTAGATTTCCAATGACATACAATTCATTCTTTGATGAAAATTGTACTTCATGAATTGATAAGTAAATCGTAAGCAGTATTTTTGTCGAATAGAAAATTTAGGATTAAATTATACTCTCTGAAAAATGAATGATGGTTTATAAATGTACTTTATTTTATTTTAATAAGTAATTTCTATTTTTCTTGTCAATATTATAATATTAAAAATGGGTGTATTGTCTTTATTCGACTTTTCGAAGAAAATTAATTATAAAAATGAACTTCTTGCCGGTCTTACCGTCGCAATGACGATGATCCCAGAGTCGCTTTCATTTGCAATTTTAGCTGGTCTTTCTCCATTGACAGGTTTGTACGCCGCCTTCATGATGGGATTGGTCACCGCAATCTTAGGCGGACGACCAGGAATGGTTTCTGGTGGAGCAGGAGCAACCATTGTCGTTCTGATTGCTTTAATTAAAACTCACGGAATAGAATATCTCTTCGCAACAGTCATTCTTGCGGGTATTTTCCAAATGTTGGTTGGAATTTTCAAGCTGGGAAAATTTGTAAGATTAATTCCGCAGCCAGTTATGTATGGCTTTTTAAACGGTTTGGCGGTTATTATTTTTATGGCGCAGGTCGAACAATTTAAAATTATCGATACAAACGGAGCGGTAAGCTGGCTTCAGGGTTCTTCCTTATTTATAATGTCGGGATTGGTTGTATTAACGATTGCGATTGTCTATTTTTTTCCAAAAATAACCAAAGTTATTCCGGCTTCTTTAGTTGCTATTTTAGTTGTTTTCGGAGTCGTTTTAGGTTTTGGAATCAATACGAAAACCGTTGCAGACATCGCTCACATTAGTGGTAGCTTACCCAATTTTCATATTCCAAGCATTCCATTTTCATTAAAAACTTTACAAATTATTTTTCCTTATGCCTTAATTATGGCAGGAGTTGGTTTAATAGAATCATTATTAACCTTATCAATGGTCGACGAAATCACCAATTCAAAAGGAAGTGCAAATAAGGAATCAGTTGCTCAGGGTTTAGCCAATATTACCAACGGTTTTTTCGGCGGAATGGGTGGTTGTGCAATGGTTGCACAGACTTTGGTGAACTTAAATGCCGGCTCAAGAGCCAGACTTTCCGGAATTATTGCATCAATTACTATTCTAATTATCATTTTAGTCGGAGCTCCGTTTATCGAAAAAATTCCGATGGCGGCTTTGGTTGGAGTAATGATGATGGTTGCGATCAGTACTTTTCAATGGGTTTCGATTCGTATTGTCAATAAAATGCCTAAATCAGATATTTTTGTCGGAATGACGGTTGCCTTAATTACCATTATTCTTCATAATTTAGCTTTGGCAGTTTTGGTTGGTGTCATTATTTCAGCCCTGGTTTTTGCATGGGATAACGCAAAAAGAATTCGTGCCAGAAAGTATATTGACGAAAATGGAATTAAGTACTACGAAATTTTCGGACCTCTATTTTTCGGTTCTGTCACTACTTTTACAGATAAATTTGAACCCACAAACGATCCCGAACAAGTCGTTATCGATTTCAAAGAAAGCCGAATAGTCGATATGAGCGCAATTGATGCAGTGAATAAGCTTTCAAAAAAATATGCAGAACAGGGAAAGAAATTACATTTGAAACACTTAAGCGAAGATTCAATCAAAATGCTAAAAAACGCTGAAGCTGTAATCGAGGTAAACATTCAGGAAGACCCGACGTATAAAGTAATGCCTGAGAAGTAGGCTTATTGTAGAGTGGGAGTATTTGAGAGTTTATTTGGGTTTGGTGTTGGATTAAGTAAACTTAGAAGAGTATTGCAAAAATATTCGTGAAAATTAGTGAAATTCGTGGCAAATAATTTTGCTGGATGTTGGAAGCTGAATGATAAAAGTTTAAAATTACCACGCAAACATCTGTTAAAATCCGAGCAATCTGTGGGAAACAAAAAATATCTGCGCACTCTGCAAAATCCGAGAGAGAAAAGATAACATTATAAACCAAACAAGGACTGCAAAATAAATTTACAGCCCTCGTTTTTTAGGTTACTAATGTATTCGCAATGAAATCGGGCACCAAAGCATAGTGCGACAACTTCATGCTGATCGAAGCTCTACCGCTCGTCAACGTTCTCAGATCAGAAATATATCCAAAAGTAGAAGCCAAAGGAACTTCTGCAGTGAAAATTTTTCTTCCTGATTTTTCGTCAATCGAAGTGATCATTCCTCTTCGTTTATTGATGTCGGCGGTCACGACTCCGGTATATTCTTCAATACTTTGAATTTCAACCTGCATAATGGGTTCTAAAAGTTTAGGCTTGCAACTTTTTGCAACCCCTTTGAAGCCATCTCTGGCAGCAAGCTCAAAATCAAGAGCTTTGGAATCTTCAGAGTGAGTCGACCCGTCCAGAAGCGTAATTTTCATGCTTTCCAAAGGGTTTCCGCTTAAAGTACCATGTTCCATCGCTTCTCTGAACCCTTTTTCAATCGACGGAATATATTCACTCGGAATAACACCGCCTTTTATCTGATTAATAAATTCCAAACCGGTTTCATTATCATCTCTAGGTCCGATTTCAAATGTAATGTCTGCAAATTGTCCGCTTCCACCAGTTTGTTTAACCAATTTTTCCCTGTGTTTTTTGGTCTCAGTTAAAATTTCCTTGTACGAAACTTTAGGTTTTCCTTGGTTAATTTCAATGCCGTGATTCAACCGTATCTTTTCTAAAGTAACCTCAAGATGTAATTCACCCAAACCGCTCAACAAAGTTTCTCCCGTTTGTTTGTCTCTTTCAACAACCAACGACGGATCTTCTTCCTGAATTTTCGATAAAACCAAGCCGAAAGATTTCTCATCAGCATTTGTTTTAGGTTCAATCGAAACCCGAATTACTGGAGTGGGAATCGTAATGGATTCAAGCAAGATAGGTTTTTCAAGACCTGATAAAGAATCTCCGGTTTTCGCATCTTTTATTCCGGTTAAAGCCACGATGTCACCTGCTTTTCCTTCTTCAATCGTTGTGGTTTTGTCCGACTGCATCTGCAAAATCCTTGAAATCCTGAAATGTTCATCCGTTCTCACATTCTGAACTGTATCACCCGATTTTATACTTCCTGAATAAATTTTCAGCATCGCCAATTTGCCCATGTGTTTATCAATCACGACTTTGAAAACCAATCCTGAAAAAGTTTCTTCTTCATTTCTTTCAAGCTCGATTGTTTCTTCCGTTTTCGCATCTTTTCCTTTGATAGAAGGTAATTGATTCGGAGCAGGAAGATAACTTACGATCGCATCAAGCAAAGGCTGAACTCCTTTATTTTTGAAGGCAGAACCGCATAAAACAGGAACAATCGCTCTGGATTGACACGCTCTTTGGATCGCTTCAAAAATCATTTCTTCAGAAATTATCGTTTCAGAATCTATGAAATTTTCAAAGAAATTTTCATCAAATTCGGCTAAAATTTCCATTAATTTGAGTCTGAATTCATCAGCTTCCGCTTTATGATTTTCAGGAATTTCCTTCTCAATAATGGTTTCTCCGTTTTCATCGATCCAATACAACGCTTTTTGTTTTATTAAATCGATGACGCCTTCAAATTGGTCTTCTGCACCGATTGGAATTTGTAAAGCCAAAGGAACTGCATTCAATTTAGTTTTTATTTCATTTAAAACAGCAAAAAAATCAGCTCCGATTCTGTCCATTTTATTAATGAAACAAATCTTGGAAATTCCATGTTTTTCCGCTTGGAACCAGACGTTTTCCGTTTGTGGCTGAACTCCCGAAGAAGCGCAGAAAACCGCAACAACGCTGTCCAAAACTCTTAAAGAACGCTCAACTTCTACCGCAAAATCAATGTGACCCGGAGTGTCAATAATGTTGATATTGAAAACATTCTGATCTTTTTTCCATTGAGTAGAAATTGCAGCCGATGAAATGGTAATTCCTCGGTTTTTCTCCTGAATGTCTTTATCCATTGTAGTATTTCCTTCATCTACGTTTCCTATTTTGTGGATCATTCCGGTATAATAAAGTAATCTTTCAGTTAATGTCGTTTTGCCGGCGTCGACGTGTGCTATAATCCCTATATTTCGTGTATTGTATTTCATTTTGTTAAATTTAAATTTTTGATTTTTTAAACTTCTAAAATAATGTTGATTGATGTTTTTTTTGAATTTTTTGACGCAAAGATTTAGTTCTAATAAAACCTTGAGTTTAAAAGAAAATTTTCAAAACTTTATCACCGAACAACAGAAGTTTTTCGAATGTAAAAGCTGAAATAGGGTAGCAAAAAAAGACCTATCTGAACAGATAGGCCTTCGTTATATTTTTGTTTTTATAAGGACGATCGTTATTCAGATAAATATTCAGTGCTACCAAAGTACACAGCTCTGATAGGATTGCTTAAAGTTATAATATTTATCATTTTTGTTGACATTGTTGATTGTTAATCGGTTGCGAAATTAGAAAAAAAAATTAAAAGGCAAAGAATTTTTAAAAAAATATTTTCAAAAGTAAAAATAAGGTCTTAATCGTCTTTAATAAAAATCTTAAAAAATCTTAAAAAAAATCAAGATTGAATGAAAAATTTTATCTTTGAATTTAATTGAATTTAAAACACAAAACGATGACTAAAAACAGTGTAACATTTAAACAAAATCTTTTTCAATAAAAGCTAAATCTATTAACTTAAATTATTTTGAAAACAGATATCGACATTCAGAACCATGATCATTTTTCTTTTGATCTTTGGCTTACTCTCATCAAATCTCATCCCGAATTCAAAGCAAAAAGAGTTGAGCTTTTTTCTTCATTTTTTGACGTGAAAAAACCGATAGATGAAGTTGCGAAAACGGTAAAATATTATGATGATCTTTGTAATTCGATTAATGAAGTAATTGGCGGTAACGTTGATACTTTTGAGATTTATTTATTGATCTTAGCTTCGTTGAACGTTGATTTAAAACAAATAAACAAAGAAATTTTAAAGGAATTTTATCAGAAAAGTGAAGACTTATTCTTAGAATATAAACCTGTTGTGATTTTTGAAAATATTCATCAGTTTTTTGATGAAATTAAAAATCAGGGAAAAACAATTAATATTCTCAGCAACACAGGTTTCATCAAAGGAATCACGATGCGCAAATTTCTGATGAATGAAAATCTTGATCAGTATATTGATTTCCATATTTATTCGGATGAAATCAACTGCTCAAAACCCAATCCGATGATCTTTCAGGAAGTAAGAAACTTGGTGAAAAACAAGGATTTGGAATTGGAAAAGATTTTGCATATCGGTGATAATCCGATTGCCGACTACAAAGGCGCAAAAGATTTCGGATTCAGTGCACACCTACTCAAACACAAAATATAATTATGAACAAACGTTATAGTTTACATAAAATAGATTCTGCAGATCAGTTTACTTTCTCGCCTGCAGAATACAGCTATTTCAAATATGGCGATAAGTTTTATGCAGAAAAGTTTGCAAAAGAACTTTTTGATGGTTTCATTGCGAATCATCATGAAATATTAGAGACAGACAAAGAAATTGTGGTGTTGCCAAGTCCGTACATGGCAATCCCGACCGCTTCCAATTTCCTGTGTTTTTATTTCAAAAAACATCTCGATTTCTATCTTTTTCAGAAAGGAAAAAAATCGAGCATTATTTCAAAAATCAACAGAAATCACACGTACACGACGGATTACGGAACTTTAAGTTTTGAAGATCGTAAAAGTCTGATTGCTAATGATACCTATTATCTGGATAAAGATTTTTTAAGAGGTAAACTCTGCATTTTTATCGATGATATTAAAATCACGGGAAGTCATGAATATACGGTGAATAAAATCCTTAATCAATACTCGGTGAATGCTGATTTTCTTTTCATGTATTATGCCGAACTGATTAATCTGGAAATCGACCCGAAAATTGAAAATTTCTTCAATTATTATACGGTGAAAAATGTTCAGGATGTGGTGGATGTGATGTCTAAAGAAAGTTTTCAGTTCAATACGAGAATTGTAAAGTATATTTTAGGCTTAAATTCCGAAAATTTTGAGTATCTTACCTCAAATGTAAAAAAACAACATACTGATGATCTGGTAGAGCTTGCAATAAGCAACAATTATCATTTAATAAAAGAATACGAAAATAACATAAACACTTTAACACAAACAGAAATCTATTATGGCAATTAATTTACAGAAAGGACAGAGAGAAAATATAAACGCACCAAAATTTACGATTGGTTTAGGATGGGATGTCAACAATACTTCTACAGGTGGGGCTTTCGACCTTGATGCATCACTTTTTTTATTGGGTGACAACAAAAGACTGGTTTCAGACAACCACTTTATTTTTTACAATAATTTAGAGTCTCCGGATAAAGCCGTGATTCACTCTGGTGATAACCTTACAGGTGACGGTGACGGTGACGACGAGCAAATAAAAATTGATTTAACTAAAATCGATGCAGCTGTAAAAGAAATTTCTGTGGTGGTAACGATTCACGATGCAGATACAAGAAGACAGAATTTCGGACAGGTAAGAAATTCTTTCATCCGAATTTTTAATACAGATACCAACGAAGAAATTTTGAAATATGAATTGGATGAAGATTTCTCTATCGAAACTGCCGTAGAATTCGGAAGAGTCTACAACAGAAACGGAGAATGGAAATTTGAAGCTGTAGGAAGCGGGCAAAGAGAAGGTCTTGAGAAATTTGTATCAATGTATCAATAATTAATGTTATGGATAATCAGCAGAATAACCCAAACGATCCGTTAGGATCAATTGAGCCTTTAAAAAGTTTTGATCCAACGCCTTCAACAAATCAGTCGCTACAGCCTGATCCTGCAGCTCCCGCAGTTTTGATCGACCGTGATGGAAATGTAAACTTAAATCAGATGCAGGAACAGGATCGTGCAAAGTACGAACTTGTTGCCAATTCTATTGACGAAACAAATCCGGGATCGATTGTAAATTTCGGGTCAGAATTACAAAAAACGCTTGCCAACCAAAGTGATAGCTTTTTAGGAAATGTAAGACGTTCGAATTCTGGAGAAGTAGGAGAATTAATTAATAACTTGTTGATTGAATTAAATTACGTTGACGTAGATGAAATCAACAACGGCGGAGTAAAAGGTTTTTTAAGCAAAATTCCATTTATGAAAAAAATGCTGACTCAGGTTGATAATCTTTTTGCTAAATATGATAAAATTACAAGCAATATCGATCAGATTTCGCATAAAGTAAACGCAGGAATTATTACTTCAACGAAAGATAATGCGGTTTTACAGACGATTTTCGACAGCAATGTGAATTCAATTAAAGCCATTGAAGATTTAGTGATTGCCGGAAATTTAAGAATGGAAAAAGCTGCTTTGGAATTGGCTCAAATGGAAGCGAATGTTCAGAATTTTGCCGATTATCAGATTGCTGACAAAAGAGATTTTATCAACAGATTAGACAGAAGATTGGCAGATTTGAAGGTTGTACGTTTGATTATGATGCAGTCTCTTCCGCAAATCAGATTGGTACAGAATAACAACGTTTCGATTGCTGAAAAAGCGCAAACCATTTTAACAACGACTCTGCCGGTTTGGAAAAATCAGCTTTCTTTAGCAGTTGCAATGCACAGACAACAGCAGAATATCGAAATTCAGCAGAAAGTTTCGCAAACAACTGAAGATATTCTAAGAAAAAATGCGGAGCGTCTTGGTCAGAATTCAAGAAATGTAGCGAGAGCGAACGAACAGACTATCGTCTCAGCTGAAACGTTGAAAGAAACAACGGCTATGCTGATTAATACATTGAATGAAGTAAAACAGATTCAGAAACAGGGTACAGAAAGCAGAAGAAAACTGGATCAGGATCTTCAGACTCTGGAACACGAATTAAAAGCAAACATCAGAGGTTAATAAGAGGGTAAAAAGGTGAATGAGGAGGTTACAATCATAATGTCTCAAAGCAAAAGAAGATTAACAAGGCTTAAACTTCTGGCTAATTTCTTTGAAAATGTTGATATTATTGCGATTTATATCAAAACGGATATCATTCATAATTTATTTAATGAAAATCAGACATTAGATTACAACAAACTTGAACTTTTTCATCTGCAATACACCGACAGTCTGATTGAATTGTTAACCAAGATAAAAAAGAAAAAGGAAAACGATTCGCTGGCTGTTATCAACGAGATTAATATCAATAACCGATATATTGAGGCTTTCGAAGAAAAAAAGAACGACAGTTTTGAAACTGACAGAAAAATCTACAGCGGAATTTTTTCTGAACATCTGAAAAATCTTTACAAAGATCTTACAGAAGACAGAGCCATGCTGAACTGGAATGATGTGTTGTATTTTCATAAGAAATATGCTGCAGAATTTTACAGAACAGAGTTTGATGAAGAGAAACTGAAGCCTAATTCTGTTCCGTTTTACCAATATCAGGATTACTGTATTGAAAGAAAACTGTTGGGTAAACTCAATATTCAGAATTTTAAAGTTCGTTTTGTATGCGGTTATCGTGTGGAAAGAGATGAGTATGAGTTATTTAAAATCTTTCAGTCGGATGAGCATTTCGTTTTCAATGTAGAAGAAAAAAAGATGTACTTAATTGATGATGAAGATTTAGAATCGTTAAATACCAATGAAAATGAATCCAATCAGATTTCAATTATCAATCAGCTGAAAAGAAAGAACGAAGATTTGGAAGAAACGATGGAGTTTAAGAAAAAATCACTCTCTGAAGACGTTGAATTGGTACTGAAAGACTACCTCAGAAATCTCGAAAGCATTGATATTATGAGCAAAATATTTGATGTAAACGAAGAAACGAATATTCTTCGGGCAATGCTCAATTTGAATATAAATAATTAAAAAAGTAAAAAGTAAAAAGTAAAAAGTAAAAAGTAAAAAGTGTAAATAAATTCTAATTTATACTTCTGCTTTTATTTGCACAGCTATCATTTGCTGAGTGAAATCGAAGATTCGACGAAGTCAAACGCCTTTGCGAACTAAAAATATGCAGAACGAATGTAATAAAATCCCTGCGAACATTGCGTTAAAATAATTTACTTGAATTACTCGAACATAAAAACAAAATATAATAGTGGCTATTAACTTACAAAAAGGACAAAGAATAAACCTTACCAAAGAAAACGGAACGACACTTTCCCAAGCTTGTGTAGGAATAAACTGGGGTGCAATCGAAAAGAAAAGTTTCTTCGGTGGAACTTCAAAAGAAGCAGTAGACTTAGATGGAAGCTGCATTTTGTATGATTCAAACAAGAATGCAACAGAAGTAATCTATTTCGGGAATTTAAAATCTAGAAACGGATCTGTAAAACACAGTGGTGATGATTTAACAGGTGATGTAAACGGTGATGACGGATTGGATAATGAAGTAATCACAGTAGATTTTGCAAACTTAGATCCTGCAGTGGAGCACGTTGCGATGGTTTTGCACAGCTACAGAGGTCAGGATTTCGGAACGATTCCTTTTGCATCGATCAGAATTTATGAAGGAACTCCAACAAACGTAAGAGAAGTTTTCGCAAAATACGATATTGCAAACGATAAATCTTTCAGCGGTCATGTTTCAATGGTGATGGGAGTATTTTATAAGAGAAACGGTGAATGGAAATTCAACGCAATCGGAGATGCTACTTCAGATAAAAAATTAGAACAGACGGTTCAGACTGTCCAGCAAAAATATTTGTAAGAATATTAAAAATTTATCTGAAATTATATTATTTTAGACAAATCATAATTAGCAATAGCTGTATATTTCATAGCTATTGCTTTTATCATATAATAAACAAAATTAAAAGTGGAACAACATCAAAGTATTTTAGAACTGCATCCCGGGTTGGTCTGGGGATTTGCGATAACGGTTGTTATCATGTTACTTCTCGATTTAGGAGTTTTCAACAAAAAAAGTCATGAGGTTTCTTCCAAAGAGGCAACCATTTGGTCAATTGTTTGGATCTCGCTGTCAATGGTTTTTTCCGGAGTGGTTTACTGGGTTTTCAACACAGATGGATCTCCCCAAAGTCACGCTTTGGCTGTGGAAAAATTCACGCAGTATCAAGCGGCATATTGGATTGAGAAAGCACTCTCGGTAGATAATCTCTTCGTATTTATCCTCGTTTTCGGGTTCTTTAAAGTGCCTAAATTCTTACATCACAAAGTTTTATTCTGGGGAATTATAGGGGCACTTATTTTCAGAGCAATCTTTATTTTTGCTGGAGTTGAATTAATTGACTTAACATATTTGCCGGAGATGAATGTTTTTGGTCATGCAGTAAGAATCAATGTTGTAATGACACTTTTTGGGTTGTTTCTTATTTATGCGGGAATCAAATCTTGGGGTGACGGTGGCGACGATGACGATGAAGATTACAGCGATACAGCAGGTGCAAAACTGATCAAAAGCTTTTGGAAAGTTTCAGATAATTATGATGGTGACAAGTTTTTTACTGTTCAAAACGGAATCAAAATGGCAACACCACTTTTGGTCGTTGTAGCAGTAATCGAATTTACGGATGTACTTTTTGCAGTAGATTCTATTCCTGCGATTTTTGCAATCTCTAATGACCCTTTCATCCTTTATACTTCAAATATTTTTGCAATTTTAGGATTAAGATCATTGTATTTCTTGTTGGCCAACTTCATTCATATGTTTAGCAAGCTTCCATATGGTCTGGCAATTATTTTGGCGTTTATCGGGGTTAAGATGCTTATTGCTCCATGGTATCATATCACATCTCCGGTTTCATTAGGAATTGTGGGCGGAGTGTTGGTGCTTTCGGTACTTATTTCAATCATGTTCCCTGACAAGAAAGATGATGAAGAAAAAGAAAGATTAGAAGAAAATTAATAAACTGAAAGGCTTTACACATCGTAAAGCCTTTTTTATTTGGTTATTGTGAAATGCACCATTCACTTGCGAAGCAAAATTCACCATTAAAAATTCCAGCAACTAAAAACCACCAACCATCATTTATACTTCAACAGCTTATTAATCTTCTTCCTCGTCTGTAGTGAAACTTTATACGCTTCATCTCTCAGTTTCTGTATTTTCCCGACCGGCTGAAAAATTTCCGCACTTTCATACGGATTGAATGATAAAAGTTCATTCTCACATCCTTTTGGGTTGAGCAATGAGTTTTTTTTGATTTTAATTTCTCCTATTTTAATCGATGGCGAGTTTTTCCATTCTACATTGAGTTTGTTGATCGGCTGATCTTTTAAATCATAGCAAAACTGAATGAAAACATCTGCCACATAATCATTAGAAATGCAATAGTTTTCGACCGACTGCTTTAGTTTTGATCTTTTTCCGAAGTTTTTCTGAATATTTTTTGGGCATACTTTAATCTTAATCATTTTATCATCAAAACGATAAGCTCCAACTGAATGATAATCAAATGAAAGTATAAAGTTGTTCTTATTTAAAACAAACTTCCAGACATTTTTCAAAAATGAAGGATTCAAGGTTGACGGAATGATCTTATAAATCTGTTTTAAAATAGAAAACCAATTGCTCCATTTTTTCAGAAAAAACCGATTGACAGAAGTAAAAAGCTTTAAAAACACCGAAACAGAATCGATAGGAAACAAAGGAAAATTTACCAATGGGTAATTGGAAATCGTTCTTCCCGATTCATCTTTTATCTTGATCGAAAAACCATAAGCAGGAATATCTTTTCCACTTTTTTTAATTTTTAAATGAGCATTAGACAATCGTGCAATAATTTCGTACTTCTCGCTATCGAACACATGTTTCAAATCTTGTGGAATATCTTTGCTGATTATAAATTCACCTTTTAAGACAGCATAGGTTTTTGCATGAGCATTTCTGGTTGCATAATTGACATCACTGATTAAAGATGAGTGTTCTACAAAATCGGCAATGCTCTTTTTGGCTTCTTCAAGGAGTTGTTTTTCTTCATAGCTGAGTTTTTCAAAGTTCTTATTATATCGTAGTGGATTTGGCATATATTTTAAAAACTCAATGATAACGCCAAGTTTTTAATTCTACGTTACGAGAATATTAAACATTTTTTAATGTTTATTATGCTGTAAACAAAAGCGATAAAAAACGTTGGAGATTTGATGGAGTAAGTTGGCGTTTTGTATTGATTATCAGTTTTATATACGTGCGAATCAGACTTCTGACTTCCAGCTTCCATCATCCATCTATAAACCTTATCTTTGTAAAAAAAATTATGGGAGTAGCAGATATGTTATTTAAACGTAAAAAAGAATTGGCAGAAAAAAACCTGAAAGACGGTCAGGAATATATGGCTGAATATGGGAAAAGAGAAACCGTTGTACAGTTGCCGAGTGGATTACAATACGAAATCATCACAGAAGGCGAAGGAGCAAAACCAGGTCCGAAATCAACAGTGAAATGCCATTATCACGGAACTACAATTACCGGAAAAGTTTTCGACAGTTCTGTAAAGCGAGGAACTCCAGCTTCATTTCCTTTGAACAGAGTTATTAAAGGGTGGACGGAAGCATTGCAATTAATGCCCGTTGGAAGCAAATGGAAATTGATTATTCCTCCGCATTTGGCGTACGGAGATCAGCAGATAAGCAAAGAAATCGGGCCGAATTCTACACTGGTTTTTCAGGTGGAATTATTAGAAATCAAATAATTTAGCTTAAAAATAAATTAAAAAATCACCTGATTTCAGGTGATTTTTTTTATTTGTGCTATCTTAGTAATATGATGAAACTCGACTGAAATGAAAAAAATATACTGTTTATTTGCTGCTTTTATTCTGATGACTTCGTGTGTTTCAAAGAAAAATCAGACCATCAAACAAAATATTTTGACATTGAGAGACAGCTATTGTAAAGCACCTTTCAAGTATAATTATGAAGAAAAATTGCCTTCATACAATTCAGATTCTATTATTTCGGCTAATCAACAACTAAAAACTATTTTTTCTGATCAGAGTATTTTGGTTTTAAATGCTTTGGATAATTTGGATGAAGTGAATGAAATCATGAAGCTTAAAAAAGATTCTTCATTAACTTCTCAGGTTAAAGTTCTGCAATTGAAAATGAAAATAAACAGCAAAATTACCATTGCTCTGACAGAATTGGATGCAGTTGCAGCCGAATTTGATTGTGAAGGAGAACGTGTTGCACAAATCGGAAATTATGTAGATAATCTGAATGATTCCAGAAATAATAAGCTTATTTTATACTCTATCGCAGCCGGAGCTGTTGCTTCAATTGCAGGCGGAATTGTGAAAGATGATGCTTGGAGCAGTACAATTGATATTTCCGGTGGTGCTTTGGGAGCTGGTTTTGGTCTGGCAACTTTAAATCCTAAAGGTAAAAAAGTAGAATTTATTCATCAGAGAAATTTGTTGAGAGACATTTGGCATGAAAAGTTAGAATCTCCCAATTTCCCACCTTTTATTTGGTATATGTACAGTGAGAAAAGGTTTTCGAATAAAGAAAAACATTCCATTATTTCGAGTATGAAAGAAAGATGGCTGCATTATCAGTTTGACGATGATAAAAATGCGGCAGATCAATCGGTAATTTTCAAAGATGGCGGTTTATATAGAGCAGATGATCTTCATAATCGTGCGGCAATGCTGAATCAGATGCAATCGGCGACAAGAACTATTAACCAAACCATTAATTATCTGCTCTTAGATTTAGATAAATTGATTTTATAATTTTGAAGATCATTTTCTAAACTTCAAATTTAATGTTAAGGAATCTTTGTGATTTTATTTAAGTGGAACGCTTTTGTGTAACTTAAAAGCTGTTAGTGGTCAAAAAAACTTTGTGAACTTCGCGTTTGAAAATTTTAAACTAATAAATTTTTAAGCATATTGATTAATAGAGATTTGAATCTGTAATTTTGCTTTAATCTATTTTAAAGAATGTCGGAATTAAAAAAAATCAGAGAACAACAAAATCTGACTCAGGAAGAATTAGCTGAAAAATCAGGGATTTCTGCAAGAACAATTCAAAGAATTGAAGCTGGAACAGAACCGAAAGGTTATACGCTGAAAACTTTAGCCGCAACGCTTGGTATTTCTGAGAAAGATTTACTGATTCCGGAAATTATAATTGAAGAAGATGTCATTGAAGAAGAAATAATTTCCGCAGAAAATAAAGAAGCTTCCAACTTTACACTTACTAAAATTATCAATATCTCTTCGCTTCCTTTTTCGTGGCTTCCGATTGCTAATTTTTTGCCTCCAATCCTTATCATGTTATTTACAAAAGAAAGAAACCCGATCGTAAAACAAATTATTTCTCTTCAGATATTTCTGGCGGTAATCTGTCCGATTATTTTTATGACTGTTGTTTTTTTTAAACTAGGTAAAGCTTCAGTTCTTGTCACAATGATCGTTTTAACGCTCATCAATGTGTTTATTATCCTGAGAAATGCTTACGAAATAGATAATAAGAAATGTCTTTATTTTAAACTGAATTTCAATTTATTATAAATTTGAATTGCGATTGTCGGGTAATTGTCGGGTTCATTTTCTTACTTAAAATTAATTAATTCTGAATCTTTGCCAAAAATAATTCAATGACAAAAAAACTTAACATCAGTATTTTTATTCTCTTCTTTTTCTTCGGAAACGCAAGTGCGCAAATAAAGATAAATTCCCCATTATTTTTAGAATTGAAAAAGGAAGATAGCATCTTTTTCGAACGTGGATTCAATAATTGTGATATTGTTTTTTTAGAAAAGAAAATGGATGATAATTTGAAATTCTATCATGACAACGGAGGTTTTCAGGATAAAAAATTATTTCTTGAAAGAACAAAACAAAATATCTGCTCAAATCCTGCTCAAAAACCTATCCGAAAAGTTATTGAAAACAGTTTGGAAGTTTTTCCCTTGTATAATAATGGAGAATTGTATGGTGCAATTCAGACAGGAGAGCATCAGTTTTTTATCCGTGAAAAAAATAAAGAGGACGTTTTAGGAGGTCAGGCAAAATTTACAACGGTTTGGACGAAACAAAATAGCGATTGGGTCATGAGTGATATTCTCAGTTATGATCATGGTGAACCGGGTAAAAAACAGCTTATGGATAATTTCGAGCAATTACTGAAAGACAATCGTATCCCAACTTTAGGTTTAGGAATTATCGAAGATGGAAAACTGACGGAAATTAAAGTTTATGGAAAATTAAACGATAAAACTTCAGCCTCTTACAATAGTCTTTTTAATGTCGCTTCATTAACAAAACCAGTGACTGCAATAACAATTTTGCGATTGGTAAGTCTGGGCAAATGGAATCTGGATGAACCTCTTGATAAATATTTTGTTGATCCTGATATTGTAAAAGATCCGAGACATAAAAAGTTAACGACGAGGTCGATTTTGAGTCATCAGACAGGTTTTCCAAATTGGAGATCGATGAATAAAGATAACAAACTTTATTTCGATTTTGAACCGGGAACAAAATACCAATATTCCGGTGAGGGATTCGAATATTTAAGAAAAGCTGTTGAAAAAAAACTTCACAAAAGTATTGAAGAACTGGCAAAAGAACTTGTTTTTCGGCCTTTAGAAATGAAAGATACAAGTTACATTTGGAATGAAAAAAAGTTTTCCGAAAGAATGATTGTCGGTTATGACAAAAACGGAAAGCCCTATGATATTGTAAAAAATAAAACTTCAAATGCAGCCGATGATTTAATCACAACAGTAGAAGATTACGGGAAGTTTTTGACAGCTGTGATGAACAATGACCTATTGACTTCAAGTATTTTTGAACAAATGAAAACCGGGCAAGTAGAAACTAAAAAAAATAAATCTTTCGGTCTGGGCTTTGAAATTTACAATCTAGGAAACGGCGAAACAGCTTTGTGTCACGGTGGTTCTGATCAAGGAGTTAATACCATTTTTTTTCTTCTGCCAAAAACAAAGAAAGGGCTTTTAATCTTTACAAATGTTGAAAACGGTTATAAAATATACGAACCGATTGTTAATCATTACTTAGGAAATGCGGGTAAAAAGATTGTTGATATTGAAACAAGATAATTAAATGAAATTTAATTGTAATTAATTTTGTTACATTTAAAATATTTGTATATTTGCACTATAATTACAATGAACAATACAAGGTTTGCTACGGCAATACATATTATGACCTTATTGGCAGAAAGTCCGCAAGAGTGGCTCACTTCCGAATGGATGGCGGGAAGTATTAATATTAATCCGGTTATTGTTCGTAAAGAAATAGGAGTTTTAAAAGAAGCGGGCTTAATTATAAGCAGACAAGGGAAAGTAGGAGGATCTCAGTTATCCAAAAGTGCAGATTTAATAAGCATTTCTGATATTTACTTAGCCGTAAAGAATACTGAGGTTTTAGGGAAGAAAAATAATAATCCGAATCCTGTCTGCGCTGTTGGAAGAGAAATAAATACTCATCTTAATAATTTATTTTCGGAGACAGATCAATTGGTTTTACAGTTTTTAGGAAATAAATCGTTGAAAGAATTCAGCGAACAATTCAAATAAAATTTTTTTAACCATAATTGTAACAAAATTTATTACATTTTAGTTTAAATATAAAATAATATCAAATGAAACCGAAAGGTTCGTGAATTCCTTTAAAAATAAATAAAAAAGTATGAACAAAAAAGTAGCAGTAATCGGAGCAACAGGTTTCGTAGGAACGCAGGTCGTAAAAGAACTTTCAAACAGAGGTTATGAGGTTGAAGCTATTGTAAGAGATGCATCAAAAGTAAACGAAACTGAAAAAGTAAGAGCAAAAAGCATCGACGTAAATAATGTTGAAGATTTAGCAGAAGCTTTAAAAGGAAATGATGCCGTAATCAATACGTTCAACGCAGGATGGACGAATCCTAATCTTTACGATGACTTCCTGAACGGATCAATCAATATCGAAAAAGCAGTTGAAAAATCGGGGGTAAAAAGATTTATTACCGTTGGTGGAGCAGGAAGTTTGTTCATTGACGGAAATCAATTGGTTGACGGACCGGATTTTCCCGCAGACATCAAACCTGGAGCAATCGCAGCAAGAGATTATTTAAATAAAATCAAAGAAAATACCACATTAGACTGGACATTCTTCAGTCCCGCAATCGAAATGCATCAGGGAACAGCAGGAATAAGAACCGGAAAATACAGAACCGCTCTTGAGAATCCTGTTTTCAATGAAGAGGGTAGAAGTGTGCTTTCTGTAGAAGATGTTGCAGTCGTTTTGGTAGATGAATTGGAGCAAAACAATCACATTCGTGAAAGGTTCACTGCAGCTTATTAATTAAAAATTTTGCTTTAGAGTTTAAGAAAAGAGCCACAAAGTGGCGACTTTCTAAAGCATCGGGTAAAACCCGATGAATAAATAAGACAATCAGAAACAGTTTCGGCGGCACCTTTGGTGCCGCCGAAACTTATACTAACAATAAATAAAAATTATAAATTCATAAATAATTTAGGATTTACAGGGACATTGTTTTTATGCACTTCATAATGCAAATGCGGGCCTGTAGAACGTCCTGAATTTCCGGATTTAGCAATAACCTGCCCTACTTTCACTTTATCATTTGTTTTTGCTACCAGTTGCGAAAGATGCCCGTAAAGTGTTGCCAAACCATTTCCGTGGGATACAATTACGCAATTTCCGTAACCGCCTTTTTGCCCTGCGAAGATCACTTTTCCTGCTGCTGTAGCCACAACATCAGATCCGAAAGGAACAGCGATATCCAAACCTTTGTGAAACTGCATTTGGTCGGCTTCTGCAGGAGCATTGTTTTTTTCAGCCGGAACTTTAGAAGCAACGGTATTTTTTCCCGTTGAATTTGTCGGAGAAGAACTTGGCGCACTTGGCGTTTTCATAGTAACCATTACTTTGACTTCTCTTTTATTTCCGTAGCTGTCTGTCAATTCTACGATTTTTTCTACCGGTTCAGCTTTTACTTCGGGCTTTGGAGTTGTTGCTGCAACTTTTGAAGCTGATTCTGCAACAGGTTTCACCGATGCATATACTGTTTTGAAAGGGATCGGGTTTTTTCTGATTCCGAAATTCGACGAAATATAGCCTTCGGTTGGCATTCCTAAAGGAACCTGCATTAGTTTTTGCTGAAGATCCATCAGATATTGGCTGTATCTGTTTGATTGTTTTGCCAGATAAATTGAATTTGAGATACTGTCGTTATCAAGAACCATCAGTTTTTCGTTCTTAATATCTTTTGATTTCAGAAAAGAGTTTAGTTGGGAAACCGTTTGATCTACTAAGCTAAGATCGGTCTTCATTTTCAGATAATCAACGCTGTCTTTCTCTGTATTGATCTTTACCAAATTTACTTCATAATTTTTGTCGTCTTTCTCCGAAAACAATTTGGCAATGAAAATACTTTGTGCAAAAACGATAAATAAAAGTCCTCCAATAAGAACGGTTACTTTCTTTTTGCTTCCTAAAAATTTCTTCATTTTTCTTTCTCTTAGAATTAAAAAGGTTTTAAGGGTGCAAATTTAGTTAAAAATAAACTTTGGTCATTATTCTTAACAAAAATTTATAAATACTTGTAATAAACGGAGTTTTATATATTTAATTGTGTGCGAATGTTAAAATTTATAAAATAGGATATAATTCTGTGGCATAATTTCTGATATTTCCCGGTTTTAATATATTTGCAGTTCACATCTCAATTATGGCGAAAAAGAAAACCAACTCAGACTCCGCATCATCGAAAAAAACAAAAAATGACGTTGCAGTTGGCGTTGTAGGAAGCGGAAGTTTTGCAACAGCAATCGTAAAAATGCTTGTTGAAAACTGTAAAACTGTGCATTGGTGCGTAAGAAATGAATTTGTTAAAGGAGCGATTGAGCTTAGAGGTCACAACCCTACTTATCTTACGGCGGTTAATTTTAACCTTAAAAATTTAAAGCTTACAACCGATGTCAATGAACTTGTTTCGGCTTGTGATGTTGTAGTTTTGGCGACACCATCGATTTATCTGTCAGATACTTTGGATAAGATGAATTGCGAATACAAGGATAAAATCTTCGTTTCCGCAATCAAAGGAATTATTCCGAAAGTGAATGATGTGGTTGCACATTATCTGAAAGAAGAATTCCAGATCGGCTTCAGAAATCAGGCAGTTATTGCAGGACCTTGTCACGCAGAAGAGGTTGCCATGGAAAGACTTTCTTATCTTACGGTAGCTACGGTAGAAGACGAAACTTCACAAAAATTGGTTGATATTTTCAATTCAGATTTTATAAAAGTTCATTCGAGTAAAGATATTTTAGGAAATGAATACAGTGCGATTCTTAAGAATATTTTTGCCATCGGAGCCGGAATTGCAAGCGGTTTAGGCTACGGAGACAACTTTACGGCAGTTTTTGTTTCAAACGCAATCCGTGAAATGGAAATTTTCCTTGAAGCGATTTATGAAGCACCAAGAGATGTTAACGAAAGTGCTTATCTTGGCGATTTACTTGTTACGGCTTATTCATTATTCTCAAGAAACAGAAACTTAGGAAATCTTATCGGAAAAGGATATACGGTGAAATCTGCGATACAATCAATGAACATGGTTGCTGAAGGATATTATGCTGCAGATTCTATTTATAAAACTTCAAAGGATAAGGGTCTTAAACTTCCAATTATTGATACAATCTACGGGATTTTATATGAAGGCAAAAATGCAGAAAAACAGTTTAAAAAATTGACAACAAAGCTGAATTAAAATCTTAAATTTAAAAAATATACAAACATCAGTACATCATACTGGTGTTTTTTTTATGACTACAATTAAATTTTCATTGATTTTTTCTAAAAATAAATCATGGTAAAAATCATCGTTTATAGGGTTTAATCTAAAAACTTTTCCCGAAATTCGTAGTAAATTTCACAGAATGCCACATAGAATTACGAACATAACTCCGAAGCCTAAGTACGATGTTGTGCTTATCGGAGGCGGAATTATGAGTGCCACTTTAGCCACTTTACTTCATGAATTTGATCCTAATTTAGAGATCGCCATTTTCGAAAGACTCGGAAGGTTTGCCAAAGAAAGCACCGCTGCCTGGAATAATGCAGGAACAGGTCACTCCGCGTTTTGTGAGCTTAACTATACTCCGGAAAATGAAGACGGAACAATCGATATTTCAAAAGCCGAAAAAATTGCTGAACAGTTTGAGGTTTCAAAACAGTTCTGGTCTTATCTGATTAATAAAAATTATATTGAAAAACCGCAGGAATTTATCAATTCTTGTGCACACATGAGTCTGGTTTTTGGTGAAAAAGATGCAGAATATCTTCGTAAAAGACACGAAGCTATGAAAGATTCACCCTTGTTTTCAGATATGGAATTTTCTACCGATCATGACAAACTCAGAGAATGGATTCCTCTGGTCATGAGCAAAAGAAATCAATCTGAAGTTTTGGCAGCTACCAAAATGGATTTAGGAACTGATGTGAATTTCGGAAGCCTAACAAGAAAAATGGGGCGTCATCTTCTCGAAGATTCTCATGTGGAAGTTTTTCTTTATCACGAAGTAAAAGATGTCGATCCGCGAGAAGACGGGAAATGGGAAATGAAAGTGAAAGACCGTATCAACAGACATAAACAGGAAGTTGTTGCTGATTTTGTTTTCATCGGAGCAGGAGGATATGCATTGCCGTTACTCGACAGTTCAGATATTAAAGAAAGCGAAGGTTACGGTGGTTTTCCGGTTTCTGGGCAATGGCTCGTCACGCATAATCCGGAATTGGTAGAAAAGCATCAGGCAAAAGTTTATACTCAGGCTACTGTTGATGCACCGCCCATGTCTGTTCCGCACTTGGATTTAAGGATTATTGATGGTAAAAAAGCTTTGCTTTTTGGTCCGTTTGCGGGATTTTCTACTAAATTTTTAAAAGAAGGAAGCTATCTTGATTTACCGGAAAGTGTTAATACTAAAAATCTCCGTTCGTTATTCGGGGCTTGGTGGCACAATATTCCTCTTACAAAATATTTGGTGCAGCAGGTAGCAATGACCAAAGCCCAGAGAATACAGCATTTAAGAGAATTTGTAAAAGATGCTAAAGAAGAAGACTGGGAACTGAAAGTTGCCGGACAACGCGTGCAGATCATCAAAAAAGATGATCGATATGGCGGAAAGCTGGAATTTGGAACTGAGGTTGTTGTCAATGATAAAGGAACCATTGCTTCTCTTTTAGGCGCTTCTCCAGGAGCTTCAACGGCGGTATATGCAATGCTGAATGTTTTGGAAAAATGCTTCCCTGAAAAACTTCATGGCGAATGGAAAGATAAATTATTAGAAATGATCCCGTCATACGGACAAAAACTATCCGAAAATCCGGAACTGACAAAGCAAGTCAGAGCATACAGCAAGGAGAAATTAGAATTAAAACATTAAAACATAGGTAATCAGTAATGAGCAATAAGTAATTTTGCAGTTCGTTATTGCTCATTTCCAATTACTCATTACTTATTATCAATAAATCATGGCAGAAGTTATTGTAAAACCAATTATTTCAAAAGAATTGCTGGAGTCTCTTCAGACAAAAATTGAAGAAGAGAAGCAGGTGATTGTGCACTGTTGTTTTCCTGCATCGCCATTTTTGGGAAATCTAATCAGGATTTGGAATACAACTGTTCTCATCGACCAGAATTCTTCCCACAAAAGTAAACTGATACACGCAGAAAATATCAGTATTTTCCCAAACTGGACGCCCGTTCCGTTTATGAAAGATTTTTGGTTTACTTTGGTTTTTTCCGGATTGCCAAAAGATTGTACAAGTTTTGATTTTAAAGAAGAAATTCCCGAAGAGGGAGGTTTTTTTGTGAAGTCAATTAAGCGAAATTCATCAGATATTTACAGGATAAAAATTTCTGAATAGATTTAAATTAAAACTAAAATGAAGAAAATCATATTCGTTCTTTTTGCTGTTTTTCCGTTATTAATGTTTTCTCAGAATAAGAAAAACACTGATTCATCAAAAAATAATTCAAAAGAAATTAAAGAAATCAAAAAATTCCAAGATGATTTAAATAAAGAATATCTCGACAAAAAAGAAACACCTTTGCGTGGAGATAATTATACCAATTTCAAGCAACATCCGTTTTTTCCAATCGATCTGAAATACCGTGTTACTGCAAAATTTGTAAAGAATGAAAAACCTGAACCCTTTGATTTACCAACTTCTTCAGGAAAATCAAAATCGTATCAAGAATATGGAAAAGCCACATTTTCATTAGACGGAAAGTCTTACACTTTAACGGTTTATCAAAGTTTAGATTTAATGAAAATGGAAAAATATAAAGACCATCTTTTTCTGCCTTTTCGTGATGAAACCAATCAGAAAGAAACGTACGGCGGCGGAAAATATATGGATTTGAAAATCCCGGAAGGAGGAAATACAATCGTGCTCGATTTTAATCAGTCGTATCAACCTTTCTGTGCTTATAATGCTTATGATTACAATTGCCCGATTGTCCCTGAGGAAAACAAACTCTCTGTAGAAATTAGGGCAGGAGTGATGTACAACGATATTTATCATCATTAATTATGGTTGAGTTAAAGTTTTTTGCACCAAAAGATCATTCTGAGCTTGATTATAAGCTTGATGAAATTCAGTCGCAGTTTTCTGCATTGCCAAAGCAGGCTTTAGAAAAAAAATTGAATCCAGAAACCAGAATGAAGATTTTTTCGCTTATCCTGTTACTATTTTTTATGATGAAAAAATTGCAGGTTTTTGTGTCTTAGATTTCGGAGATGATAAATTTGAAATGACTGATAATCCTGATTCGGTTTTGCTTCGTGCATTATCAGTAAACCCCGAATTTCAGGGCAAAGGAATTGGTCAGTCGATGATGGCAATACTCGACGATTTTATAAAAGAACATGACAAAGATTGTAATGAAATCGTTTTGTCGGTTAATGAAACGAATAATTTAGCCTTTCAAATTTACCTGAAAACAGGATATGTATTTAATGGTAAAAGAATCAACGGAAGAAGCGGACCACAACTGGTGATGTCTAAAGTTTTAGATTAAATTAAAAACCAAACAAAGAGTTTGGCGTGATACTTTCAATTGGTTTTAAACATCATTAAAATCACATTATGGAAGTTTCATTAAGAAATCAGGTTGCTGTCATTACCGGAGCATCCAGCGGAATCGGAACCGGAATCGCAAAATCGATTGCTTCAGCCGAAGCAGTGGTAATTATCAATCATTCATCTGAAAAATCTAAAGATGAAGCCCAAAAAGTTTTAGACGAAATTCAGGAAACCGGCGGAGAAGGAATGATCTATCAGTGTGATGTTTCTAAAGAAGATGAGGTGGTGAAAATGTTTTCTGATGTCATATCAACCTATGGAACTGTTGATATTTTAATTAATAATGCAGGAATTCAAAAAGATGCAAAGTTTATCGATATGACGCTTGAAGAATGGGATACCGTAATGGGAGTAAATCTTCGTGGGCAGTTTCTTTGTTCAAGAGAAGCTATCAAAGAATTTCTAAGACGAGGAATCGATAAAACCCGTTCAGTTGCCTGCGGAAAAATTATTCATATCAGTTCGGTTCACGAAATTATTCCTTGGGCAGGTCATGCCAATTATGCGGCAAGTAAGGGTGCGATAAAAATGCTGATGCAGACTTTGGCTCAGGAACATGGTGCGGATAAGATTCGTGTAAATTCTATTTGCCCCGGAGCAATTCAGACTCCGATTAATAAAGAAGCCTGGGAAACTCCCGAAGCGATGAATGATTTATTAAAATTAATTCCATACAACAGAATCGGTCAGCCTGAAGATGTGGGAAATCTAGCTGCTTTTTTGGTGAGCGATCTGGCAGATTATATTTCGGGAACAAGTATTTTCATTGATGGTGGGATGACAAGCCTTGAAAGCTTCTCAAACGGCGGATAATTTATTCAAAAATCTGCTGAATAATCTCAAGTGAATTGGGTGTTTTGAAATCGGTAATATGGTAATGGTAATATACCAGAATACTGTCTAAAAAGTTTTTCCTCAGAGCTTGTGGAATTTTAATCTCATAAGGATTTTGTGCGGATAAAATTAGCTTCCAAAGCAACGAGCTTTCACTGTCGAAAAAATGATGAGTCCCGATAGGTGAAAAAGTTCCGGTTTCGGGATCAAGGTAATTCTCGTTTCCTAAAAGCGGTGCAACACCCTGAATTTTTAAAATTTTAATTAAAAAAATCAAATGTGAACGATAGTTTTGCTGACCAAGCTGATGAATAAATTCGTCAACTGCACTAAAAAGCAATGGATTTTTATGCTCATTTCTTAAAATCTGATTCAGAAAATCGGCTATAAAAAAAATGACAGTATTGGCTTTAATATCAGTATAGATATCACTTACTTCGGTCATTTCAAATTTTGAAACAGTCTGAATACCTGTATTTCTTCCTGTATTAATGGAAAAATTAAGCTTATTCAATGGAAGTAAAAATGCTTTTTTCTTGTTTTTTTTGCTGTAAATTCCTTTTAGAAAATAAGTCTGAAAACCATCTTCTTCAGTGAAGCAATGGAGAACAGCATCGTTTTCTCCATATTTTATGAATGAAAGTAGAAATCCGTTCTGAGAAGTCATTAATTTACTACGGCTATTTTCGCTGTAGCTTTGTCTGAACCGTCTTCGTTGGTCATCAGAACAAAATAAATTCCGGAAGCCACTCTTTTTCCTTTTAGATTATTAAGATTCCATTCATAATATCCTGTTCTTGCTACTGCAGAATGTACCAGATTTCCGGCAGCATCAGTAATTCTGATGTTTGTTTTCTCTGCTAAACCTTTGATTGTTACATTTCCTTTAAACTGGGAATAAACTACAGGGTTTGGATAAACCAAAACATTACCGAAATTTGAAGTGACATCTGCAACATTTCCCTGATACGTTACAATTCCGTCAAAAGTAACAAAATAAACTTTTCCTGTTTTTTTGTCAACCTTAATATCTGTTACGGTATTGGTAGGGAGTGGAGAATTGTCTTTGGTAAAATGCATGATGGTCTGTTCTCCTGAAGCCGATAAATAATAAACGCCACCATCTTCTACAGATACCCACTTTTGGTTCCCGCCGTCAACCTCTACCTGTAAAATTGTTGAATCTCTGAAAAGCTCTTCAGCAAGTCCGTTTTGTTCGATAACAATAGCTTCCAGTTGCGGATCATTTTTCGCTTCTGAAACTGCATTCGGAAGAATTCTTAACCCTAATTCCGTTCCGATCCACGCATCGCCGGATTTATCCATCGCAAAAGAAACTGTGTTTGCAGGAATATTATTGGTTTGGTCTAAATAATATTGAGTATCATCTGAGAACGTTGCTGTTTTTTTGGTGTCATAAACCAAGAAATTGGCTGACCTTGGAATGGGAATCCACAATAGATCATTGTTGAATACAGGGTATTGAATCCCTGCACTCGTGTTCAGGTCTTTTACTAAAAAGTCGTCTGTCGCTCGGTCATAAAAAGCTAAACCTGATCCCGGACCGGAAAACGCCAGTGTAGAAAATATATTATTCTGATCATCTGCTGTAAAACCAACAGGTCTTCGACCGTATCCGCTGTCTGAACCCATTGTATAGCGTTTTACAAATTCAAAATCTTTGGAAGATGAATTGTATTTCATTTTATAAACGCCATAGCTTGGATTAAATGTATAGTTCGAAAAGAACACATCTCCGGGATTCGCAGGATCTGCAAAAGCATCAACCACATTAAAAGGTCCCGTATTATTTATAAAATAGGATGAATATACCCACTCTGTTCCTGTGTAATAATAAAAACCGGGATTTCTTGGGTTGTCTTGTGGCTCATTGTAACCATTCGCTCTGATTCCCGTGGAAACCAAAAGCTGATTATCATTAAATAATCTTATTTTGTAAGCATAATTAAAGTATGGTCCATCTGGTTTATATACGATGTTATCTTCAGTTTTAACACCCGATAAAACTGTTCCCGCAAATATTTTTGAACCAATTGTAGTAGCAGTATTACAGTCTTCACCGACGGTTGTATTTCCCGTAGGAGCTCCGTTGGTATTGTAGGTATAAATTCTTGCTCCGTCAGTTACAATAATATTGTTTGCCGTTAAAACAACATCTTTTACGCCCCCGAAATTTTGAACGATGGGTGTTGCAGTTCCGTTATTGTAAACGTAAGTTGTATTTGCAGATGAGAATGCTAAAGCAGACTCCGAATCGATATCTATGAAATTTCCCGGCATTTCTGTTGTCCACGTGGAGAAAACAGGAAATGTTGTGTTTAATTCATGCGTTTTTAGCCCTGTATTGGTCACAGAAAAAACTTTATTTCCGAATATGGTTGCTTCGTTACTTGCTTCAAAAACGCCTCCGGTTATAAAGAATGCAGAATCGTTGAATTCTTTCTTTTTGAGATCAAAAATAGAAACTCCGTATCCGACAGAAATTACAGCTCTGTCGCCGGTTATTGAAATATGATTGATTTTTTTGCTCGCATTATATCCTGTCGCAATCGGAATATCTACAACATACGTTACACCTTGTGGAGTAATAACATCTAAAGATCCGTTTTGATAACCCACTAGACCTATTTTGGTTTCCGGATTATAATCGAATGCCGAAATTTTCACATCGTGAAGGCCGTTTGCTTTAGAAAGCTTAGTGATTTCTCCTGTGGAAATCGTATAATAAAAAATCCCGTTTTCTGTGGCGGCAACGATTTTTCCGTTATCTTCCTTTATCGACAGAACATTATTGTAAGAGAACATGTCTGCCCATTTTTTTGAAGAAATATTCTGCGCTTTTACAAACTGTAATGCTGCGAAAATACCAAAAGAAAGTAGTGAGATTTTTTTCATATACTATGCTATTATACTGCTGTCTATTGCCTGATTGTTCCAGGAAATTTGTTTTACGTTTTTATTTTGATCAAAAAAGAAATCGAGCCTGCCTAGAAGAAGTCCGGCCCAACCAACCTGGTTGACCAAAACCTTTTTGCCTTGTCTGTTGGTGAAGGTTTCAGGTTCAGGAAAGAAAGTATGGGTATGACCGCCTAAAATTAAGTCAATATTTTCTGTTTGTGCGGCTAAAATTTTGTCACAAAGTTTTTCGGGCTCTCCTTTGTAAGCATATCCGATATGTGAAAGGCAGATTACCAAATCACATTTCTGCTCATTTTTCAAAAAATTTGAATAATGCTGCGCAACATCAATAGGATTATTCCAGATGGTTTCGCCATACTGTTTTTTTCCAACAAGACCTTCGAGCTGAATTCCCACTCCGAAAATTCCTACTTTGATTCCGTTTTTGTTGAAAATTTTATACGGTGAAGTTTTTCCGTCTAAAATGGTATTTTTAAAGTCGTAATTCGAACAGATAAATGGAAATTTAGCATTAGGCAAAACCTTTAGAAATCCATCTAAACCATTGTCGAAGTCATGATTTCCCATGGTGGAAGCATCATATTTCATCATCGACATCAGTTTAAATTCAAGTTCGCCTCCGAAAAAATTAAAGTAAGGCGTTCCCTGAAAAATATCTCCCGAATCCAGCAATAAAACATTGCTTTCCTCATTTCTGATTTTCTGAATTAAAGTTGCTCTTCTCGCAAAACCACCCTGATTAGGATTTTTTGTATAGCTTGAGTCGAAAGGTTCGATTCTGCTGTGCTGGTCGTTAGTATGAAGAATCGTCAGTTTTTTGGCTTCTTTGAATGGATTTAAATCTAAACTTTCCGCCATCATCAAATTGGGAGCTAAAGACATTGCTAAAGTTCCGCCACCTACTGTTTTTAAAAAACGCTTTCTATCCATTATTTCTTCCCAATAAAATTTAAACGAACCTCTTCTTTCGGATTGATCTGCTGATTTTTTTTAAAGTAGTCAATAAATAAATCTCTCAGCTTAATTCCTGTCGGAATTGATTCCCCTTTGCTGAAAAACTTCATATTATCACCCCCTAAAGCTAAATAATCAGAGGTTGCCACATAATAATCCTGATTCGGATTTACCGGCTTTCCATTGATTAAAGTTTTAGCAACCTGCTTGTTTTGAGTTTCAATATATAAATGAGAAACCGGATTATTGGTTTCATTTTGAGCATAATAATCAAAAAGTCCCTGCAAATCTGAACCTTTGAATTTTACAATAATCACTTCATTTTCGAAAGGCATTACTTCAAAAACATTTTTCAGCATGATATCGCCTTTCCCAATTGTCGTTCTAATTCCTCCGATATTGATCAGAGCAGCATCTACATTTTTGTTCAGATTGGCTTTCGCCCAAACATCAGCTCCATCAAATGTAAAATCGGCTAAAAGATTTCCCAAATTACTGTTATCACCCTCTTTTGTAAGATCAACTGCTGTGTAAGAGATTTTCTGATTCATCTCTTTATTGAGTTCTTCAGTATAAGGCGCGATAAATTTGGCAAATTCCTCGTCATTCTTCAGCTCATTATTAATGGAAATGTTTTTCTGAGTTTCAATATTGGCTACCTGTAACGAAGTCGTTTTGCAGGCAGTAAGCGAAACCAAAGCAATTCCTAGTAATAAGAATTTATTTTGCATAATATCTTTTAGTATATGCAAATATAATTATATGTATAATAAAACATCAGTAATTATTCTAAATTCTTATCTTAAATTATTAAATTTGGGGAAAATAATTTTAACAGATGAGCATTTTAAAAGGAGTTGGTGTAGCATTAGTTACACCCTTTAATGAAGATTTATCCGTTGATTTTGACAGCTTGACAAAACTTGTTGAGTACAATATCGAAAACGGAACCAATTATTTAGTTGTTTTGGGAACTACAGCAGAAGCTGCAACGCTTTCAGCTGAGGAAAAGAAACAGGTGGTAGATCACATCATTAAGGTAAACAGTAAACGTCTTCCGCTGGTTTTGGGAATCGGTGGCAATAATACGCTTGAAGTTAAAAAACAGATTGAAGAAACAGATCTTTCAGATTTTACGGCTGTTTTATCGGTTTCTCCATATTACAACAAACCTAATCAGGAAGGGCTTTATCAGCATTATAAAGCGTTAGCTTCTACAGGGAAAAATATTATCATTTATAACGTTCCGTCAAGAACAGGACAAAATTTAGAAGCTGAAACAACGTTACGTTTGGCAAATGAATTCCGAAATTTATTCTTAATTAAAGAAGCAGCACCCAATATTCTTCAATATTTTGATATTTTGAGAAAAAAACCAGAAGGTTTCAATTTGGTTTCCGGGGATGACGAATTTACACTTCCTGTAACTTTAGCGGGTGGTGCAGGAGTGATTTCTGTAATTGCACAAGGTTATCCGAAAGAATTTTCAGCGATGGTTCAGTTGGCTTTTGATAAAAAAGTAGACGAGGCTTATGAGATTCACAACAAGTTGGTTGAAATTACAAGACTGATTTTCGCAGAAGGAAACCCTTGCGGAATTAAAGCGGTTTTAGCAGAAAAGGGAATTGTTAAAAATTATCTAAGACTTCCTTTGGTGCCTGCTTCAGAAGGACTTTATGCTAAAATTAAAGCTGAAATGGCGAAAATTTAAGAAAGTCAATTGTCAATATGTCAATTGTGAATTTTTAAATTTATAATAAAATTAAAGTGAAAAGTTTAATGCTTTTCACTTTTTTAATCTTAATTCTAAAATATTAAACCACAAAAGTCACAAAAGTTCATAGAGTTTTAATTAATTATCACTTAAAGTTCAAAAAGCGTTATGTTTTTTAAAGTTAGCTATCCGTTTTGTGAACTTTTAAAAGGAAATCGTTACAACTTAAATATTTTAAAAAAAACTTTTGTGACTTTTGTGGTAAAAAAATAAAATGAAATTAATCAAAGCAACCGAAGAAAATATTCCTTTAATTCAGGATTTAGCCAAAAGATCCTGGGAAAATGCCTATGCCGAAATTCTTTCAAAAGAGCAGATGAATTATATGCTTGAAACCATGTATTCAGAAACTGAAATTTCAGAACATTTAAAAAATCCTCATTACCATTATTATCTTGTTTTTGATGAAAATTCAAATGAATACGACGGATTCCTAGGCTTTGAAAATCATTATGAAGAAAACACGACAAAACTGCATCGAATTTATTTAGTTCCGGAAAGCAAAGGAAAAGGTTTAGGAAAGAAAACGCTTGATTTTCTAAACGAAAAAGTAAAAGAAAGTGGTGATAATCGAATTATTTTAAATGTAAATAAATACAATTCAGCGCAAAAATTCTACGAATCTCAAGGCTATAAAATCTATGACGAAGGCGTTTTTGATATCGGAAATGGTTATGTAATGGATGATTATTTGATGGGGAAATCGCTTTAAAAAAAGAAATTACTTTTTTATGAAACATCTGTTTGTAATTATCACAATTTTTTTATTTAGCAATTTTTTTGCACAAAATGATGTAGAGCTTAAAATAATTAATGACACGATTAAAAAAGTTTCAGTATTTGATAACAATAATATCGTTTATACTATTAAAAATGTTTCGGATAAAAGTTACTTAATTATTTTAGATTCTGAAGAATTCAATGAAGCTGATGAATATTATGTAGAACCCAGATTCTTAGGGCTTCCAGATTACTATATTTTTGAAAAAAATGTATTGCTAAAAAGTGATTATGCATTTCATAATGGACAAAATAAATTTGATGTAAATAATACTCATATAGATTTTAAAAGATTCGAACAATCATTTTCTAAATTATTTAGTGATGAAGATTTAGAAATTGCATTCCGAATTAGTAAAAATATTATAAGGTTAAAACCTGGAGAGGAAAGACATTTTTCGACAAAAGTCAATTTCCCAAGTTATAAAAGTAGATTCATAGATTTGAAAAATAAATCTGAATATTATTTTCAAATCAGTCTGAAGACTCCAAAAGAGATTGTCGAAATATATTATCAACCTATTAGAGATAAAAATAGTAAGGATTCTATTTTTGTGGGACAGATATTTTCAAATAAAATTCCTTTAATTTATGAGGTTTATAACGATAAGTGAATTTTGAAATCTAAGAAATCTTACTCCACTTATTTTTCCCTTTATAATTCTGCAGATAATAATTTTTAATAATCATATTTTCAGGTCTTGAAAGATGAGGGTCGGCTTCCAAAATTTTTTCAACCATTTTTTTTGTGGCTTTAATAATGGGCGCATCATTCACCAGATCAAGTCTTTTAAAATCAACGACACCGCTCTGTTGAGTTCCCAAAATATCTCCCGGACCACGCAATTGCATATCGACTTCAGAAATTTTAAAGCCGTCATTCGTTTCAACCATTGTTTTAATTCTGGTTCGACTGTCGCTCGATAACTTATCGGAAGTCATTAGAATGCAATAGCTTTGTTCAGCACCTCTTCCAACTCTTCCACGAAGCTGATGAAGTTGCGAAAGTCCAAATCTCTCAGAACTTTCAATGACCATTACCGAAGCATTGGGAACATTCACTCCAACTTCAATTACGGTTGTTGCAACCATAATCTGAGACTTTCCTGATGCGAAATAATTCATTGCGGCATCTTTTTCATCAGGTTTCATCTTCCCGTGAAGCATCGTTACATTGTAGTTTGAGAAATTATCCATCACATTTTCCAAGCCTTCCATCAGATTTTTATAATCTAGCGTTTCAGATTCCTCAATAAGTGGATACACAAAATAAATTTGTCTGCCTTTTCGAATCTCTTCATGACAAAAATGATAGACGTAAGCCCGGTCTTTTTCTCTTCGATGAGCCGTAATAATTGGTTTTCTTCCGATTGGCAATTCATCAATTACTGAAACATCAAGATCAGAATAAAAACTCATCGCCAAAGTTCTTGGAATCGGTGTAGCGGTCATCACCAAAATATGAGGCGGAATTTTATTTTTAGCCCAAAGTTTAGCTCTTTGAGCAACGCCAAACCGGTGCTGTTCGTCAATAATTGCCAGTCCAAGATTTTTAAACTTCACTTTATCTTCCAGAACCGCATGTGTTCCTACCAAAATAGAAAGTTCACCATTCTCAAGCTCTTCATGAAGTATTTTTCTAGCGGAAGCTTTCACAGAACCCGTCAAAAGACTGACTTTAACTTCCGTATCTTTTAATAAATCTTTTATTCCGTTGTAATGTTGTTGTGCAAGAATTTCTGTCGGTGCCATTAAACAGCTTTGAAATCCATTATCTAAAGCAATCAGCATTGTTAACAAAGCCACCATTGTTTTTCCCGAACCAACATCGCCCTGCAAAAGTCGGTTCATCTGAATCGGCTTTTTCATGTCTATTCTGATTTCCTTCAATACTCTTTTTTGTGCGTTGGTCAGTTCAAAAGGAAGATGATTTTCGTAAAATCCGGTAAAATAATCGCCCACAATCGGGAAAGGATTTCCAATGGATTGTGTTTTATGATGAAGTTTTTTTAAAGCATAACCCAACTGAAAAAAGAATGATTCTTCAAATCGCAATCGGTTGTCTGCTTTTTCAAAATGTTGTTGGTCTTTCGGAAAATGAATGTTCAGAAAGGTATGTTGCCTCGATAAAAATTGATAGTGACGAATCATGTATTCCGGAAGGTTTTCCTGAATCAGATTCGGTATTTCTTTGCAAATATTCCTTAAAATGTTTTGAAAGAATTTCTGGTTTAAACCTCTTTTGCTCAGTTTTTCAGAGCTTGGATAAATGGGTTTTAATCTTGTCTCGGTTTCTTTATTTTCCTCCGCTTCAATTTCCGGATGCGGCATCGAAAACTGATTGTTAAAAACATTGATTTTTCCGAAAATATAAACTTCCCGATTAATGGGAATCTGTTCTTTCAGCCATTTTGAATACTGAAACCAAACCAGATCCATCGTTCCGGTATGGTCATTGAATTTTGCTGAAAGCCTTTTTGTTTTTCCGGTCTGAATTTCCTGAACAGAAGTAATTTTTCCTTTTAACTGAACTTCAATAGTGCTTTCCTGAAGAGTAGAAACTGTAAAAATTTTACTTTTATCTAAATATCGGATCGGATAAAAATTTAGAAAATCTTCTACGATAGAAATTCCCAACACATTTTTAATGAGTTTGGCGCGATCGGAACCGATTCCTTTGACAAATTCTATGGGAGTTTCTAAAGTCAGAAAATAATTTTTGAAGCACGAATTTCGTGAAATTTCAGGAATAAAAAAAGCTTTCAGATGTGAAAGCCTTGTTTTTGTTTTGCTCTCGCTGATTATGCGGATGCAGCATATTTTATTGATTAATCTGCCACGAATACACAAAATAATTAAGAAAAGGATTCGTGCATTCGGGGCTGTACCAATTTAAAGCTAAAAGCTATCAGCCAAAAAAATTAGTCTTTTATCTTTGATTTGAATTTCTTCTGATAATCTTCCCATTCTTCACGGGTTTTAATTTTTTTATACAGATCACCGGAAATCAATGAAAGATAGGGTTCTAATTCTTTTGCAGATAATTCGCCCTGCAAAATTGTAATAGGGCTTCCGTTTTCATCAAGAAAAACCGTACTTGGGACGGCATTTACATTCATATATTGAGTAAACTCATGAAGCGAATTTCTTCCTTTCTTATGAGTTGTATTTTCATTGGAGAACTTTCTACCGAAAATTTCGATGGTTCTTTTATCTTCGGCATCAAATTTTACAGGATAATAATTTTCATTTAAAAATTCAGCAATAATGGCATGTCCGTATGTTTTTTTATCCATTATTTTGCATGGGCCGCACCAATCAGCATAAAAATCAATCAGTATTTTCTTGGGCTGAGTTTTCTGTGCGTTTAATGCTTCTTCAATCGTCATCCATTTTACTTGTGAAAAGGCAAAAAAAGATTGGATGATAAAGATGAATGCGAATATTTTTTTCATAATTGTTTTAATATTAATTCATTAGCGAACTTCCTGCATGAGTTTTTTCACCCACGGTGCAATCAAAATTAATACCACACCGGCAATTACCGCGTAAAGTCCGAGTTGTTTGTAACCTTCAGTATAGGTCATTAGAGCGTCATAGTTTGTTGAACCTTCTTTTGCATCAGCCAAGCCGGCTCCGATAATTCCCGCAACGTATTGCCCGTAAGCTGAAGCGAGAAACCACATTCCCATCATCATTCCCTGAAGATTTTTTGTGGAAAGTTTAGTCATAATAGACAATCCGATAGGAGAGAGGCATAATTCCCCCAAAGTGATGACCAATAAAGCCAATGTGAAGAAATTTAATGAAGTAATTCCCTGTAAATCGGCAAATAATCTTGTGGCAAATAAAACGTAATATCCTAATCCTAAAAAGATGAAACCAAGACCAAATTTGATGATTGTATTCGGTTCAATTTTTCTTTTACTCATCCAGATCCATAATAACCCAAGTAACGGAGCGAGGAAAATAATGAAAAATGCCCCCCCTGAATTATTGACGCCATTCGGATCTAATCCGAAAAGGTCTTTATTTAAATTTTTGGCTGCGAAAATACTTAATGAACCCCCACTTTGCTCATAGATTCCCCAAAATAAAATAGAGAATATGATAAAAATCAAAGCTGCCCAAAGTTTGTTTCTTTCAGCGGTCGTTACTTTTGACATTTCAAAGAAGAGATAAATCAAAGTTAATGGCCCTACTGTCCACATGAAGTAGTCTGTATATTGTGGAACAGAAACCATTTTCATAATAATCGGAACAAAAATCAGGGATAAAATATAAACTCCATATTCTTTCCATTTTGGCATCGGCGCAGATTTTACTTCTTGTAACGGATGTCCCGGCTGAAGCCCGATTGTTCCTAAGGTTCTTTGAGTGAAAACGAAATTAATTAAGCTAATGACCATTACAATTGCCGCTAATCCGAAGGCGATATTCCATCTTATTCCTTCTGAAATAATGCTTCCAAAAAGTTCTCCTTTACCGATAGCAATGCATAAATATCCGCCTAGTAATGCACCGAGATTGATTCCGGCATAAAACAGCGAAAATCCTGCATCTGCTCTTGAATCATTGGGCTTATAAAGCTGACCTACCATTGAGGAAATATTTGGCTTGAAAAAACCGGTTCCTACCACGGTAAATGCAATTCCTAAAAAGAAAAATTGGTGTGGATCTGCAGCGAGAATTAAACTTCCGACAATCATTAATAATCCGCCCCAAAAGAGTGATTTTCTAAATCCTAAAATTTTATCAGCAAAAAGCCCGCCTACAAAAGTGAAGGCATAAACAAATGCCTGTGTTGCACCATATTGAAGATTGGCTTCTTTTTCATGGAAATTTAATTGGGAAATCATGAAGAAAACGAGCATTCCGCGCATTCCGTAGAAGCAGAACCGTTCCCACATTTCGGAGAAAAATAATGACCAGATTTGTTTTGGATATTTTCCTTTGAAGTTTTGTATTTCGTCGAGCGTTAAGTTCATGAGTGAAAAGTAATTTATAATGAGTAAATGAGAATAATTTTATAATTCTGAGTTTTTGTCTTGTTGATCGAGTTCAAAACGTATTCTATCCTGATCAATAATTTGTTTCAATTCTTCTTCTTTTGGAAGATAAAGCAAATATTTGCTTGCAAAAAGATTATTTTGATCGTTGAGCACAGAGTATTTTACAATCGTTTCATCTTTTTCTGAACATAAAAGAATTCCTATGGTTGGATTGTCACCTTCGCCTCTCTTCAAATCATCATACATTCTTACGTACATATCAATTTGACCAATGTCCTGATGCGAAAGTTCTCCTGTCTTCAAATCAATGATAACAAAACATTTAAGAATGTAATTGTAAAATACCAAATCAATATAAAAGTCTGATGTATCTGTGGAAATATGCTGCTGTCTTGCAACAAAAGCGAAACCTTTTCCGAATTCTAAAAGGAACTTTTGAATGTGATCTATAATTCCTGTTTCAATTTCTTTTTCAGAAATTTTTTCACTGGGTTTTAATCCTAAAAATTCAAAAATGTAAGGGTCTTTTAAAACGCTTTGAATAGTTTCTGTAGAAGTTTTTTTATGTTCTAAAACTCTTTCGTAAGCTAATGAATTAATTTGTCTTTTTAAATCTCTGTAATTCCAGTTGTTTTGTATGGATTCATTAATATAATAATTCATTTTGTCTGAATTATCTAATTTTATTAATAGCCTATAATGTGTCCAACTCAATTGTTGACGCAATGCGTCAACAATTGGAAATGCGGTATAAAACTTTCGCATATTGGAGAGATTCGTATAATCAAAACCTTTTCCGAATTCTAAAGTAAGTTTCTTAGAGAGATTTTTAAGGATAAATTTTCCATATTCAGCCCGTTCTTTGCCTTTTTGTTCGTTTTCAATAATGAGTTGTCCGATTTGCCAGTAAGTGAGCAGTAGAGTAGAGTTCGCAATCCGAAAAACCTTTTCGCGCGACTGAATAATAATTTCCTTTATGGATTGAAATAAAATATCTTCGGAAATTTCCATCTTACGAATGTAAAAAAAACCTCTGAAAAAATCAGAGGTTTAATTATTATTTTGAAATAATGTTATTTATTTTATTCCGTGCATTTTCTTTTCAAGCCATCTGCTGATAACGAAAAGGATTAAAGCAGCTACACCACACATAATAACGAAAACGATGAAGAAATCGAATAAATCTGTGATCTGGAATCCCATGAAAGATGTTGTTTTTGGAGCTTCTCCGCTTTCTCCACCTCCGGGAATTAATGCTGATAATGTTCCTGCAAATTTGTTTGCCGCAGCATTTGCCAAAAACCATGTTCCCATTAATAAAGATGAGAATCTTACAGGTGATAGTTTAGAAACCATCGAAAGACCAATTGGTGAAAGACAAAGTTCTCCCATTGTATGGATTACATAAAGACCAATTAGCCAGAACATGGAAACTTTATCCATCATTCCTAATCCGTAAACTGCATAAGCAATTACCAAATATCCAAAAGATATTAAAGCTAAACCATAAGCCATTTTCTTTGGTGATGAAGGCTCTTTACCTCTGTTACCCAATCTCAACCAGATAGATGAGAATAAAGGAGCTAAAAGTAAAATCGCCAATGCGTTTACCGACTGGAAATAACTTGCAGGCATCTCCCATCCGAAAAGATTTCGGTCTGTTTGTCTGTCTGCGAAAATCGTTAGTGATGCACCAGCTTGCTCAAAAGCTCCCCAGAAGAAAATTACGAAGAATGCCAAGATGAAAATTACGATAATTCTGTCTTTTTCGTCTTTTGTAAGGCTTTTATCAGTTAAAACAATCAGTGGCATAAGAATCATCGCTCCGTAAATAAGGTAGCCGATGACATCCAAATCACTGTTGAACATTGTTTTAAAGTTCATTAAAAAGAAAATTAAACCAATAGATCCAATTACCATTCCCCATTGTGCGATTCCGAACTTGTTTGTAGGCAATCCGATAGGTTTATTGTCGGCATCTACAAGAACTTTGTTTTTAGAGATAATAAAAGTAACAAGACCGATCAACATACCGATTCCAGCTGCCAAAAATCCCCATTTGAAATCAACTTTTTCAGCTAAAGTACCACAAATAAGCGGTGACATAAATGCTCCAAGGTTGATACCCATATAGAAAATCGTGAACGCAGAATCTACACGACGATCTCCTTGAGGATAAAGCTGCCCAACCATTGTCGAAATATTTGGTTTAAAGAAACCATTTCCAATAATCAACATTGTTAATCCCATCCACATCAAGGTTACAGCACTTGCTCCGGTTGCCGAAGCACTGAAAAATAGGATGAACTGACCAATTGCCATTAATATTCCGCCAATTTCAATACTTCTTCTGTTTCCTAAGTATCGATCTGCCAAATATCCTCCCAATAATGGAGTTAAATAAACGAGACCGGTATAACTTCCATAGATTTCGGAAGCTTCTGCATCTCCCATCAAAAGCATTTTAGTCATGTATAGAACGAAAATAGCTCTCATTCCATAATATGAGAAACGTTCCCACATTTCAGTCATAAACAAAAGGTAGAGTCCTTTAGGGTGACCTTTTGCTGTTTTTGCTGTATCCATATGTAATTGTTAAATTTCTGTTAAGACCCACAAATATAGTTTTTTTTGTGTTTTTGGCAAGATTTTAATTTTATTTTTAAAATAAAAAAGCCACAGAATTGTCTGCGGCTTATTATTTCGAATTTTTAGAAGTTAATTTACTCCCTTTTCTTTCATAATTTTATTCAATCTTTTGAGGATTGAGAGTCCGAGTAAGGTAGCTAAAAGTAATAACCCAAAGTTCACGATAAAGAAATTGGCTTTATTGTCATAATCATACCAGAAGCTTGCTAAAACACCTGAAAGTTTGTTTCCAATTGACGTTGAAAGGAAAAATCCACCCATCATCAATGCTGTTAATCTTGGCGGTGAAAGTTTAGAGACTAAAGATAATCCCATCGGAGAAAGACATAATTCGCCGACTGTAATAACTCCATACGCTGCAACCAGCCACAAAGCTGAAACTTTTACCCAACCATTTTGTCCTGCATAAACTGCTCCGACCATTACTAAGCACGATAAAGCCGAGATAAATAGTCCCAAAACGATTTTCGACGGTGTACTTGGCTCTTTTCCTTTTTTGCGAAGCATCATGAAAAATGCAACGACAACCGGAGTCAATAAAATCACCCAACCCGGATTAATCGACTGGAATAGTTCTGTATTGTAAAGATTCACTGTTTGTGAAGGATTTGCTTCTAATTTCGTTTTGTCAGCTTCAGAAACATTTCTGAAATAAATATCTTTTCCTTGCTCTTTTTGAGGTTTTCCGGAAGCATCTTTTACTGTTTGATACTGATCGTCGTAAACCGAAACTTCTTTATCCTGATAATCCTTTTTATCAACTAAGAAAATTGCTTCTAAAGGTTTTTCTACGGCAGCAGGAACGGTTCTTTCAGTATAATAATTTGCCCAACGCGTTAAAGCAGTTCCGTTTTGTTTGAAAACTGCCCAAAACATTAAGCTTACTGCAAAAATTGCCAATAGTGCTCCGATTGGCTTTTTGTCTTCTGCATTTGCCTTTACATAAAGCATAACGTAGAAATAAATCACTGGAATACACGCGAAAATAAATGCATCTGTACTGTCGCTTCCAAAAATATTGTTTGGAATAAACCAACCAATCAATCCAAAAATTACTGCAGGTAAAAATACTTTTACTAAAACATCAGAAATTTTAGTGTCTCCTTCTTGTGCAGGTTTCAAAACATTTGCCTGAAGAATATGCTGTCTTCCGATGGTGAAAACCAAAAGTCCAACAAACATTCCGACTCCCGCGGTCATAAATGCGGGTCCCCATCCGTATTTGTTACGCATGAAAGCAGCAATAATATTACAGACAAAAGCCCCAATATTAATTCCCATATAGAAAATATTGTAACCTGCATCTTTATTGGCTTTGTAAGGTTCTTCGTTGTATAAGTTCCCTAAAAGTGTAGAAATACTTGGTTTGAAAAATCCGTTTCCGATTATGATTAAAGCTAAAGAAGCGTAAAATAGAGGTAGTTCTTTAAAAAAACCAATTCCGAGATAACCTAATCCCATCAAGAATCCGCCAATGTAGATTGCTTTGATGTATCCTAAAACTCTGTCGGCTAAAAATCCACCTAAAAATGGTGTTAAATAAGTTAATGCGATAAAAGTTCCGAAAATATCATCAGCGCTTTTATCATCAAAAGCCAATCCGCCTTTTTCACTGTCGATCATGTACAGCACAAAAATTCCGAGAATCAGATAATAGCCGAAACGCTCCCACATTTCTGTAAAAAATAGATAGGGAAGCCCTTTAGGATGTTTGGTTTTCATGTATAAGATTTTTACAATTTCACAAATATAAAATTTTAAAAACAATATTTGAATTTTATTAACTTTGAGTAAAATTTAAATGAGATGGAAATTAGCATTAAAGAGATAGAGCAAAATTTAAAATCTCTCCCGAAAGAATTTTTAGGACAGGTGAATGATTATATTGAATTTTTGAAGTCAAAATATTCAGAAGCGAAAACAGAAAGAGATTGGGCTGATAATTTAACGGATTCTCAAAAGCAATCAATTAACAAAGGATTTGACGATATAAAAAATGAGAAAACCTATTCTCATGAAGAAGCAAAGGAAAAAATTAAACAATATCTTTTAGAAAAATCAAAATAACATGGAAGTTGTTTGGTCTGAAGAGAGTTTGCAAAATTACTTTCGTATTTTGGATTATTTACTTGAAAAATGGTCTTTAAGAGAGATTGAAAATTTTGAAAGTAGATTTGAAGATTTAATTTTGAGATTAAAGAATCATAAAGAAATTTGTCCTAAGTCATTACTTTTGAATTATAGAAGGTGTTTGATTGATAAAAACAATTCGCTTATTTATCAGGAAGTTAATAATGTGATTTTTTTGGTTGCTATCATTGATAATAAAAGTTCACACAGTTACTAAATAAAAAAATCACTCAAATTCTGAGTGATTTTTTACTTCCAGCTTCCGTCTTCCAACTTCCACCATTATTAAAGGTTTTCCAAAATAAAATCAGTCATTTTCTGGTAAAGCTGCGGTCTCGTCTGTCCACCGTAAATTCCGTGGTTTTTATCAGGATAAGCCATAAATTCAAACTGTTTTTTGTTCTGAATCAACGCTTCAGAAAACTCCATGGAATTCTGAAAATGTACGTTATCATCGGCAGTTCCGTGAATTAATAAGAATTTCCCTTTCAATAAATTCGCATAAGTTGTTGGTGAATTTTCATCATATCCTGCAGGGTTTTCCTGTGGGGTCAGCAAAAATCTTTCCGTGTAAACAGAATCATAATATCTCCAGTTCGTAACCGGTGCAACGGCTATTCCTGTTTTAAAAACATCCGCACCTTTTGTCATTGCTAAACTCGCCATATAACCTCCGAAGCTCCATCCGAAAATTCCGATTCTTGTTTTATCAATATATTTTTGATTACCCAACCATTTTGCAGCTGCAATCTGATCTTCAATTTCGTATTTTCCTAAGTTTTTATAAGTAACTTTTTTGAATTTCGCTCCTTTAAAGCCCGTTCCACGACCATCTACACAAGCAATAATGTACCCTTTTTGAGCTAACATTTCAAACCAAAGCGCATTTCCGTTATCCCAGGAATTGGCAACCTGTTGAGAACCCGGTCCTGAATATTGATACATGAATAAAGGATATTTCTTATTCGGATCGAAGTTTTTAGGCTTAATAATCCATGCGTTCATCTGATCTCCTGCTGCATTTGGAATGGTGATAAATTCTTTTACAGAGAAATTGTCTGCCTGTAATTTTTTAAGCTGATCATCGTTGTTTTGAAGTTCTTTTAGTTGCTTTCCATTACCATCTTTTAAAATATAAGTGTAAGGTTTTGCAGCTGTAGAAGAAGTTTCGATGAAATAATTATAGTTTTTGCTGAAATTTGCAGAGTTATTTCCGTCTGCATTTGAAATCAGCTGAGATTTTCCGTTTTGAATATTAATTTTTGAAACCACTTTATTAATGCTTCCTTTCTCTGTGGTCTGAACGAAAATTTCCTGAGATTTCGGATTGTAACCGTAATATTCTGTTACTTCCCAGTTGCCTTTTGTAACCTGTTTTTTCAGCTTTCCGTCTTTGTCGTACCAGTATAAATGACGAAAACCATCTCTTTCAGAAGCCCAAAGGAAAGAATTGTCTTCCAGAAATTCTAAAGTTACATTATCAGTATCAATCCATTTGTCGTCACTCTCCGTGAATAATTTTGTTGCCTGACCTGTTTTTGTATTTACTTTTAAAACATCAGAAGCATTTTGCGTTCTTTGTGAAGTAATTAAAACAATCTCATCCGGATTTGCCGTTTGGAAAACATTTGGAATGTAATAGTTTTTAAAATTATCCAGATTAACTTTTGATTTTTTACCGTCTGCCAAATGATAGATGTACGCTGAAGCTACAGAATTTTTTTCTCCTGCTTTCGGATATTTGTAGCGCATTTCATTCGGATAAAGCGATTTCCCGTAAATTGGAATGTAAATTTCCGGAACATCGGTTTCAACCAGTTTTACGAATAAAATATCTGCGGAATTTTTTGTCCATTCATATAATCTTGCATGACCGAATTCTTCTTCATACACCCAGTCTGCCAAACCGTTCAAAACTTTGTTTTTTACCCCGTGCTCCGTAATCTGCGTGATTTTTCCTGAATTTAAATCCTGATAAAACAAATTATTATCTACAATGAAAGAAATTTTGGTCGCATCCGGAGAAAATCTTGGTTCCTGAACAGGTTTTCCATCGTTTAAACTTAAATTTTTCTCCGATTTTAAATCTTTTACATCATAAACACCCAAAAAAGAATGTCTGTAGATCGGCTGACTCTCTTTTAACAAAAGAATCTTCGATTCGTCATCAGAAAATTCATAGCTTTCGAAACTTCCGTCAACTAAATTCCCTTCTTTCTGAGAGGTTTTATAAGAATATTTTGCAATACCTGTTGGCTCGATCACAAGATAATTTTCACCGTTTTTCATAGACGTAATTCCGGCAATGCCTTTTCCACGGTAGTATCCTGAATATATTTTATCTAAAGTAATTTCCTGCGCAGAGATATTCTGAAATGCCGCAAGAACAGTTAAAGTAAGTAAGAATTTTTTCATTTCTAATTTTAAGGAAATCCAAAGATAATAATTTTATTAAACCGAATTTAAAAAGCAATATTGTAAGTGTTTTGGCAAAAAAATTGAATAGGTTATAGGTAATAAAGAAGATAATTATGGAAACTAAGGAAAACAAAAGAAAACTCAACCGTTATGATCTAGATGATCAGACCGTATTTACAGGATTTGCAAATTTTGCAGATGCTGAAAACTATACACAGCATGAAGGTGGTAAACTTGTAGAAGTGGCTTTTAAAGACGGAAACGACAATCCTTATATTACAGATGAAGCTGGATTGATTGATAAGAAATTACATTATTATGTAGATGCGGGAGATGAATATAAATTTATTCATTCTACAGATCCAGGATTCAGAAAATATGCAGACGAGCTGCAAAAGATTAAAGCTAAACTTACCCAATCTCCACCGGATGAAAGATATTTGGCAAATTTTGAGATTGAGAATGCAGAAGATCCGATTATTGTTTTGAAAAATGACCAATTCGAATCGGTAACTTCCAGAGAGCGCTCAAAATATTTGAAGCACGCAAAAGTGTATGAAATCGGTGTATCAGTATCAAAATCTTAATATTTAAAATCATGAGCAAGACAAAATACTCAGAAAAAGCTCAGAAAAAAGTAGGAAAAGTGATGAAGGAATTTAAAGAAGGTAAATTAAAATCTTCTTCTGGTGACAAAGTTACAAACAAAAAACAAGCAGTTGCCATCGGTATTTCTGAAGCAAAAGAAGCCGGACTGAAAGTTCCCAAACAGAAAAAGAAAAAAGATTAATTCAATAAAAAATCAGCCTGAAATTTTCAGGCTGATTTTTATTTTGTAGAACTGTGAAATGTTAACCAAAAATATTACACCTTATGATTATACAAAAGATTGTAATACTCATCTGCCATTCGGTCACTATTGAAATTTTCTTTTACATCTTTCATCGAATTGTGCTGAATTTTTCTCCATTTGTCATGTTGGTCATAATAGGTAGGAAGAATTTCATTTTCTAAAATTTCATATAATTTATTTAAATCATAATTATCCTGCTCGTAAATACTCATGTTCAAATAGTCTGCTTTTGGAACAACGAAAGAGTTTTCTCCAGGTTTTGCAAACTCAGGAATCCAGCCGTCATCAGTAGAAAGGTTTATAGAACCGTTCATTGCGGCAGTCATTCCTGAAGTTCCTGAAGCTTCTCTAGGAACTCTCGGATTATTCAGCCATAAATCTGAACCTTGTTTTAAAGATTTGCTTAAAGAAAGTTCATAACCTGTAAGAACCGCCATGTTTTTGTGGTTTTTGCTTTCTTCCACCAAAACATTAAACATAGAAATTGAAGAATAATCCATCGGATAAGGTTTTCCGGCCCAAATAATCTGTACAGGATATTTCGGATTGTTCAGTAGCTTTCTGAATCTTTCTTTATCATGTAAAAGCAAATCTGCCCTTTTGTAACCTGCAAATCTTCTTGCCCAAACGATTGTGAAGACATTCGGATCGAATAAATTTCCGGTCTGGTCGGCTACAATCCTGAATAATCTTTTCTTTAAAATTTTCTTTCGGTAATCGAAAAGCGTATCGTTGTTTTCATCTTTAGCAATATACAATTCCTTATCGCCCCAATATTTAAATTCTTGAGCGTTGGTAATCGATTTTATTTCGCAGATTCCGGGATATTTGCTCCACATAGCTCTCGAAACTTCACCATGAAGTTTAGAAACTCCGTTGGCCACTCTGGCCATTTTCAGTGCACACAGCGAGTGATTAAATAAATCACCATCTGAGCCTTCGATTTTTTTTGCCTCTTCCATGCTTAAGCCTGAAAAATAAGACATATCGTAGCATAATCTTAGATTGTGCTTTTCGTTTCCTGCTTCTTCGGGAGTATGGGTTGTGAAGACCAGTTTTTCTTTTACTTTTTGAATGTCTCCGTTGTATTTTTTTAATAAATGAAATGCAGCGGGAAGTCCGTGAGCTTCGTTTAGATGATAAACATCTCTTTCGATATTCATTTCATCTAAAAGTTTTGCACCACCTTTTCCAAGCAAAATATATTGGGCAAGTTTTGTGGATTCGTTGGCGTCGTACAATCTGTGACAAATGGTTTTTGAGACATGATCGTTTTCCGGAACATCCGTTGAAAGTAAAAACATCGGAGCGGTATTGAAGATCTCCGGATCAAGATACCATACTTTTACCCAAACCGGCGCACTGTGAATCTCAATCTGAAACTTTATACCTGTATCTTCAAGAAAACTGTACATTTTCTTTGTCCAGGTTGGCTGTAAAGTCTGGTCATGATTTCTCGCCTGATCATAATATCCGAATTTCCATAGAATTCCGATTCCGATAAGATCCTGATTAAGGTTGTACGCGCTTCTCATATGAGAACCTGCTAAAAATCCCAATCCTCCTGAATATATTTTCAAAACCTGCTCAATGGCAAATTCCATTGAAAAATAAGCGACTCTTTTTGAGTATTTTGGGTTGATGCTGAACGGCATCTGAAAATTTCTGAAATCCATTAAATGTGTATTTTGTTAAATATAATTTGATTAATTAATTTGATGGTGAAAACAGTATTGGAAAAACTGTGCCTAATATTTAAAATTGTAGTTTTTATCAATGTCTATTTCTTTTATTTTGCGCTAATTCTTACTTTTTTGTAAGATAGTTTATTCAAAGATAAAAATTCGGATGAAAAATTAAATATTAAATGAAGTTTAAATTTTCTGATTTTTAATAAATGTATTCTATAATTTCATATATTTAATTCATAAATTTTTGATAATCAAAAGTTTTGGGCTAACCGTGAAAACCATGTGTTGTTATTAATTTTAAAAAAGACCACATGAAAAAGGCGTTTTCGGATGAAGATTTAATTAAAAATCTCAGCTTATATTATCTCAACCGGCATTTGAAAAAAAAGCCGATGGAAAAATATCATCGTAAAATTGATGAATCTAAACTTCACGACAGAGAAAAATACAAGAAAAAAGCAGAGATTTTATTGCTCAATTCTTTTATGCATCATTTTCCCGATGTAACTTTTGAAAATTTCACCTGTGAAAGCCCTGATTTTATTGCAAAATTTAATGATAAAAAAATAGGAATCGAGCTAACGGAAGTGATCAATCATCTTGAAATGAAAAAGGTTGAAAGCTGCTTAAACAAGATTTTCCGTCAGGCTGAAATATTATTGGAACAAGAAGACACTACGAAATATCGTGGTGTTTATTTTTTAGAATTTCACACAAACATTAAGTTTGATTCTCTCGAATATCAGCAGGAAATCATTCTGAATATTTATAAAAGCATTAAAAAAGGAAAACCTTTTGGCTGCGTAAAATCTATAAGGAAATCTCTCCATCGAAGAAATGTTTTTATAACTCATGAATACAGCATGAATCTTTTTGATGAATTGTGTTCAGAGAAAATTTTAGAATTAATAGAAAAGAAGAACGAGAAATTTCCTTACTACGATACGTCTGTAGATGAATGTTGGCTCGTTATTGTTTCGGATATGAATTCTATTGCTTCCCGATATACTTTCATTCAGGATAAGGAACATCTAAACGAAGTTAAAAGCCCGTTTCATAAGATTTTCCACCTTGAAAACCTTTGTGGGAATATTACGAGTATCAAGTGATTTCTGTGATTTAGTGCATAAAATTCAATCGATTAATATTTTTTTTATTAAATATTTTGTTTTTGTCAATATTTGGTGATTTTAATTAAATTTTATTATATTTGATTCACTTTTAACCTTATAACCAAATTAGACATGAAAAAAACTCTACTTTTTATTCTATTTTGTATTTCTCAGACTTTTTATTCGCAGGCAGATTGCTCTACCGCTTTAGCAGTGTGTGGGAACTCGAATATTACATACAGCCCTACAGGAATCGGCTTGGTCAATGAGACTTTAGGCGATTGTCTCAGTACCGGAGAACATAATTCTATTTGGTATAAACTTACCATTGCAACCAGCGGAACTCTTACATTCAATTTGGTGCCAAATGATCCAGATGCAGATTATGACTGGGCGGTTTACGGACCGAATGTTACGTGTGGCGCTCTAGGTTTTCCGATCCGATGTAATGCGGCAACGGTTTTATTCGGAGCTGGTGCATCAACAGGATTAAACATGACAAGTACTATTACAAGTGCGGCAGGAGGATCTCTTACTCCATATTGTAAATATTTGGATGTTGTGGCCGGACAGACTTATTATCTGTATATAGATAATTGGGTTGGTGCAGGAAGCTCAACAACGGCTCCTTTTTCCTTAACCTGGGGCGGAACCGCAACCTTGGCTTCTCCGTTCACAGATCCTGCGCTACAGCCGAATCCGTTTGTTCCACCGGGAGTTGCGGGAGCTAATCCTAGCGACCCTCGTGAAATCCTTATTTGTTCGAGCCCGGCGTTGTTTGATTTTACTTCGCTTTCTGCAGGTATTCTAAACAGTAATCCGAATTTTACGATTTCGTACCACACTTCACAAAATGATGCGCTTTCAGGAGCAAGCCCGATTACAACGCCTATCATTGTAAATACGACAACTACTTACTATTACAGTATTCATTATAACGATCCTACAAACCCGAACAGTGCGCTCAATTCTTGCAGACAGATTGGTGCATTTAAGTTTAAATTAGGAAATATTACCGCAAATGATACTACAATTTATGCGTGTAATAATAATAAAAGCGGTCAGGCTACATTTAATTTAACCCTTGCCAATGTTTTCAGCGGACCAAATGTGACTATAACGTATTATCCTACATTGGCTGCATTAAATGCAGGAACCGGACAAATTTCTAATCCAATCATCCATTTGTCGGCGGAAGGAACGGTGTATGCTGATGTGAAAACAAACGATGGATGTTCTGATTATGCTGTTATAACACTGAAGTTTTATCCGGAAGTAATCGTGAATGATGCTAAAATAAGAGCCTGTACCTATGATGTTAAGCTAAAAACAGCCTCTTTTGATCTTAATATAGCTTCTGTGACAGGTCAGTCTGGTGTTACCAAGAAATTTTATCCTTCTCTTACAGATGCTACGAATGGTACAAACGAAATAATACCTTCCAACAATTTTATTTCCCCAAATGCCGTAGTCTATGTAAAAGTAATTGATGAAAAAGGTTGTTACGGAATTGCCAAGATTACCTTAGAAGTAATTCCTCCTGTATATTCTTCTGTGCTGAAAGACAAAACAATTTGTATGGAAGACAGAACGACGCTTGATGCAGGAGCCGGATTTGACGGCTACGAATGGAGTACAGGTGCAACAACACAAACCATTACTGATGTTGGTGTCGGAAGCTATTGGGTAGAGCTGAAAACGGGCGAATGTATTGTTCTTCAGCCTGTAAATGTATATTCTTCCGAACAGCCGGTTATTACAAGTGTTGATATTTCTAACACTACGGTTACAGTAAATGTAAATGGCGGAACAGCTCCGTATCAATATTCTATGGATAATATTGCTTGGCAGGATTCTAATGTGTTTGCGAATATTAAAAGAGGTGATCACAAAATTTATGTAAAAGACGCTTATGATTGTGAGCCTATCGAAATCGGAATTGTTGTTCCCAATCTCGTGAATGTAATCACACCAAACGGAGACGGCATAAATGACATCATCGATTATTCTGCTTTGGCAAATAAAAGAAATTTAATATTCAATGTGTTCGACCGATACGGAAATAAAATTTTCCAGGCAGATAAAATGAATAATTATAAATGGGACGGAACCACAGGAAACAAAAAAGTTCCTACCGGAAATTACTGGTATTCTGTATCCTGGAATGAAAATGATAAAAAAGGTACTCCAATTAAATATACCGGTTGGGTATTAGTGAAAAATAGAGAATAATTAACGATTATTTATAAAAACAAAATCCATCTCCCAAAAGATGGATTTTGTTATTTAAAAACTTTTGTATCTTTAAAGTAATCAGAGAGATAAACTATTTTTCCGCATTCCGAAAACTGTACGACGGTGCAGATTTCGTTCTTATACATTCCCTTTCCTGTCATATTTCCAATGGATGATGTCTGGTAAAAATATTTGTTGTTTCCCAAATGAAAAATCTCGGCAACATTCCATTGTATTTTTTCATAGCGTCTGAAAATTGCTCGAAATAATGCCAAGATTCTGCTTTTTCCGGAAATTTCTTTTGCAGGCGGGATCCATATCACAGTTTCATCTGTAAACCATTTTTCAAGCTTCTCGATATTTAAGGAATTTAAATCCTGCATAAAATGGCTGATCTTACAATTCATAGGCTGTAATTTACTTTTATATACGCGAAAAAAGCTAACTTGGTTTTAAAATTATTATATGACTGAATTATTCATAAAACGTTTTGAGTATTACAAAATGCTTGGTGACAAATCATTTGGGCAGCTTTCGGATGAGCAGATTTTCTGGCAGTTTAATGAAGAAAGCAATTCGATTGCAATTATTGTAAAACATATTGCAGGAAATATGCTGTCGAGATGGACGAACTTTCTGACTGAAGACGGAGAAAAATCTTGGCGAAACCGGGATGAAGAATTTATCAATACTTTTAAAACAAAAGATGAGGTTTTAGCCTATTGGGAAAAAGGCTGGAAATGCCTTTTTGATGCTTTAAAGCAAATTACTAATGAAAATTTACACTCAACCATTTATATCAGAAACGAGCCGCATTCGGTAATTGATGCGGTTTTCCGTCAGTTGGCGCATTATCCTTATCATATCGGGCAGATTGTTTTTATTGCTAAAATGCTTAGAAATGAAGACTGGAAAACACTTTCCATAGCAAGAAATAAGTCAGATGAATTTAATTCAGATATGAAAACTCAATTTTCTGAGAATAATTCGGGTTTGAATTCTTCTCCGGTTTGCTATCAAAACAGCCCGGAAATTCGTGATGAATACAAACAATAGATTCAATCGATTTAGAATTCATATTAAATTGATTATCTTTGCACCCACAAAATTCAGTATCAATAAATGTCTCAATTTCACAGAACTGCCGCATTTCATACCCTTGGCTGCAAATTAAATTTTGCGGAAACATCTACCATTGCCCGTCAATTAACAGATGCTGGTTATGATAAAGTAAGTTTTGATGAAAAGGCTAATGTGTATGTTATCAATACCTGTTCGGTGACAGAAAATGCAGACCGTGAATGTAAACTTCACGTAAAGCGTGCAATGAAAGCCAATCCGGAAGGCTTGGTAGTGATTGTTGGATGTTATGCACAGTTGAAGCCTGAAGAAATTTCACAAATTGAAGGAGTAGATTTGGTTCTTGGAGCTAAAGAAAAATTCAATATTCTGAGTTATCTTGATGATCTGGAGAAATCTGAAAGTGAAGGTATTGTTCATTCGTGTGAGATTGAGGAAACCGATTTCTTTATAGGAAGTTATTCCATCGGAGACAGGACGAGAGCTTTTCTAAAAGTTCAGGACGGTTGCGATTATAAATGTACCTATTGTACAATTCCTTTGGCAAGAGGAATTTCACGTTCGGATACCATCGAGAATGTATTGAATAATGCTAAAGAAATCGCTGCAAAAGACATCAAAGAAATTGTTCTGACGGGTGTAAATATCGGTGATTACGGAAAAGGTGAATTTGGAAACAAAAGACACGAGCATACTTTTCTGGATTTGATTTCTGAACTGGATCAGGTTGAAGGCATTGAAAGAATCCGTATTTCTTCTATTGAACCCAATCTTTTGAAAGATGAAAGTATTGAGCTGGTTTCTAAAAGCAAAAGCTTTGTGCCACATTTTCACATTCCTTTGCAATCGGGAAGTGATGATTTGCTGAAAAAAATGAAACGCCGCTATTTAACGAAATTGTACAACGACAGAGTTAATAAAATTCGTGAAGTAATGCCTCATGCTGCAATCGGTGTGGATGTTATTGTGGGTTTTCCGGGTGAAACTGAAGAAAGATTTATGGAAACATATAATTTTCTGAACGAACTTCCGATTAACTATCTTCACGTTTTCACCTATTCTGAAAGAGAAAACACCGAAGCTGTCGGAATGGAGGGAGTTGTGCCAATTCCTGAAAGAAAAAAGCGTAATAAAATGCTTAGAATATTATCCGAAAAGAAAAAGATGGCATTTTATCAAACCCAGCTTGGAAAGACTCTTCCTGTACTTTGGGAACACGAAAATAAAGATGGTAAAATGTTCGGTTTCACAGAAAATTATGTGAGAGTTCAGAAAGATTTTGATCTGGCCTCCGTTAACCAAATAGAATTTCTGAATTTAGAAAAAATCCTGTCAGATGGCACGGTTTCTGTGCAATCGTCTTACGAAAGTTTTTTAGCAAAAGTTTAGTCTGTTTGCTTTATTTCTATTAAATTTATTCTTTAACATTTTTAAATCTACATTCTTATGAGAGATAAGTTTTTATCTTGGGGAATTGTATTGGTAATTGCTACATGGGTGATAGCATTGCTGATCAGAGCACATTATTGGATTCCAACTTTTTTGACAGCGGTTTATATTTTAGGTGTTTATAATACATATCAAACCAAGCACGCTATTTTAAGAAACTTCCCTGTATTAGGATACTTCAGGTATTTTTTCGAAAGTATTTCGCCCGAAATGCAGCAATATTTTATCGAACGAGAAACAGACGGAAAACCTTTTCCGAGAAATCAGCGTTCTGCTGTGTACAGACGTTCAAAAAACCTTAGCGATACCGTTCCTTTCGGAACTCAATTAGAGGTGAATCACAGAAAATATGAAGGAATAAAACATTCTATTTATGCAAAGTCTCCCAAAGAAGAACTTCCTCGGGTTTGGGTGGGTGGAGAGCAGTGTTCTCAGCCTTATCATGCTTCATTATTTAATATTTCGGCAATGAGTTTCGGGGCATTAAGTGATAGAGCACAGATTTCGTTAAACAGAGGGGCAAAAAAAGGAAACTTTTATCATAACACAGGAGAAGGAGGGATTTCTCCACATCATCTGGAAGGAGGAGATCTCTGTTGGCAAATCGGGACGGGATATTTTGGCTGTAGAGATGATGAAGGTAAATTTAATCCTGAATTGTTTACAAAATATTCTACACTTCCGAATGTGAAAATGGTTGAAATTAAATTATCTCAAGGCGCAAAACCAGGTCATGGCGGAGTTTTACCCGGAGTAAAAAATACGCCTGAGATTGCAAAAATTCGTCACGTCACACCGGGAATGACGATCATATCACCACCTTCCCATTCATCTTTTTCTAATGCAGCAGGATTATTAAATTTTGTAAAACAGCTGAGAGAGCTTTCCGGTGGAAAACCTATTGGATTTAAATTGTGTATTGGTGATACTAAAGAATTTGAAGACATTTGCGTTCAGATGAATGTTTTAAAAATCTATCCTGATTTTATTACGATTGATGGGGCAGAAGGTGGAACAGGAGCTGCCCCACCCGAATTTTCAGACGGAGTAGGAATGCCTTTGGAACCGGCTTTGATTTTCGTAAACAGAACACTGAAAAATTATAATTTAAGAGATAAACTAAGAGTGATTGCAAGCGGAAAAGTTCTCACCAGTTTAGATATTCTGAGAGCTGTTGCGATGGGAGCGGATATGTGTAACAATGCAAGAGGATTTATGTTTTCTCTGGGATGCATTCAGGCTTTGAGGTGCAATAATAATAACTGTCCCACCGGTGTGGCAACTCAGGATAAAATGTTGATCAAAGGACTTGATGTAACCGACAAAGCAGAAAGAGTATATCATTTCCATAAAAATACGCTTCATACTTGTAATGAACTGATTGCCGCGGCAGGAAGAAGCTCTTACGAAGAAGTTGATGCCTCAATGTTTATGCGAGGTGATGAATTTGAACATCTTTCAGATAAATATTTCCCTGATATTTTAGGAAATGTAAGATAGAACCAAACAAAAAACGCTTCAGATGTCTGAAGTGTTTTTTATAAGTTTTAGTTTTATTGCTGATCTGCAGGTCTTGTCTGTGCATTATAAATTTGGAAATTGAAAACAAAAGTAATGTTTTTAAGACCGTAATAATTGTCGTTTCTTGCGAAAGCCGCTTTTGACGGAACAATAATCACACCTTGCAGGTTGGGAAGTTCACTATTAGGAAGATTGTTATATCCTTGAAAGTATTTTAAGCCCTCTTTAAACCCTGGAATTTCATAATAACTACGAGGTTTCGTATCTGATAGAAGACTTTTCTTAGCATAATAAAATGTAGGATCTGTATAAGGCGAACCGCTTCCGTCCAAAGTATTCAGTAAGCTTCCGTAATACGTTAGTGCTACATTTCCGTCTGCATCTGTTGCAAGATAATAGTTGGCTCTCATCATTGTTTTAATAAGAGTTGCATCGGTAGATGATGAATCGGTATTCAAAGTCACTCCCGGGTTGGGCTGAGCCCCGTCTCTTTTAATATAGATAACTCCGGAAGGAAGCGTTTGTGGGCTTAATTGAGAAAGCTTTTTCTCATTATCATCAGATGCGTCTGTGCTGCTGAAAGCTTTTATATTTCCCTGAGAATCCAGATAGTTGTTATCCATGAATTTCTGTATAGCCTGCTCATCGTATGAGTTTCTTACATTAATGTCTTCGGGTTCTACAAAAGTTTCCACTTCATCATCCTTTTTACAAGCCGCGAAACACAATGATCCTGCAAGGATATACAAAAATATTTTTTTCATTTCAAAAAACTTTAATTACTTTACAAATAATATAACGACAAAAGTATAAAAAAATATGAGAATAGATAAATTTTTATGGAGTATTCGATTTTATAAGACCAGAACCATCTCTACCGACGAAATAAAGAAGAACAGGGTTTCTATAGGTGAGTCTGTGGTGAAGTCTTCGAAGGAGGTGAAAGAAGGCGATGTGATTAAGATCCGTAAAAATCAAATCGACTATAAGATTAAAGTCATTCAGATTCCTAAAAGCAGACTTGGAGCTAAGTTGGTTCCGCTTCATATCAAAGATGTTACCGACAAAGAACAATATGAATTATTGAAAATGCGTAAAATGTCTCAGGATTATTACCGAAACAGAGGTGAAGGGCGTCCTACTAAAAAAGACAGACGTGATATGGATGATTATGTGGAAAATGATGTGGCAGCAGATTTTACAGATTGGGACGATTTCTTCGGAGAAACAGGTGATGATTCAGAATCTGAAAACGACAATTAATTATACTTAAAAAGAAAAAGCTCTAGAGATAGAGCTTTTCTGTTATTTCTTTTACAATGTCTTCGGGAGTTTTGTTATCTGTACTAATGCTAAACTGAGCTTTACTGTAAAAAATATTTCTTTCAAACAAATGCTTTGCAATAAACTCGGGAAGATCTTCATCCGTTATTTTGGCAATCAAAGGTCTTTTCTCCTTCTGTTTCGAAAGTCTTTCAACCAGTGTAGAGATAGAAGCTCTCAGAAAAATGCTTTTAGAATTATGGTTGATAATTTCCATGTTATTATAATAAGCCGGAGTTCCTCCTCCAAGACTCAAAACAATGTTTTCCTGGGTTGCCAGAATTTCTTCCAGCGTCTCTCTTTCCAGCTTTCTAAAGTAGATCTCGCCCTTTTTCTCGAAAATTTCAGGGATGGTTAATTTATTTCGCCAGGAAATTTCTTTATCGAGGTCAATTAGTTTAAAATTTATTTTGTCGCTTAATATTTTGGAAATGTGAGATTTGCCACTTCCCATGTATCCAATCAGTGAAATTACCATGAATTTATTTTAAACAAATTTGCGAAAAAGTTTTGAGATAATGAAAAAAGTCCTATCTTTGCACCACTAAAAACAAGGGACATTACTTAACAATGAAACTTGATAATAAAGTGGCCGACTCGGTAGCTCAGCTGGTAGAGCAATACACTTTTAATGTATGGGTCCTGGGTTCGAATCCCAGCCGGGTCACTAGCAAAAAATATTACAAATCAAGTAATTTTTTTGCCTGCGTGGTGAAATTGGTAGACACGCCATCTTGAGGGGGTGGTTTCCTAAGGATGTGCTGGTTCGAGTCCAGTCGCAGGCACTGCAGAAAAAAATATTTAATTAATAATTGATATTATGTAAAATAAATTTTTATATTTGTCAACGTTAATTTTATGTGACCGACTCGGTAGCTCAGCTGGTAGAGCAATACACTTTTAATGTATGGGTCCTGGGTTCGAATCCCAGCCGGGTCACAAGTTTACTGAAAAGTAAATTTTTTTCATATTAATATTTTGTGATTTGGTGTTCAAAGGCTTCCGTCAGGAAGCCTTTGATTTTTGTATTAACCTACATGCATATTGTCGATTAGGCGTACTCCGTCTACATTCACTACTATAAATGCTCTGTACGATTTTGAATCTTCAACAGTTTCGGTTTCTTTTAAAGTATTCTCATCTGCAATCATAAAATATTCCAATTCCATTCCGGATTGCGTGCTGAGAATTTCTTTCACTTTTTCTTTGATTTCTGCGATTGATTTTAACTTGAACCAACGGTTCACACTAACCAGAATTTCATAGATGATTTTTGAGTCTTCTCTTCTCTCTTCACTGAGGCGTTGGTTTCTAGAGCTTAATGCCAAACCGCTTTCTGCTCTGTAAATTGAAACTCCTGTTATTTTTACAGGGAGCTGTTTTTTCTCAACCATTTTTCGGATGATGGCCAATTGCTGAAAATCTTTCTCGCCAAAATAAGCATTGTCTGGCTTTACCTGTCTGAAAAGTTCTTCGACTACGGTTCCTACACCGTCAAAATGTCCCGGTCTTGATTTTCCTTCCATCTCATTTTCCAGTCCGTCGTAATCATAATGCTGGCTTTCTGTTTTTTCAGGATAAATGTCTTCAACCTGCGGGATGTAAACAGCATCTACTAATTCTGAATTTTCAAGAATTAATATATCACGTTCCACATCTCTCGGATATTTTTCCAGATCTTCAGCATTGTTAAACTGTGTTGGATTAACAAAAATTGAAGAAATTACAAGATCGTTTTCTTTTCTTGCAGCCTCGTACAGCGAAAGATGGCCTTTGTGTAAAGCACCCATTGTCGGAGCAAAACCAATTCTTTTACCCATTTCTTTCTGTCTTTCAACGAAATCCTGAAGCGTTTTTCTGTTTTTTAGAATTTCCATAGTTTATTTTAATAACAATTCAAAAATACTAAATATTGAGGGATTCAATTTTAGTTTTAATACAATAATACCTACAACTATCGTAAAAAAATGTTAATTACAATAATGTTGAATGTTTTTTCGTAATTTTGCACATTAAAGCATTATTCAAAATTAGATAAAATTATATGCCCAATCAGAAAATACTGTACATTACCACAGAGATGTACCCTTATCAGGAAGATACAAATTTAGCAGCGGTGGTAAACAAAATGGCACTTAAAATGCACCAAGAAGGCAATGATGTAAGAGTTTTTATGCCAAGATTCGGACAGATAAGTGAAAGGAAATTTCAGCTTCATGAGGTGATTCGCCTTTCGGGAATGAATATTATTATTAACGATTTAGATCAGCCTTTAATTATTAAAGTAGCTTCTTTACCGGGGGAAAGACTTCAGGTTTATTTCATCGATAACGAAGAATACTTCAAAAGAAAACAATACTATTTCGATGACGAAGGTGTAGCATTTGAGGATAACGACGAAAGAGCCATCTTCTTTGCACGCGGTGTGATTGAAACTATTAAAAAACTAAACTGGGTTCCGGATGTTATTCATCTTAACGGGTGGATGTCTTCATTCGTGCCTGTATACCTTAAAACTTACTACAAATCTGATTCTTACTTCAAAGATGCTAAAATTGTTCTTTCATTATATAATGAAAAGGATGCGCCTTTGGCTTCAAACGTAGGAGAAAAACTGAAGTTTGATAATATTTCAGATTTAAATGCGTTAAATAATCCTAGCTTTCAAAGTTTCGTGATCGAAAGTATGAACTATGTGGATGAAGTGGTAAAAGGAGATGAATTCTTAGACGGAGAACTGGACAAAGCATTCAACGAAACTTCTACATCAAAATCTGAATACCTGGATGTAGATTCTATCAGTAAATTATATTAATATACATTTTGATGATTTATAATATTAGAAAAATTTTCACCATCCTTTCTTTAATGATTTTAGGTGGTGTATTGGTTTATAATTGTGAGCCGGAACCGGATTCTCTTGGTGAGCAGCTGTTTTTGGATGGTGCGGCAAACGGAAAAGAAGTTCCTTATGATATTACTGCTTATAATATAAGTAATAATGATACCATCAGAGCAGATGCAAATACACTGTATAATCTTTTGGGTTCTACAGCCAATACTTCTGCTACAGGTGTTTTGGGTGCTTTTAATGAAAGTCAGTTTGGGATGCAGAAAGCGACCTACTTTACCCAGTTGAGATTACCTGCAAATGATCCCGACTTCGGAACAAATGCGGTGGTGGATTCTGTAGTTTTGGTTCTTAAGCCTATTTATCGTTCAGATTCAATTACTACAACCACGGATGAAAATTATGTCTATTCGGATGGTAATGTCGATGCTAAAAAAGTTGTCAATACTTATCCAGCTGTAAAATACGGTAAGGCTAAGAAAAAAATGAACATTCAAGTACAGGAAGTTATTGATTTCATGAACGGATATAATGACCCTGTCTATTCTAATACAAATTTCGCTGTAAACTCAACGGTTTTAGGTTCAAAAGAATTTTCGGGTAACGTAAATGCGATTACGATTACTAAAGATTCTGATGGTTCTTCACTATTTTCCTCTGCAGCTGGTTTCAGAATTCCTTTATCTCCTACTTTTTTCCAGTCTAAAATTATCGCTAAAAAAGGTCAGCCGGAATTGAAAGATGTTTCCAACTTCATCAGATATTTCAGAGGATTGAAAATTTCTGTAGAGGAAAGTGATGGTTACCTTTTCCAGTTCTATCCAAACGATATGGAACTGATCATGTATTATAAAAATGATAAGGATGAAAATGGTACAAACACAAGGCCTCAGTTAAAATATTCATTCTCCATTGGAAGTGCAAACGCACATTCTGGATATTATCAGTATGACAGAAGCGGTGCACTACAGTATAGTTTCGGAGATCAAACTATAGGAGACAAAAAACTATACGCTCAAGGAATGGGAGGAAACTCAATAGGAGTAAAATTACCAGCACCTACCATCGATAAGCTTAAAAAAATGTATCAGGATCAAAAAGCTGCCATTATCAGTGCAAAAATCAGATTGTATATCGATGATACTGTTTGGTCGAATCCTTATGCAAAACCTTCTGCCTTTACAATCCTTCAGGGAGATAAAGACACAAATGGAAAAACAGTTTTTGATTATACAACAGATTACAGTGTTTTGGGAAGTGCATCTACATTTGTTCCTTTTAGAACTTATGATACAACAGAAGGATACTATTATGAATTCACTGTTACACAATCTTTAAAAGATATTGTTGAATCTGGGAAAGATTATAAAGACAAATTTTATAAAATTGATCTTGCACAGTTTATCTCTACTTCAGCGGGTAGTCTTGCAGGGTTCAAATATACATCAAGACCTTTCTCTATGGGAAGAACCGTTTTCGTAGGGACGGATCCTTCAAATGTTAAAAATGCTAAGTTAAGAGTAACTTACGGTACAAAATAATATTTAAAAAAATACACTTGATTTAATTATGTGCGGAATAGTTGGTTATACAGGTTTTCAGGATGCCTATGATATTGTTATCAATGGTCTTAGAAGATTAGAATACAGAGGCTACGACAGTGCCGGAATTGTTTTAGAAAATACAGCCAACAGCTTTAGTGTAGAAAAAACTAAAGGTAAAGTTGATGACCTTGTAAATATTTCAAATAATTTAAAAGGAACGGCGAAAATAGGAATGGGACACACGCGTTGGGCAACTCACGGAGTTCCAAGTGACAGAAATTCCCATCCTCATGTTTCTAATAACGGAAAAATTGCAATTGTTCATAATGGTATCATCGAAAACTATGATACAATTAAAACAATGCTTATTGATAAAGGATTTTCATTCAAATCTGAAACCGATACGGAAGTTTTGGTTAATTTGATCCAGTATTTTACTGATTTAAATGCTGAAACAGATTTTCCTACAGCGGTAAGATATGCGCTGAACGAAGTTTACGGAGCTTATGCAATTACAGTAATGCACGAAGATTATCCTGGACTTTTGGTGGTTGCAAGATTAGGTTCGCCTTTAGCAATCGGAATTGGCGAAAAAGAATATTTCATTGCATCAGATGCATCTCCTTTCGTTGAATTTACTAAGGAAGCTATTTATCTTGAAGAAGGTCATATGGCGACAATATCTTTAGAATCAGGTGTTGACATCAGAACAATTCAGGATAACTCTAAAATTATTCCTGAAATTCAGGAGCTTAAATTAAGTTTAGAGCAAATCGAAAAAGGAGGATTTGAGCATTTCATGCTAAAAGAAATTTTCGAACAGCCAAAATCGATCCACGATACAATGAGAGGAAGACTTATTGTAAATGAAGGAGTCATTAAAATGGCAGGAATCTGGGATCACGTTGAAAGGTTTAAAAATGCCAACAGAATTATTATTATCGCTTGCGGTACTTCTTGGCATGCTGGTCTCATCGGTGAATATCTAATTGAGGAATTTGCCAGAATTCCTGTTGAAGTAGAGTATGCTTCAGAATTCAGATACAGAAATCCTATTATTACCGATAAAGATGTTGTTATCGCAATTTCTCAGTCAGGAGAAACGGCAGATACAATGGCTGCTTTGAAATTGGCTAAAGAGAGAGGTGCATTTATATATGGTATCTGTAATGTTGTAGATTCTTCGATTGCAAGAATTACAGATGCGGGATCTTATACGCACGCAGGACCGGAAATTGGTGTGGCTTCTACAAAAGCATTTACGGCTCAATTGACTATTCTTTCTTTAATTGCATTAAAATTAGGAAAACATAATGGAAACTTAGGAAATGCAGAATTCATGAGTCTTATCTCTGAATTGGATGCAATACCTAAAAAAATTGAAGAGGTATTAGAAGGAACTCACGAGCTTAGTCAAAATATTGCTAAAGACTTTATAAACGCAACAAACTTCCTTTATTTAGGAAGAGGCTATAATTATCCTGCTGCTTTGGAAGGTGCTCTGAAATTAAAAGAAATCTCTTACATTCACGCCGAAGGATATCCTGCTGCAGAAATGAAGCACGGTCCGATTGCATTGATCGATGAAAACATGCCGATTGTTATCATTGCTCCTAAAAAAGGACATTATGATAAGATTGTGAGCAATGTACAGGAAATTAAAGCAAGAAAAGGAAAAGTGATCGCTGTAGTAAACAAGGGAGATACTCAGGTAAGCGCGATGGCAGATTATGTGATCGAAATCCCTGAAACATCAGAATGTTTTTCTCCGATTGTTGCTTCAGTACCACTACAACTTCTGGCTTATTATATAGCAGTATACAGAGGAGCGAATGTCGATCAGCCAAGAAATCTTGCAAAATCGGTAACAGTAGAGTAAAATGTACTTGGAAATAAAATAAATTTAGATTTTTTTCGTTATTCCAAAAAAAATCTTAAAAGTTTCTTAAAAAAATTATATATTTACGGCTTAATTATAAAAATTAACATGAAAAGGATATTTCTTTTATTATTGTCTGCGTCGGTAGCATCGGTATCTTGTTCAGGTGGGGGAGCCTCTTCGGTAGGTAAACCGGGAACAAAAGGAGAATTGATACCAAGAGAAAAAACAAAATCATTTGTTGCAGAAAGACCTTATGGTATGGTGGCAATTCCTGGCGGTTCCTTTATTGCAGGTATGGCTGATGAATCATTTACCAATAATGGCGAAACTGCACCATTGAAAACGGTAACTGTAGCTCCTTTCTTTATGGATGAAGCTGAAACTACAAATGCAGAATACAGAGTTTTCATTAATTATGTAAGAGATTCTATCGCTAGAACAATGCTTGCTGAAGCTGCAGGTGAAGGAGGTGATGGTCGTGGTAGAGGACAAAGCATCGGAGACTATGCTTATCTTGCTAAAAAAGAAGAAAATTTAACACCATATCAGGAATATTTAGAAGGAGCAGGAGGTAGAGATGACTATGATGATACAAAGAGATTAGACTGGAAAATTCCATTGCATTGGAGCACGTCTAAATATCCGGATGTTGAATATGCTGAAGTTTTGGAGTCTATGTATTTACCGGCTTCTTCAAGAGTTGGTAGCGAAAGACTTATTGATGTAAGTAAATTAAAATACAATTACAAGTGGGGAGATATGGATGCTGCAATCGCTGATAATGAGAGAGGTGTAAACTTCCTTAGAAGCGAAAGTATTGCAATCTATCCTGATACAACAGTTTGGGTAAACGATTTCCACTTTACTTATAATGAACCGTTATTCGAGCAGTATTTCTGGCATAAAGCTTACAAAGACTACCCTGTAGTTGGTGTAACTTGGGATCAGGCAAGAGCTTACTGTAACTTCAGATCTAAATTGAAATCTGATTATAACGAAAGCTTAAAAAGAAGAAAACAAAGACCTTTAGTATTCCGTTTACCAAACGAAATGGAATGGGAATACGCAGCAAGAGGAGGTAAGCAAAATGCTACTTATCCTTGGGGTGGTCCTTATTTAATGGATGACAGAGGTTGTTATTTGGCTAACTTCAAACCAAAAAGAGGTAGCTATATGGAAGACGAGAAAAAAGGAACGTACACTTACACTGCTCCAGTGAAGAAATTCAAAAAGAATTCTTTCGGATTATTTGATATGGCAGGTAACGTTTCTGAGTGGACGATTTCAGGATATGATAATTCTTCTTACACATTCTCTTCTACTTTAAATCCTTCTACAAAATCTAAAACAGATACTAAGAAATCTGTAAGAGGAGGTTCTTGGAAAGATGTTGGTTATATGTTGATGACAGGAGCAAGAGACTGGGAATACAAAGACTCTGCGAGAAGTTATATCGGTTTCAGAACAGTACAAGATATTCCTGAAGCTGCTGTTAAAGCGAAAAGAGTTAACAGATAATTTTGCTCAAATTATTTTACTATCAATTTATTTTAAAACTTAAAAAAAACTAACTTATATGTTTAAGACTAAAGATGCTTGGATGAATTTCTTTTATTCATTCGGTGCTGCAATTGTAATTCTTGGAGCTTGGCTTAAAATTACTCACATTACTCTGGGACCAATTAATGGTAACATCGCTCTTACAGTGGGGCTTATTACTGAGGCAATTATCTTCATCATCTTTGCTTTCGACCCTCCAAAAAACGAAGAGTCTTATGCTTGGGAAAATGTTTATCCTGAATTATTAGATAAGCATGCAAACCCCAACCCTTTACATTCTAATGTGTCTTCAAAAAATGCTAATTCGCATTTGGCAGAATTAGAAAACTCTCTTTCAGGGAAGTTAGATAAAATGCTTCAGGATGCTAAACTTGATGTGCAACTTTTTGACAGATTAAGAACAGGTATCGATAAATTTTCAAGCTCTGTAGATCAGATCAACCAAACTGTGGATGTATCTGCTTCTACTCACAAATACAATGATCAATTAAACAAAGCTGCTCAACACATGGAAAGCATGAATGCTCTTTATGCTATGCAGTTGGAAAATGGTCAGAAACAATCTGATTTCGCTAAGAAATATGTTGAAGATATGCAGAAATCAGCAGAGCAATCTGAGAAGTTTAATCAAGAATTACAAGGTTTAACAACTAACTTAAACAGCTTAAACAGAGTTTACGGTGGTATGTTAACTGCTATGAAGTCATAATCCTTAACCATTAATTAAACAAAACTAAAGAAAAGAGAATGGCAAAAGGAAAACAGACTCCACGTCAGAAGATGATCAACCTTATGTATTTGGTGTTCATCGCGATGATGGCCCTAAATATTGATGTTGAAATTATCAGATCGTACTATGATTCTACAAGATCATTAAATGCAACGAGATTATTAACAGAACAGAAGAACGAAGATATTTTCGAGAAAACTCTTGAGGCGAAAGCTCAGCAAGTACCAGATACTTACGCTGAACCATGGGAACAGTATAAAACGCTTAGAGAGAAAATTAATGTCTTGGTAAAATATGCTCAGGATAGCAAAGATGCTGTTAAGAAAAATTCAGATTTCCATGATAAAGATCCGAAAACCGGAAAAGATATGGATATCAGCGAGAATTTCTCTGCTTTGAACAATAATGAAGCGACTACTGAATATTTTTTCAAAGAAGGTGATGAGAACACTCCTTCTGCGAATGCGATGGAACTGAAAAAGAAAATGGATGATGTAAAAAATTATATCAATGCTACTTTCGGAAAGAATCCTCAGTTACAAAAATTAGTTGACAGAGCAAATGCTTCTCTAAGTGCAGAATATGCAAACGGAAAATCTCCGAACGGTAAAACTTGGTTTCAGAATAAATTCTACCACCAACCACTTATCGCTGCAATTTCCAATTTAGAGATTATTCAGAATGATGCAAGAAACGTACAGTCAGATGCATTGGCGTTGATGCTTCAGGAAAAAGTTGATGCAAGTATCAAGTTTACAAGTTATGAAGCGATCGTTTCTGCGCCTACAGATGTTCAGGCTGGTAAAAAAGCCGAAGCAGTTGTAATGTTAGGTAACTATTCAAACAGTAGCAAGATCAGTATTAGCGGAGTAAGCAGACAAGAAAACGGTAAAGGTTATCTTCCTTTAAATACAGGAGGTCTTGGGGAGAAAAAGATCGGTGGTGTAATTACATTAACAGATGCTACAGGAAAAGCTCAGCAATTCCCGTTCACACATACTTATAATGTAATCGCTGGTCCTCAACAGGTAAAACTTGAGCAAGGATTATTGCTTTCTGCTGATAAGATGAATGTAATGTATAGAGGATTACAAAACCCTGTTTCAGGATCTATTCTTGGTGCAGATAATGCTCAACTATCATTAACAGCTTCTAGTGGAAATGTATCTAGTGCAGGTAAAGGCAAGTGGAATGTAAAACCAACAACCGGTAATACAATTAACTTAACTCTTTCTGGTACTGATCCTACAGGTAAGAGAGTTTCACAGGTATTTGAATACAGAATTAAAAACGTACCACCGCCACAAGGTCAGATGAGAGGACAAAATTCTCTTACTATGCCGGCAACTTCAATCAAGAATCAGACTGTACAAGCAGCTATTCCTGACTTTGATTTCCCAGTATCGTTTACTGTTACAGAATTCATGGTGAAAGTTCCTGGTAAAGCGGCAATGCTTGTTAAAGGTAATACACTTGATGCAGCTGAAGGTTTATTGAAAAATGTAAGACCAGGTGATGTTGTTTCAATTATTGAAATTAAAGCGACAGCTCAAGGATTAGAGGGTCCTATTAAAAGAATTACTCCAATCGTTATTAATGTTCCATAAGATTAAATAGAATTATTATGAAAAAATATATTAGCAGTCTTTTAGTTTTAGCTTCTGGATTTGCATTTTCTCAAAGCATTCTAAATGCTTCTTCTCCGGAAGAATTCAGACAGATGAGAGCTGAAAATATGAAGAAAGTGGGAGATACTGTTATTAGCAATAAGATTACTCCTCTAGAATATGGTTTTGTGGATGAGAAAGATGTCTTGAAAAGTATGATGGTATGGGAAGTAATTGATCTTAATGATAAGATTAATCAGCCTTTCTACTATGATAATCCGAACGGGCTTCTATCTAAAACGACAAGATCTTTATACCAGATATTATTAGATGCTGCTTTGAGTGGACAAATTGAGGAAGTTTATGATGATGAAAATTTTTCAATCAAATTAACTCCGGATGCCATTAAAGCTAGACTTGAAAAGGTTGTTTTAAACGATGCAGCTGTTGATATTATGGCTACAGGAAGACAACTTACAGAGCAGGAGAGAAAAGAATATACAGATATTTTCCAAACGACTACTGAAAAAGTAAAAGTTTTGAAAATTATGGGTATGTGGTTTATTGATAAGAGAGATGGTCAGATGAAATACAGACCTCTTGGTATTGCTGCAATGGGACCAGATCCGGCTGTTCAGGGTGTTTACGATGCAGAAGGGAAACCAATTGCAGGTAAAGACGAACTTATTGATCTGTTCTGGGTATATTATCCAAAAGCAAGAGAAATCTTAGCAAACAATTATGTATTCAACAGAGCAAATTCTTCAGCGGATTTATCTTTTGATGATATCATCAATGCAAGAAGATTCTCTTCAATCATCTACAAGTCTTCAAACGGTCTTGGTGATGGTACAATTAAGGATTATGTTCCTCAGAATGCTGAAGAGCAATTGGCTGAAAGTCAAAGAATCAAAGATCAGATTCTTCAAATGGAGAACGATATGTGGAATTACTAAATTTCACTTGATATTTATAAAAAACCTGAGTACTTTTACTCAGGTTTTTTTATTATGAAAAATGTCGATTACATTATAGTTGGTGATGGTTATGCAGCATTGTTTTTTGCACATCAGCTAATTTTAAATAACAAATCATTTGTTGTATTTTCCGAACAAAAGAAAAGTGCTTCACAAATTTCAGCGGGAATTGTCAATCCTGTTGTGCTGAAGAAATTTACCACATTCTGGAAAGCTCAGGAGCAAATTGATTTTTTGAAAAAGTCTTTAAAGGATATAGAAACTTATACAGGTGAAAATTATTTAATAGATTCACCTATTCACAGAATTTTCCATGACGAAAATGAACAGAAGCTTTGGGTGAAAAAAGCCGAAAATACTGAATTGAAAAACTTTTTAGACAAAAAATTTGATCATTTAAATGTAGTAAAAAACGACTTTCTCACAGGAAAGGTAAACCAGTCAGCTCGCCTTAATGTTAAGGGTTTTTTCAATGGAGTAATGAGTTTTTTGGAAAGCAACGGTCATTTGATCAAAGAAAAATTGAATTATTCAGAAATAAATATTTCAGATTCCATATATAAAGACTTTCATTTTAAAAAAATTCTGTTTTGTGAGGGGATGGGCGTGAAAGAAAATCCTTATTTTTCGGATATTGCGGTAATTCCTAACAAAGGACATCACATCCGTGTAAAACTTTCTGAATTACTTCCGCAGGATATTACCATTAAAAAGAAACATTTCTTGTTTCCTTTGGAAAGCGAACTTCATTTTTATGGCGGAACTTACGATCGTGAACAGTTGCATCACGATATAGACGATTCTGCAGTTGAACAGCTGCAAAGAGGTCTGTCGGAATTTTATCCTCACAATTTCGAAATTAAAGAAGTTCATTTTGGCTTCAGACCTACAGTAAAAGACAGAAGACCAATCATAGGGCATCATCCGGAATATAAAAATTTCTTTGTTTTTAACGGTTTAGGAGCAAGGGGGATTCTAAATGGTTGCTTTTTCTCAAAATCACTATTTGATTACATCGAAAACAATATTCCTTTGCCTGAAGAAATATCACTCGAAAGGTTCAATAAAAAAGACGCTGTTTAAAAGCGTCTTTATTTTTTATTGTGAAGCCAATTTTGTGGCGGCTTGATCTCTTTTCCCATGAAATAAAACCATATCTGCATCTTTTTTCAGAAAGGTGACTTCATGCTTAGTTTCAGTGTATGAATATTTGTTATCTGTAGTAGAAAAACCGGGATTTTCAAAATTTTTATGAAGCTCGTAAGATTGCCCGTTTAAACGTACAATCACACTATTTTTAGTCTTATTGGTAATAATTTCCATTTCATCACCGTGACGATCGGTAATTGTTTCCTTTACAATTTCATCATTAGTGATCGTGGAAGTTGGGGTAGCTGCTGCATTAAGATCAGGATCTTTTGCAGAATGTTTACATGCTGTTACTGATAAGGTACAAAGACCTGAAAATAAAATGACTACTACTTTTTTCATAATAATTGTTGTTTTGAAAATTCATGAAAATGGTGTTTAATATTGATTGTAAAATTACAATTTTTTTTAACAATATATGTTAAATTTTGATAAAATAACTGAATTAATTTATTTTCCACCCAATTTATTTGTAGTTTGTCTATTGCAAGCAAATTTTATACCGAGTATATAGATTTTTGCTTAATTTTTTTTTAATATAAATGCATTTAATCGCTTTTAGCTAATTTAAATTACAGTTAAATTTTGTTAATTGATTTTAAGTTTAATAAAACTCGGCTTACATTTGTGGCTTCAAATGAAAAACGCAATAATTTATTTTCTTACCGCTTTATTTCTGCTATTCGTAGTAGAAAGCAGGCTTAATACAAATACATTGCGTAATGACTATGTAGGTCATACTTCTCAAAATCTTCCGAAAAGAATAAATCGTCTCAATCAGACCTTAGAAAAAATTTCTGTGCAGCAGCAGATCGATAATGTAGATGCTGCTTCATTGGAGTTGGATGAAGCTAGTTTTCAGATTTCAGACGTTGCAAAAACAATTATTGTATTTGCCAGTGTTTTCGGGCTGATTTATTTGTTTGGTTTAAAATATCAGAAAAGATTTAAACCAAATATCCATCACTTTATTACAGATATTCTTTCTGTAAAAAGATTCATTTTTATTCGGTCAATCAGAATATAAAATTTTCTGACTCAAATAATATTTTGTCTTACCTAAAGACAGAATAATTCTGTGTGTCTAAAACACATCTACCATTCAAATTTTATTATCCCTCACTAATATGAGATCACGATCCTTGGTATCTGCCAATATATGGTGATTTCGTAGGTCAATTTTAATTCAAACAAATATACTTATGAAAAGAGTAGCATCTTTGGTCGCTCTCGGCACATTACTGTTGTTATCAAGCTGTAACAACAAACACGAAGAAAAGCAGGAAGATTCTGTGTATCCGGTAACAACGCCCGTAAAAATGGATACGATTATTAATAAAGATTTCGTCGCCCAGATTCAATCCGTTAAAAATATTGAAGTCCGTGCTCAGGAAAAAGGCTTTCTTGAAAAAATATATGTAGACGAAGGTCAGTATGTGAAAAAGGGGCAAACTTTGTTCAGAATAATGCCTCAGTTGTATCAGGCTGAATTGTTAAAAGCCAAAGCTGAAGTAGAGCAGGCTTCCATCGAACTGAGAAATGCAAGTACATTATCCGACAATAATATTGTTTCTAAAAATGAAAGATTAATGGCTAAAGCTAAATTGGATGCCGCAAATGCAGAAATGAAATTGGCACAAATTCACCTATCATTTACAGATATAAAAGCTCCATTTTCAGGAGTTATCGACAGAATTCCTTTGAAATTGGGAAGTCTGGTAGATGAAGGAGAGCTTTTAACAACTCTTTCAGACAATACAAACATTTATACATATTTCAATGTTTCGGAACCTGAATATTTAAATTATCAGACTCACATTGCAGATCGCGGAAACCAAAATGTCAATTTAATGATGGCGAATGGTGAAATGTTTAATCAAACCGGAGAAATTCAAACCATTGAAGGTCAGTTTGATAACGAAACCGGAAATATCGCTTTCAGAGCTAAGTTTCCAAATCCTCAAAAACTATTGAGAAACGGAGAAACAGGGAAGATCAGAATGACAATGCCATTGAAAAACGCTTTGATTATTCCACAAAAAGCAACCTACGAAATTCAGGATCAGAAATATGTTTTTGTGATTGATAAAAACGGTGTTGCCAAATCTAAGAATATCAAAGTTGCGTATGAGCTTCCTGATTTGTACGTAGTCGCTTCAGGATTATCAGAAACCGATAAAATCTTGTTGGATGGTGTTCAGAAAGTAAAAGATGACCAAAAAGTAAAAGTGAAATTACAAGATCCGAAGAAAGTCCTTCAGTCTTTAAAATTAAAAGCAGAGTAAATATAAATGATAATAGATGATTGATAAATGATTTTACAAGTGTTCAGCATATCAAACATCCGTCATCTAACATCTAACACCCAACATTTTTATGTTTAAAAAATTCATACGCAGACCTGTTCTGTCGATTGTAATCTCGCTGATTATTGTATTTATGGGAGTTTTATCATTAATGAAGCTTCCGATTACACAGTTTCCTGCGATTTCTCCGCCAAAAGTAAATATTACAGCAACCTATCCTGGTGCGAACAACGAATTGCTGGTTAAAGCCGTTGTGATTCCTTTAGAACGTTCATTAAACGGTGTTCCTGGAATGAAATACATGACTTCAGACGCCGGAAATGATGGTGAAACTTCCATTCAGGTGGTTTTCGATCTGGGAACAGACCCGAACGTTGCAGCAGTAAATGTTCAAAACCGTGTTTCTTCTGCCGTCAATAAACTTCCGCCTTTGGTTGTGCGTGAAGGGGTAAAAATTACCCGTGAAGAACCGAATATGTTGATGTACATTAACCTGTACAGTGACGATCCGAAAGCTGACCAGAAATTCCTTTTCAACTATGCCGATATCAACGTAATGTCTGAACTGAGAAGGGTAAGCGGAGTAGGTTTTGCCGATATTTTGGGAACGAGAGAATATGCAATGCGTATTTGGCTGAAACCAGATCGATTGACAGCTTATAATATTTCAGCAGATGAAGTAATGGAAGCTTTGAACCAGCAAAGTTTAGAAGCTTCTCCCGGGAAAACTGGCGAGAGTTCAGGAAAACGTTCTCAGTCTTTTGAGTACATTCTAAAATATTCCGGACGTTTTAATAATGAAAAAGATTACGGAAATATCATTTTAAAAGCTAAATCTGCCGGAGAATTTGTGAGATTAAAAGATGTCGCTGATATCGAATTTGGTTCTTCGATGTACGATATTTATTCTACACTAAACGGAAAACCATCTGCGGCAATTACCGTTAAACAATCTTATGGTTCCAATGCAAGTGACGTTATCAAAAATGTAAAAACGTTGATGGCTCAATTGGAAAAAACCAATTTTCCGAAAGGAATGCATTATGACATCAGTTATGACGTTTCAAGATTCTTGGATGCCTCAATTGAGAAAGTAGTTCACACTTTATTTGAAGCCTTTATTTTGGTAGCGATTGTTGTATTCTTATTCTTGGGAGATTGGCGTTCAACGTTGATTCCGGCGATTGCAGTTCCGGTTTCCTTGGTAGGAACTTTCGCTGTTATGTCCGCATTTGGAATTACTTTAAATATGATTTCGCTTTTCGCATTGGTAATGGCAATTGGTGTCGTCGTCGATGATGCGATTGTGGTAATTGAAGCCGTTCACGCTAAGATGGAAGAGAAAGGACTTTCTGCATTAAAGGCAACTGAAGAAGCAATGCATGAAATCAGTGGAGCAATTATCGCCATCACTTTGGTTATGGCAGCGGTATTTATTCCGGTGGCATTTATGTCGGGTCCGGTTGGAGTTTTCTACCGTCAGTTTTCGATTACAATGGCTTCGTCAATCATTCTTTCGGGAGTTGTAGCATTAACTTTAACTCCGGCTTTATGTGCTTTAATTCTTAAAAATAACCACGGAAAAGCTAAGAAAAAAAGTCCGATCACGATTCTTTTAGATAAATTCAACAATGTATTCAATAAAGGAGCTGGAAAATATGAAAAGTTATTGAACAAAACAGTAACTAAAAAATTCATTACGCTTCCTTTATTGCTGATTTTCTGTGCGTGTACTTACTTTTTAAGCAACTCATTGCCTTCAGGATTTATTCCGAGTGAAGACCAGGGAATGATTTATGCGATTATTCAGACGCCGCCGGGTTCTACATTAGAACGAACAAATCAGATTGCAAGAGAATTATTGAAAGAATCTGAAGATATTGACGGAGTACAGTCTGTTTCATCTCTTGCGGGTTACGAAATTCTGACGGAAGGAACAGGTTCAAACTCAGGAACATGTTTGATTAATCTTAAAAGTTGGGAAGAACGTTCAGAATCTGCCGCCGAAATCATTGAAAAGCTTGAAGAAAAAGCCAAAAATATTCCGGGAGCCAATATTGAATTCTTCCAGCCGCCTTCAATTCCGGGTTATGGTGCCGCAGGTGGATTTGAATTAAGACTTCTCGATAAAGCAGGAAGTGGTGATTACCAAAAAATGGAGCAGGTGAGTACCGACTTTGTGAAAGAATTGAAAAAGCGTCCTGAACTAGGTTCTGCATTTACATTCTATTCCGCAAGTTTTCCTCAATATATGCTTAAAATTGATAATGATTTAGCCGAACAAAAAGGCGTGAGTATCGAAAAAGCAATGGATAATTTATCAACTTTAATCGGTTCAAATTACGAAACCAGTTTCATCCGTTTCGACAGACCTTATAAAGTCATTGTTCAGGCAGGTCCGCAATATAGAGCTTTACCGAGTGATTTAATGAAATTGTATGTGAAAAACGATAAAGACCAAATGGTTCCGTATTCAGACTTCATGCACATGGAAAAAGTGTACGGACTTTCAGAAATCACACGTCACAATATGTACAATTCTTCGGAAGTAAGCGGAACTCCGGCTCCGGGTTACAGTTCCGGACAGGCAATTAAAGCGATCCAGGAAGTTGCGGATAAAACGTTACCGAGAGGTTTCGGAATCGACTGGGCAGGAATTTCTAAAGATGAAGTTGGTCGTGGAAACGAAGCTGTTTACATTTTCTTAATCTGTTTAGGATTTGTTTATTTAATTCTTTCGGCGCAGTATGAAAGCTTTATTCTTCCTTTACCTGTAATTCTTTCATTACCAACAGGGATTTTCGGAGCTTTTTTATGTTTAAAACTTTTAGGTTTAGAAAACAACATTTACGCACAGGTTGCCATGGTCATGCTCATCGGACTTTTAGGTAAAAATGCCGTATTGATTATTGAATTTGCGGTTCAGAAAAAAGCCGAAGAAGGAATTTCGGTGGCAAAAGCAGCTATTGAAGGAGCTGCAGTGCGTTTCAGACCAATTTTGATGACTTCATTTGCCTTTGTTGCGGGGTTAATTCCATTAGTACTAGCAACCGGACCGGGAGCGGTAGGAAACAGAACGATTGGTACTGCTGCAGCGGGTGGAATGCTCTTAGGAACCGTTTTCGGACTAATGATTATTCCTGGATTGTATTACATTTTCGGAACGATTGCAGACAAAACCAGACTGGCAAAATATGAAGAGGAAAATCCATTAACAGAACAAACAGAACCTTATCAACACGATGATAAACATGAAGATTTATAATAAATATATTGCAGCCATTTCCATCTCGCTTTTTTTGGCGAGTTGTAAAGCTCCGATGGCAACTGTGATTCAGGACGAAGTAAAAAATAATATTCCTGAAAATTTTAATCAGAATGAGCAGCAGGATGCAAACAGTAATAGCGGAACAACACCGTGGAGACAGTTTTTTACAGATCCGAATTTAGTGGCATTAATTGAAACTTCCCTGAAAAATAATCAGGAATTAATGATTACGCTCCAGGAAATTGAAATTGCCAAAAGCGGAATCGCTGCTAAAAAAGGAAAGCTTTCGCCAACAGTAAGTGCAGGATTGGGAGCCGGAGTGAAAAAAGCGGGTCGTTACACAAGTGAAGGAGCAGGAGATGCGACCACAGAAATCGAGCCCGGAAAAGAAATGCCCGATCCGCTTGGTAATTTCGAAGCTGGTTTAATGGCAAACTGGGAAATCGACATCTGGAAAAAGCTTAGAAACGAAAAAGATGCTGCTGTTGCGCATTATCTTTCGACCGTTGAAGGAAAGAATTTTGTCCTTTCAAATCTGATTGAGGAAGTAGCAGATAATTATTACGAATTATTAGCATTAGATAATCAGTTGGATATTATTCAACAATACATTAAGTTGCAGACAAGGGCTTTGGAAATTTCAAAAATCCAAAAACAGGCGGCTGCAGCAACGGAATTGGCAGTGAAAAAGTTTGAGGCTGAACTGGCAAAATCTAAAGCAACTGAATATACAATCCGTCAACAGATTACAGAAAAAGAAAATCAGATCAATGCTCTTTGTGGTCGTTACCCGCAACCGATTGTGAGAACAAAAGAAAGCTTTATGTCAACTATTCCACAAACGGTTTATACAGGAATTCCGTCACAGTTATTGGCAAACCGTCCCGATATCAAACAAGCTGAATTGGAATTAAAAGCTGCTAAATTAGACGTTGAAGCGGCAAGAAAAGAATTTTATCCTACATTGGAAATCTCTGCAACTTTAGGATTGGAAGCTTTTAAACCTTCTTATTTAGTTAAAATGCCGGAATCCATTGCTTACAATTTGGTGGGCGAACTGGCAGGTCCGCTGATTAATAAAAGTGCGATTAAAGCAAATTTTCAGACCGCCGATGCAAAACAGATTCAGGCTTTGTATGAATATGACAAAACGATTCTGAATGCCTATCTGGATATTTCAAACCTGATGTCGAAAGTGAAAAATATCGATCAGTATTATCAGCTGAAGTCACAGGAAACCCAGGCTTTAGATCAGTCTATTGATATTGCTAATCAGCTTTTCAAAAATTCAAGAGCAGATTATTTGGAAGTTTTACTCAACCAAAGAGATGCTCTGGATGCAAAAATGGAGCTCATTGAAGCTAAAGAAAAACAGTTAAGCACCGTTGTCGACATTTATAAAAGCTTAGGCGGCGGCTGGAAATAAGTTTTTTTATATTCATATATCATTATTTCAATCCTGAAGTCCGGTTCTGTTTTCAGAGCCGGACTTTTTTAATTCAAATAGATCATTATTTGCAAAACAATCTTGTTTGTAATCTCCTGTGTACTGCGAAAGTTTAAAACAACACTGTTTGTGACCAACTGCGAACGCAGGAAGTCCCCCGCAACTTGTTGGGAACTTCCGGAGAGTGCAGCAAGTCTCCCGCAACTTGCAGGGAACCTTCGGCGAATGACGGATGTCTCCAACACTTTGTTTGTAATCAAACAACTTTCTCAGCTGAAAAACTATTTTTCTATAAATATTTATCGTAAAGTAAAACACGTCAAGTTTTGACGCTTTACGCCAATAGCTTTGCCATATAAAATATAAAGAGCTATGGAAATCCCGTTTTATTTAAGTTTCAGAGAATTCGAAAAGCAATATTATAATAATCTTGAAAAATGGTTTGAAAATGATCAGAATACCAGTGAAACAGACTTCCTGCTTCATCTGAAAGAAATGTACAAACCATATTTGTGTTATAATTTTTCTGAAGATAGATTGCAAGCGGATGCGGTTATTGAAATAAAAAACAACTTCTTTCCGTATCATGAAAATTTTGGAATTTCATTCAATATGAATCACGCCAACGCAAAAAACTTCAAAACAGGAATTAATAATGTTTCCGAGATGAAAACCATTACGATGATGGAATATGCACAGCATATTTTAGACAGAATTCATCACTATTTTCAGAAGAATAAGCTTTCAGTGAGAGAAAATGAGACGATTCTGGATTATATCAACCATTATGAAATTATCACGGCAAAAGAAAAAACTGGTTTTTGTCCGGATTACGATTTGCATCAGAAAAAAATACCATTTTTAAAGGCCTTTCTTCCTTCTTTTGGTAATACGGTCGATATTTCGCTGTACAGAAACTTTTATTTTTCTGTTGTAAGAATTGCAGATTTTATCGACTATAAACTAAAAGGTGTAGAAGCTTTTCAGCAAAGTATTTACAGCGAACTGCGCTCAGAAGCGATGATGAAGGTTCATATGAGAAACCAGACTTTTCTTACGGTTTGTAATTAGTTTTTTAGGAGCTTAATCCCGCTTTCCACACTCGCTATTTTTCTTGTTTTCTGCGGCGCGGCGAAGCCGCGCCGCAGAAAACAAGAAAAATGAGCTCAAATAATTGCTGCAATGGGCTATGAAAGAAGACCATCATTAAAATACCAAACATTCATACATCATTATATTGTCGAAATGTATTTTATCAAAGTGCATTTCAAGCAAGAATCCAGATCAATTGATCTGGATTTTGTTTTACAGAGAGGAAGGTTGTGGAATGTTGCTGGTATAAATGTTCAGAATAAGCTTATAGTTATCATGATTTTCACAGTAAAAGAGAATATATGAAATTTATCTGTTTTATTAAATATTTCGTATTATTTATTTTCATATATTTAATTTTTAATTATATATGATGTATATGTTTATTAATTCAATATTTTAACATTTAAATATGATAGCCTATGAAACAACATCTTTACAACATTACAAATCCTTTTTTCTTTAATTCAACCTAAAATCAATAACAGGAAATAATCTAGTAAAAACACATTTATTTAAACGAATAATGAATTTAATGTTTGATTAATAAGAATTATATAAATGTGAAAAAACCTACTTATTTTTTCTAGCCATTTAACTATCAATGCAAAGTTTTAGGTTACCATGAGTATGATGGTAGTGCTCATTATACAAATAATACGATGTTATTTACAAGTGAGACAACTTCCAATTTCAGACAATGGATATATTCTCCGTCTGATTTTACTGCTGTATATCCGTCAGGAAATATAGTGGCTGTTTATATGAAAGCCTCAAGCGCGAACCAAATCGCCAATTTAACGGTGAAAATGGGAGCAATTGGTTTAAAGAATATGTTTACACATTAAAATTAAAATCATGAAAAAAATTACACAAGAATCGAAACTTAAAATATGGGGATTAAAAACTAAAGCCTCTTTTTTAATATTATTTGGTGCTATTTTGTCTGTTACTCAAATACAGGCACAGACTTTCTCTTATACAGGAACGGTACAATCGGTAACCCTTGCCGCAGGTTCATATCAGATAGAAATGTGGGGAGCTGATGGAGGTGATGCACTTAGGGGAACAGGCGGTAAAGGTGGATATAGTACAGGAACTTTACTGGTTACTAGTTCCACAACTTATTATATTTATGTTGGAGGTAAAGGAAGTACGGCAACGAGTTCAACACCAGGTGGATGGAATGGCGGTGGAGGCTGTTTAGGCACGTACAGTACGGGTTATAACGGTGGAACTGGCGGTGGTGGAACTGATATCAGGACTACTCAAAATACTACCTATGCAGACAGAATAATTGTTGCTGGCGGTGGTGGCGGCGGTACTGGTTATAGTACTTATACTGGAAATGGAGGTGACGGAGGCGGTGCTGCAGGAAGTAATGGAGGAAGTAGTCGCGGAGCAACTTATGCAGGTGGTGGTGGAAGCCAAACCGCAGGAGGTACATCTGCAACTGGAGGGATACCTTCTTATTCTTTAGCTGGAGCATTAGGAACTGGTGGGAACTATACAGGGACTTTGGGTGGTACTGCTGGTGGCGGTGGATATTATGGTGGTGGTAGCGGTCACTGGGGAGGAGCCGGTGGCGGTGGTTCTTCCTATGTTGGCGGTGTAACGGGTGGTGCAACTATACAGTATGGTCAATCCGGTTTTGTTTCTAATCCTGATACTTCGGGTAACGGGAGGGTTACTATTGTTGCTGCTTCTTTGTCAACATCTGAGGTAAGTACAAAGAATGATATAAATATTTATCCAAACCCAGCGACAGATTTCTTAAAAGTAACAAAAGTTTCAGATAAAGCATTATATAAAATTTATAACGTTGCGGGGCAGTTAGTAAGTAAGGGATATATGAATGGTGGAATAATTAATGTTTCAGCATTGACAAAAGGTACTTATGTGATTGCTATTGAAGATAAAGGAAAAGATTTGCTTAAATCTAAGTTTATTAAGAAGTAATCAACTATTAAATTTTGGAATCTGTTATCTATATTTCTTAATGGAATTTAAGTAATTGATATTCAAAATGGTTTTACTTTGGTTAGAAAAAATTCATTAAAGAATAAATTATTTAATGAATTTTTTAAATAAATAAGCTCTCAGAAATGAGAGTTTATTTATTTGTAAACACTTTAAAGATTTTTAAACGAATAATATTCGAAATAAAATACAAAAAAAGCGTTGAAAATCAACGCTTTTGCAGAGAGGAAGGGATTCGAACCCTCGATACAGTTACCCGCATACTACCTTTCCAGGGTAGCTCCTTCAACCACTCGGACACCTCTCTATGTTTTGAAGACTGCAAAAATAGGCTATTTTATTGAATTAGCAAATTCTTAATTTAAAATTACTCACTTATTTCTCCACAAAGATTCCATGAGAAATTATCGGCAAAACTTCCCTTGTAATTAGGATTGTCAATCAAGTGCATCGCTTTGGTAATGGCAGCTTCCGCTGTCATGTCTCTTCCGCTAATGGCTCCGATTCTTGCAAAAATATTAGAGTTTTCATATTTACCAAAAGAAATTCCACCTGAAATACACTGGCTTACCACTACGATTTCAGTTCCGTTATTTCTGATTTGCTGTAAAGTTTCCAACGTTTTTTCGCTGCTGAAAATTGTTCCCGAACCGAAAACCTGCAAGATTAGCACTTTCATTTTTGGAATTTCCTGAAAATGATTAAGCTTCATACCCGGGAAAATTCTCCAGAAAAGAACGTCTTCAGAAATATGATGATCTACATGAAATTCAATTCTCGGATCCGGTCTGAATAAATTATCTTTCTCAATTTTCAAATGAACCCCGGATTGCCCAAGAATAGGGTAGTTCGGACTTGCATACGCATCAAAATACTCTGCGGAATACTTTAAAGTACGATTTCCACGCAATAATTTATATTCAAAATAAATTGCAACCTCCTGAATAACCGCATCATTGTGTTCGTAAAGACTTGCGTAATACAAACTCGTCAGAAGATTTTCTTTTGCGTCAGTTCTCAAATCTCCGATCGGAAGCTGGGAACCTGTTAAAATAACCGGTTTCGTAAGACCTTTTAACATGAAACTCAATGCCGAAGCGGTGTAAGACATCGTATCCGTTCCGTGGAGGATTAAAAAACCATCATATTTTTTGTAGTTATCAAAGATCAGATTGGCAATCATTCGCCATTCTTCAGGTCCCATGTCTGATGAATCGAGTGGTTTTGCGAAAGGATGGACGAAAACTTCACATTCCATAAGCTTCATTTCGGGCATTTTTTCAAAAATGTTTCCAAAATCAAACGCGCGGAGACTTCCGGTTTCGTAATCTTTTTCCATACCAATTGTTCCACCGGTATAAATCAACAGGACTTTTCTTTTCATGTAAACTTTTCTTAGAATTTCAAAATTACGTTAATTTGCAAAGATTTGAAAGAAGATGAAAGATTTAGAGAAAACTTACGAGTATTTGCAGCAGTTTTTAACGGAAGAAAGATTAAGAAAGATAGAAAATTTCGCCCCTGAAAGTTCAGATTTTATCCTTCCCGTGATCGAAGATATTTATCAGTTCAGAAATGCTGCAGCAATTGTACGTTCTGTTGAAGCCTGCGGTTTTCATAAGGTGGTGGCTTTGCAGGAAGAATACAGTTTTGAACCTAATTTAAGAGTAACGAAAGGTGCCGATACATGGGTTGAAGTCGAAAAACTTCCAAGAAATATGGATTCTTTTCAGCAAATTAAAGACAGAGGTTATAAAATGGTTGCCGTTTCATTAGAAAAGAATGCAAAGTTTTTACCCGAATATGAAATTACCCAACCAATCGCTTTGGTTTTTGGAACTGAAATGCAGGGTGTTTCTGAAGAAATTTTAGATTTTGCAGATGAAACTCTGGCGATTCCGATGTATGGTTTTACGAGAAGTTTTAATGTATCTGTGGCGGCCTCAATTTGTATGTATGAATTGAAACAAAAACTTCTAAAATCTAATATTGATTACAAACTAAATGAAGAAAAACTTCTGAGAATGAAAATCCGTTGGGCGGTAAACTCAATGCGAAGCGGGGAGCAGATTTTTGAAAAATTCCTAAGAGACAATAATTTGAGCTTTTAAAAGTTATTATTGAAATTTTAAATCATCATGTCGAGATTATTTCCTTTTTTGCTTTTGCTTTTATCAGGAGGTTTGTTTTCACAATTGAAATTTGATACGTTATCTCATAGAAGATTTCAAACCACAACTACTCCTGCAATATTAGTAGGTTATCATTATGCAGGTGATGCAAAAGATAATAACGAAACTTTCAGAGCTTCACAAATGCACATTATTGAAGTTGTTTTTGCCAGAATCATTGAGTTCGGAGGAAGTCACGGTGCTGCAAGAGTTTTGTATGCAGGAAGTGATTTTATTATTAATAACCGCTATGGTTTTTTTATGGCACCCAAAATAGGGGTGAGTTCCAGCGCAGGAATAGCTTTGGGAGCTGAAGTTCAGTTTCAGACCAATTTTGAAAAAGTAATCCCACGAATTATGCCTTACTTTGGTTTTGGTGGCGGTGGTGGAAAGCTCACTGTCGGATATAATTTTAGACTGCTGAAAGTTGAAAATTTTCCAATCAATACCCTTCAGATTGGAATAACATGGCCAATAAAGAGATTTAAAGAAAAGATTACTTAAATCATTGTATTATAATTCCACGCTGCCACAAAAACTCCCGCAGTTTCTGTTCTCAAACGTTGATTTCCAAGCGAAACAGCTTTAATCCCTTTTTCTGCTAAAAATAAAATTTCCTTATCCGAAAAATCTCCTTCAGGACCAATCAGAAAAGTGTAATTTTCTAATTTCGGAATTTCATTTAAATTAATTCTTTCTAAACTTTCGTTACAGTGCGTTACAAAAGAGGTCTCAGAATCAATATTTTTCAAAAAATCCTGAATTTTAATTAAATCATTAATAACAGGAAAATGAAATCGTAAACTTTGTTTCGAAGCCGCAATTGCCTGTTTTCTGATTTTATCAATATTGATGTTTTTTCTTTCCGTTTTTTCTGTCTGAAGAATCGTAATCTCAGAAATTCCCATTTCTACAGCTTTTTCAACAAAAAACTCAATTCTGTCAATGTTTTTTGTGGGAGCAATCGCAATATGAAGTTTCGGATTAAAATCAGGTGTTTCAGTTTTAATTTCGGTAATATCAATTCCTGCTTTTTTTCCTTCAATAATTAATGTTCCGGAAGCGAGATTTCCTTTCCCGTCAGTCACAAAAATTTCTTCTCCATCTTTCATGCGAAGAACTTTTACGATGTGCTGTTGCTCTTCATCATTAATAATTGCTTTTCCGTTATTGATTTCTCCAAAAAAAAGTTTCATAAAATGGAATATTTAGAATCTGGCTTATTTTAATAAAGTAAAATGATGTAAAATCTTTTAGAAAAATATCTCATTTTCGCTTATAAATGCTACTCCGGTTTTTATTGTTGTATAAATATCTCCTTCACAATCACGATATGAGCACATATAGATTTCTTCAATCCAAGCATTATTCATGAAAATTAGATTTAAATATTCCTTTTTCCTTAAATTATTTTTGATGGATAAATAATCTCCTTCTTTTGGTTCAAAGTCAAAATTGAAAACATTTTCAGCATTAATTTTCTCAATAATTTCTTCTTTTATATTTTGGATAAATCCTGTTTCTGAACTTACCATTAGATAATCATCTTCTTCGGTCTGTTCTTTTACTTCATTTTTTCCGGCAACCGTTTCCAAAACCCAATAATATTTTGAATTCTTTTTAGATTGTGTGCCGAGTATTTTTTCTTCTAATAATATTTTCATCGAATAATATATTTTAAAATTTTTACCGCAAAAGAAGCAAAAGATTTTATGTTTATTTTAGTATTTCAAAGCTGACAAAATGATAATTGAAAATTACATTTATACTTTTTGTAAACTTGTGTTATTCCTAATTTCAAAAATTCTTTTGCATCTTTTGCGGTAGAAAAAACTACAAATCGTATTTTGAGGTTGCTGTAGCTCTCAAATCTGTAAATTCGCCTCTTTCAAATTTCAATTGTGCCACCATTGCAATCATCGCTGCGTTATCAGTCGTGTATTCAAATTTAGGGATGTAAATATTCCAGCCTAATTTTTCGTTATTGTCCTGCATTACTCTTCTCAACGCAGAATTGGCGGAAACTCCACCCGCAATCGCAACTTCTTTAATATCTAAATCTTTAGCAGCTTTTTCCAGCTTATTCATTAAAATTTCAATGATACATTTCTGTACCGAAGCACATAAATCATTCATATTTTCTTTTATGAAATCAGGGTTTTTCTTTATTTCTTTCTGAATAAAATAGAGAACCGAAGTTTTAATTCCGCTGAAAGAATAATCGTAATTGTCTAATTTAGGCTTATTGAATTTAAAAGCATCAGGATTTCCTTCTTTCGCCAATCGGTCAATAATCGGACCTGCAGGATAATCTAAATCGAAAATTTTCCCGATTTTATCGAATGCTTCACCGGCCGCATCATCGATTGTTTTTCCGATAATTTCCATATCAAAATAATCTTTCACCAAAACAATCATGGTATGACCACCACTTACGGTAAGACACAAAAACGGGAATTTGGGCGGCATAGGATTTGCATCGTCGATGAAGTGCGCTAAAATATGCGCCTGAAGGTGATTCACTTCTATTAATGGAACATCTAAACTCATGGCGAGCGACTTGGCAAAAGACGTTCCTACAAGAAGCGAACCCAAAAGTCCGGGACCTCTTGTAAAGCCTATGGCGGAGATTGCATTTTGTTGTATATTTGCTTTGAGTATAGATTTTTCAACAACGGGAATAATATTCTGCTGATGAGCACGGGAAGCCAGTTCGGGAACTACACCACCATATTCTTTGTGGATCTCCTGATTGGCTGCAATGTTTGAAAGAATAGAATTTCCTTTGATAATAGCTGCTGAAGTGTCATCGCAAGATGACTCGATACCTAAAATTATAGAGTCGCTCATAATAATGGCAAAGTTAGAGAATAATAACGAAAATGAGAACAAAAAATCGGTAGCTGAAAACCTGGGAAATCAGGTGCAAAAGACCGTAGAAAATGTTCAGGAGACTGTGAAAGAAGCTTCTGAACTGGCTTCCGACGCTATACAACATCCGATAGATACTGCTCAGGAATTTGGTAAACAGGCTGCAAAAGATGTTGTCAGCTATTCTTGGTGGGCAAAATTATTATTGATTCTCTTCTGGACACTTCTTTCAATCGTTGTACTTGTTTTTATTGCGATCAATCTGCCGGTTACCAAAAGATGGGCTGCAGATCAGGCTCTGCAAATCGTCAACAAAGATTTTAAAGCTAAAATGTCTACCGAAAGTGTAGAAGTAGACTTTTTTGGAGATGTTACCATTAAAGGTTTAAGAATAAAAGATTACAAAGATTTAGATTTTATAAAAGTAAGGGAATTTAAAGCCAATTCCGACTGGTTTTCTTTAGCTACCAATATTGGCAAAAATAATTCTTTAAGCTTTAACGGGTTAACGCTTAATGATGCAGATATAAAGGTTATTACCTATAAAGGCGACAGTATTTCCAATTTTATCAGATTTACACAGCTTTTCGATAGCGGTAAAAAGCGAGATCCCCAAAAACCGCCCTTTCAATTGAATGCAAGACTTGAAATTTTAAATTCTAAAGTCTCTATCGTCAATCAAAACTCACCTGGTGAACCCGGTAAATGGCTTACTGCAGACAATGTCAATCTAATAGCTCCAAAAGTTAAAGTCAACGGAGCTGACATCAATGCAAGGATTGATAACTTCACTTTCGTTACCAAAAGATGGGGGAAATCTCATTTTGTAGAAACTTTTTCAACCGATTTTTCAATGACGGAAGATTTTCTGTCATTAGGAGATCTTACTTTAAATACAGACCATTCTCTTCTTCAGGGAGATATAAAATTTAATTTAAATAAAGGTTCGTGGGCTGATTTTACCAATAAGGTGAAATGGGACATGAATATGAAACTGGGAAGCCAGATAAGCGGCTATGACATTTCTTATTTCGTGACGAATTGGGATAATTTTATTCCCTTTAATGCAAGCGGAAAAATGACCGGGCCTCTAAATAATTTCACTTTAGAAAATTTCCTGATAAGAAATCCAAGTGTAAATATTGCGACAAAAAAACTGAAAGCTAAAGATTTGTTGAAAGGTAATTTCAATATCGAAACCAATGATCTTTCAGCAGATTTTACGTATAAAGATCTGAAAGCAATGATGCCAAAATTCATTTCTTCAAAGATGAAAAACTTTGCAGATGATTTTGGTAAGCTTAAATATAACGGCACGGCAAGAGTCACTCCAAAACAGGTTTATGTTTCATCAGGAAATTTAATGACGGGAATAGGGCAGGCAAAAATTTCTAATTTTTCTCTAACCGATTATAGTTCTACTTTGCCTAAATATAAAGGTTATGCAGAAGTCAACGATCTGAATACTTCGGTAATTACTAAAAGTAAAGCAGTTGGTTTGATTTCCGGTAAATTTAATTTAGACGGACAAAGCTTTGATGTCAATACCATGCGTCTGAGCACAAAATCTCAGATTTCAAGTATTGAAATTATGAATAAAGAGATCAATAATGTAGTTCTCGACGGTCTTTTGGATCACAGAAAATATAACGGTTTGATCACAGTAAATGACGAACAGGCAAAAGCTACGGTAAAAGGTTTAATCGATTTCAGTACATCAAGAATTTCTGCCGATGTCAATGCTGATGTCGATTATTTAAACATGAATTATTTTACGGGTAAAGCAGGAAGTCAGGTTGTAAGTGGTAATGTGACCGGGAAAATGGCGATGTCAAACATCAATGATCTGAATTTGGATGTTGAAGCTTCTAATGTAAATTTTGCTGCAGCTGATCAGAAATATCATATTCCGAATGCGAAACTTAAAACGTTTGTTGAAAACGGAGAACGTTCTATTTTGGTAGATGCACCGGGTGCTGTTAATGGAAAGATTTCTGGGAAATACAATCTTGCTGATTTAGCAGGAATGGTTGAAAATGGTCTAGGAAAGATTCTTGTTGGTCCTGAACCTCGAAAATTATATCGCGGACAGGCTTTTGCAATGAATTTTGATGTTGAACAAGGTCTTGTTGCTTATTTTTTACCAGATTTAAAGCTTCCTCAAGGCGCTAAAGTGGAAGGGGAATATGATGGGAATTCTAATAATTTAATTCTGAATCTCGACGCTTCCGCCTTAAAATATGTAATGACCAAGAAAGAGGAAATCACTGATGCTGATCGAGCTTTGGCTGAAGCGAATCCTGACTATAAGCTTGATGACCGAATTATGGTCACCCGCGACAGTGCCATGGTTGACAGTGTCATGGTAAGAATTAATACCGCAAACACAGACCAGCAGCTTTATGCAAAAATCAGTCGTCTCGAATACAACAAAAATATTCTTAAAAACATTACGCTTACCGGTAAAAATGAGAATAATACCATTTTAAGAATTGCGACAAACTTCCAGCACGGAAATCCCGAAGATGAGCTTAATGATAATATGAAAAATTATGCGATTAACTTCAATCAGTCAACCAATCCTGCTGGAGACTATGTTTTTAGATTTGAACCGACTGAAGTTAATTTTAATAATGTAAAATGGGCGGTCGATACTAATCCTGCACTTGATCATTATATAAGTTATCGCAAAGGCACAAGTGATTTTGAAATTCATAATCTGAAGATTTATTCAGATGACAGTTCATTGCTGATCAACGAATCGATATTTAAATCGGCCAAAGATTTTTATGTAGATGCTGAAGTTCAGAATTTTCAGATTGAAAAGATTCTCGAAATGCAATCCGGCGGAAACCCGATGGATATTAAAGGTCTCGCAAATGGTAATGTGAAGATTAAAATGGATAAAAGTACGTTGCAGCCATTGGTAGATCTTACTGTTGATGATATTATGATGAATGGGAATGATATGGGTGATCTTTCAATTTCTGCAGTGAATGGTTTTTCTCTGAATGTTTACGATGTTGACGTAAAAGTTTCTTCGGCAGGAGTAATTGGTAATAATAATCTTCATTTAACGGGAACCGTCAATAACAATACTCCTTCACCGACCATCGATTTTGTAACTGAGCTTAGAGATTTTGATCTTGCATTTACACAACAGTTTGTACAGAGTGTTTTTGGAAATTTAAGAGGAAAGGCAACGGGTGATCTCAGAATCAACGGAACGCTTAAAAATCTTGATTACAGTGGAGATATTGCTTTAAAAGAGTTTGGTTTGAAGCTTCTGTTTACCGGAGTTGATTATTCTTTTGATGATACGGTAATTCCGCTTTCGAAAGGTCTTGCGATTTTGAACAATATTGCGGTTCACGACGGAAGATCAAATTCACAGGGAACAATTTCCGGGGCGATACAGTTTGAAACATTATCTTCAATGGGAGTCAACCTCGTTATGAGAGCCGATAATTTATTAATGCTGAATACCACTCAGAAAGATTATGATTTATTCTGGGGAAGGGTTTATGGGCAGGGTGATCTTTATGTTGACGGACCGGTTTCTGCTTTAAATCTTTCTACACCGAATATGAAAGCACTGAACGGAAGTACATTTACTTTTAATTCAGGCTCAACCTCAAATGTGGAAGAATTCAAAATGCTGAGGTTCTTAAAAGAAGGAAAAGACGGTCTGGTAACTCTCGAAGATAAAAAACGTACCGGAGCCAATATGAATATTGATTTCAATCTTGATGTTGATAAAGGAACGACGGTGAATGTTTTGGTGGGAGATGATGTTGGAAATATTTCTGTGAAGGGAATGGCGAATAATCTGCGTTTCCAGATGAATCGCCAAGGGAATATTGCCATGAACGGAACATATATGGTGGATAGCGGAACTTTCGTATCTAAAGCAATTCTGAACAGAACGTTCCAGATTCAGAAAAACAGCAGCATCAGATGGGATGGTAATGCAATGGAACCCAATTTGGATATTTCAGCCAATTATGTAAGAATGGTTTCTAATGCCGGTCAATATTTAAATATGGGACAACTGCAGCCTATAAGTGTTATGTTGCAGGCTAATATTACCAATACTTTAACAGATCCGAAAATTGCTCTTAATGTTACCGCTCTGGATGTTTCTAGTCAAGTAAAAGAAACTCTGGCAGCAAAAATTAACCAAACCGAAGGGGAAAACGTTCTGCAGTTCAGTTCTATACTTCTTTTGAATATGTTTAACGTTACAAATACCGGAGGTTTAGTTTTTGATGCGGCAGGTGTTGCGGAATCTTCGGGTTATAACATGATTTTGAAACAGGTTGGTTCAGTACTAAATACGTTGAGTAGCGAATTCCAGATTGACCTTAATTATGTAAAAGGTAATGATCAGTTTTCAAATAATGGTGACAGAGCGAATGCAGGAGTTAGCTTTGATTTATCACCGAGAGTTACAGTAAAAACAGGTTTAGGAATTCCTCTTTCCAAGACGGATAACACAAACAACAATTATCTTTCCGGTGAAGGTACTATTGAATATGATATTTCTAAGAAAAACGATGGTACACTTCTCCTAAGAGGATATTCTAAGCCAACCAATATCGGAATGGGCGTAGGAACGGTAGGAACGAATGGTTCTGCAAATCAAGCTTATGGAGGTGGTATCGTTTGGAGTAAAAGCTTCAATTCTTTGTTCAAAAAGAAGAAAAACAGAAAAAAAGAAATGGATGATGATGACGAAATAAAAACAGATTCTGTAAAATCAAGCGGTAAATAGTTCGGAATTTTTAATGATTTTTATCATCCATGTTAATTATTGTTAATATTTGATATTATTTTTTTAGTTTAATTATTTTTTTTAATTTTGTAAAAAATTTATACATTTTTTAAGAAAAATATAATTTCACTATATATGAACTATCAACTGGACGAAATAGACAAGAAAATTCTTGATTTCTTAGTAGAAAATACAAGAATGCCTTTTACAGAAATTGCTAAGCAGATGGATGTTTCTGCGGGTACAATTCACGTAAGAGTGAAGAAAATGGAAGACGCAGGTATTATTTTAGGATCATCTCTTAATCTTGATTATGGTAAACTAGATTACCATTTCACAGCTTTTATCGGAATTCTTTTAACAAAATCAAACCGTACACAAGAGGTCTTGAAAGAGTTATCAAGTATTCCAAACGTTATTGAAGCGAGCGTTATCTCAGGAAAATACAACATTTTCTGTAAGGTAAGAGCTAAAAATACTAACGACGCTAAAAGAATTATCTACCAAATTGACGACATTCAGGACGTAATGAGAACTGAAAGTATGATCTCTATGGAAGAATATCTTAGCGACAAAAACAGATTGATCAACGCAATCTCGATTTAATCAAATTTTAGACGATATAAATACCGAAGAACTTATGAAATCATTCATAAGTTCTTTATTTTTGTACTATGGAAAAAGAATACAAAGAATACAGTTATTTTGATGAAGATCCGAAGAAAGGATGGGGTTTTATATTAGCATTGGCTTCTTTGCTATTGTTTACTTTTATGGGAATCGGGCTCGATTTTGACGAATATTTGCAGCATAAAGAACTCAATATTCCCAACGGATATTTTTATATTATTTTTTCTGTTGATGCCTTGATGATTTTAGGAATTGTACTGATGTATTTCTACCGAAAAATCGGTATTGTATTATTTCCTGTAATGCTTCTGATGCACTTCTTTATGCACAACTATTATCTTTCAACATTCCTGTACTCTGATGTTACCAATCTGTTCTTATTTACCGGATTTGGGATGTTGGCAATTATTCCGAAATGGAAGTTTTTCAGATAGTTTATTTTAAAAAAGCAGAGATAATCTAATAAATTTTAAAATCAATAGGAGCGGACTTTAGTCCGCTTTTCTTATTATATATTGCTGATAAATATGTTCTAGTTTAAAATTAAACTTAAAAGTTTATAATGTTTACCAAAGATATTATTGATAAATCTTTATTATAATTATAGACAGAATAGTCTGTTTGTTTTCATGATTTTAATCTATCTTTGACTTGTTAAAAATAATTAAACATGTCAACACCAAAAGAAAGAATTATTGCAACCACTTTCGAACTGTTTGCCAGACAAGGATATAATTCTACCGGGATTAATCAGATTGTAGCTGAAGCGAATGTAGCAAAGGCAAGCTTTTATCAGTATTTTAAATCGAAAGAAGATCTGTGTGTCGAGTTTCTGAATGTCAGACATGATTATTGGTTTAATGAACTCAACCGCTTTGTATCGAAAGAAAAAGACATGAAATTAAAACTCATTTCTTGCTTCGATTTTTTAATTGAAATGAATCAAAAAGAAAATTTCAGAGGCTGTAGTTTTCTGAATATTTTATCTGAAATACCAATGGATAATGTAAAAATCCTAAGCGTCATACAAAATCATAAAAAAGATCTTAGAAATTACTTTTCTGAACTGATAAAAGATTCAGGTCTTTCAGATCACATTTATTTACTTTTTGAAAGCAGTATTATTGAAAGTCAGCTTTTCAGATCGAATGAATTAATAGAAAAATCAAAAAAAATTATTATCAATTTAATTAAATAAAAAAATGGAACAGAAACATCCACTTCCGCCGTTCACCTTAGAAACGGCTATTGAGAAAATCCAGTTGGCAGAAGATGCCTGGAACAGCCAAGATCCGGAAAGAGTTTCCAAAGCTTATACGGTAGACAGCGAATGGAGAAACAGAGATCAGTTTGTGAATGGCAGAGAAGAGATTGTAAAATTTCTCAGCGGTAAATGGGAAAGGGAACTGAATTATAAGCTGAAAAAAGAATATTGGGCACATACCGGAAACCGCATCGCTGTTCGTTTTGAGTATGAATACCAAACAAAAGAAGGCAATTGGGTAAGAGCTTACGGAAATGAAAACTGGGAATTTGATGAGAATGGTTTAATGGCAAAAAGATATGCGAGCATTAATGATTTGGCGATAAAAGAAGAAGACAGAAAGTTTAGATCTTAAATAAGAGAAAAATTTTTGTTGAAAAATCGCAAGGCTAAAGTATTTTTAATTTTAATATTGCTTTAAGGCGAAAGAAAATTATGCATAAAAGTTCTTTATATCTTAATAAGAAGCAGAAAATAAAAAAGCATCCAAATCTGGATGCTTTTCAATGTATATTGAAAAAAATATTATGCTAAAATTCTTTTTATCGCTTCTTTCACCGCAGCAGCATCGATTTTATATTTCTTCATCAATTCGGCAGGAGTAGCAGATTCTCCAAAAGTATCGTTTACTGCAACAAATTCCTGTCTTGTAGGTCTTCTTCTTGCCAACATTCCGGCGATAGATTCTCCCATTCCGCCAAGATAATTGTGCTCTTCAGCAGTTACAATCTTACCTGTTTTTTCAACTGATTTTAAGATAATTTCTTCGTCCAGAGGTTTGATCGTGTGAATATTGATTACTTCACAAGAAATTCCTTCTTTCTCAAGCTCGTCTGCTGCAACCAAAGATTCCCAAACCAAGTGACCTGTTGCAACAATCGTTACATCAGTTCCTTCCTGAAGCATAATTCCTTTTCCGATTTCGAAAGGCATATCTTCCGGAATGAAAACGGGTACAGTCGGTCTTCCGAATCTTAAATAAACCGGTCCGTGGTGATCCGCAATGGCAAGCGTTGCAGCTTTTGTCTGGTTGTAGTCACACGGATTGATTACCGTCATTCCAGGAAGCATTTTCATCATACCGATGTCTTCCAAAACCTGGTGTGTTGCACCATCTTCCCCTAAAGTAAGACCTGCGTGAGAAGCACAGATTTTTACGTTTTTATCCGAATAAGCGATTGACTGACGAATCTGGTCATACACTCTCGAAGTAGAAAAATTAGCAAAAGTTCCCGTAAAAGGAATCTTTCCTGTAATACTTAAACCTGCAGCAAGACCCATCATGTTTGCTTCTGCAATACCAACCTGGTAAAATCTTTCAGGAGCTTTCTCGATGAATTTTTCCATTTTCAAAGAGCCGATAAGATCTGCACAAAGGGCAACAACATTTGGGTTTTTATCTGCCAGTTCAGCTAAACCAGCTCCGAAACCTGAACGTGTATCTTTTTTTTCTGTATATGTATATTTCATTTCTGTAAATTTTAGATAATTGATTATTGATGTTCGATAATTGATCTAAGATAAATCGTTTATCATTCATCAATCATCATTCATATTAATAATCCGCTGGAGCTTCTAAGTATAATTGTTTAAAGGCTGTATCCAATTGTTCATCATTCGGAGCTTTTCCGTGCCATGCGTGAGTTCCCATCATATAATCAACACCATTACCCATTATGGTATGAAGAATAATGACAACAGGTTTTCCTTTTCCTGTTTCTGTTTTTGCTCTCTCAAGGATCGCAATGACAGCTTCAAGGTCATTTCCGTTTTTTTCTTCTAAAACTGTCCATCCAAATGCCTCCAGTTTTGCATGAAGATTTCCTAATGAAAGTACATTTTCTGTGCTTCCGTCGATTTGCTGTCCGTTGTAATCGATGGTTGAGATGATGTTGTCTACTTTTTTTGCAGCAGCATACATCAAAGCTTCCCAGATTTGTCCTTCCTGCAATTCTCCATCACCGTGAAGCGTATAAACCAAAGAATCTTCACCATCTAATTTTTTTCCCTGAGCAACACCTAAAGCAACGGAAAGTCCTTGTCCTAAAGAACCGGAAGCAATTCGGATTCCCGGCAAACCTTCGTGAGTTGTCGGGTGACCCTGTAATCTAGAATCCAGTTTTCTGAATGTTTTTAATTCGTCTACCGGGAAAAAGCCAAATCTAGCCAAAGTAGAATAGAAAACCGGAGAAATATGTCCGTTTGAAAGATAGAAATGATCCTCGTTTTTACCTTCCATGGTGAACGGAAGTTTGTAGTTCATTATTTTACCGTAAAGTGCTGTGAAGTACTCTGTACAGCCTAAACTTCCACCCGGGTGTCCTGAATTTACAGCGTGAACCATTCTTAAAATGTCTCTTCTGATCTGTGTTGTAAGAGATTTCAGCTCTTCAATACTTTTACTCATCCTTTTTGATTTATTTGCACACAAATCTACAATTTTTTGTCGGCTTACGGAAATGCAAAAATCCGGGACTTTACCCCAGATTTGTATTTATTACTTTGTCAAAGTTGTAAATCTTTGACAAAGTTTTATGTATTTTAATCGCAGCCCAACTTGAGCGGAACTCTTTTTTGTAAAACAAAAAAAAGCGGGAGCGAAAGGTGGTTAATAGCTGCCCAAATAAATTTAAACTACTTTCAGATAATTCTTATTCTTCACGAGCCACAACCCAATAAACGTCAGCAATCCATTTAAAATAATCAACTCAACGCCGATTCTGTAATTGGTATTTTCGGTTACCAAATAATTGATTAGATAGGTTAAAACCGGGGCTAAAAGTGTCACGGTAAGAATAGAATATTTTTTTGAAATCTGAAATTTGGTGAAAATTCCGAAAGCAAAAAGTCCTAAAAGCGGTCCGTATGTATAACCGGCGATTTCCATGATGAGGTAAACGATTGATTTGTCATTCATCGCTTTAAACACCATAATTAAGACGAAGAAAACGACTGTAAATGTCAAATGAACTTTCATTCGGAGACGTTTTTTCTCCTTTTCGGTCTTGTTTTTATCCTCATTAAGATTTAAAAGGTCTACACAATATGAACTTGTCACTGCTGTTAAAGCCCCATCTGCAGAAGGGAATAAAGCCGAGATCAAGCCGATGATGAAAATCACGGAAATAATCATCGGAAAATGCCCTTGAAGTGAAAGAGCAGGGAATAAATCATCGCCCATGATGTTTACAATTTTTCCTGTAGCATCTTTAAATCCAAAAATATTAGAAACAACTTCTTTACCGTCAACAATATTTGTAATTTGAGAATAACCTGCACCGTTTTGTATCGCAAAAAGATAAAGCAATCCACCTAAAAACAGGAAAGCAAGATTTACAAAAAGTAAAGTTCCTGCAAAAGTGAGCATATTTTTTTTTGAATTCTGAAGATTATCAACCGATATATTTTTCTGCATCATTTCCTGATCCAATCCGGTCATGGCAATGGTAATGAAAATTCCGCCTAAAATAGTTTTCAGGAAAAATGTTTTTGAATTCGGATCAAAGTTGATGAAATGGGTGTAATTTTTCTGTTCTAAAATAGTGTACGCTTCTCCGAAAGATAAATTTAAGTTGGATAAAATATAAATGATACAAGCAATCAAACTGATAATCATAAACGAAGTCTGCAAAGTATCTGTAATGACAATCGTTTTTACACCGCCTTCAAAAGTGTATAAAAGTACCATTAATAAAAGCACCAAAGCTGTTACCCAAAAAGGAACTCCTAAACTTTCCAATAAAAAAATCTGTAAAACATTTACGACCAAATATAATCTCGCTGTTGCACCAATTGCTCTGGAAACAATGAAAAAGACAGAACCGATTTTGTGAGCCTCAACGTTGAATCTTTTTCCTAAATACGTGTAAATTGAGGTAAGATTCATTTTGTAATAGAGTGGAAGAAGGATTGCAGCAACAATGAAATAACCGATGAAAAACCCTATCACCATCATGTAATATTCAAAACCGCCGAAAATATATTCGCTTCCGGTCATTTTTCCGACCGTTCCAGGAACAGAAATAAAAGTAACGCCACTTAAGCTGGTTCCGATCATTCCGAAGGCAACGAGCCACCATTTGCTTTTTTTGTTACCGATAAAGAAAGACTGGTTGTCAGAATTTCGGCTTGTGAAATAAGAAATCACCAAAAGTCCCACGAAATAAACAAAAACAAATAATAGAAGTGTCGTTCCCGGATTCATGCTTACAAATTAATTTCAGCAAATATAGTTTTTTTTAGAAGAGGGAAGAAGGGAGATGGAAGAGGGAAGTCAAAAAGCTTTTCAAAGTTGATTTCTAAAACCAATCATCATATTTGTTAAGTTGAAACAGATAGAATAAAGCTCATTAAATTCTTTTTCTGAAATGTATTTTCTAAATTTTGCTTTGTATAGACAGGTTACTACCTCTGCACAAGAACGAATAGAATACCCAATAAATTTTTTAAATTCAGGTTGAGATTGCAAAATTGCTCCCTCTGAAATATTGAGAGCAATTGAATCAACTGCTCTCCTTATTTGACTTGTAAGATTGAATTTTTCATCTGCAGGAAAATTGATTGTAATTTGGAAAATAGTTTCTCCTAATTCCATTGATTTCTGCCAAATGGTTAATTTTTCAAATTTAAAACTCATAATAAATTCTATTCTTAGCTATTTCAGTATGATGATAAACTTCCATCTCCCATCTTCTGACTTCTAACTTTTAAAGAACATCCTGCAAATCCTCATTTTTCTGGAATGTCGCTTTTGCAAACGGGCAAAGAGGGATGATTTTTTTATTGTTTTGTCTTGCAAACTCTACAGCTTTGATCAGCATTTCTTTCCCGACACCTTTTCCGTTGTAGGCTTCTTCAACTTCGGTATGATCGATGATGAAGCGGTCTTCACCAGCCCAGGTATAAGTCATTAATCCTGCTCTGTTTCCGTCAATTATGGCTTCAAAGCTTCCGTGTTTTTCGTCGTTGTTTTGTTTTACGTCTATCATTTTATGAAAATTTGGTTTGAATTTGTATTTCGTTAAGTAATATTTTGTGTACCGGACAAGCATCTGCAATCGTGTGAAGTCTTTTCAGCTGTTCTTCGCTTAAATCGGCTCCTTCAAAACTAATGTTTCTTTTAAAAATTGCCAATTTCGTAAGCGGGAAATTTTCGAGTTCGACTTCTACGTCTATTTTTTCGACGTTCCATTCTTTCCTGTCGATGTACATTCTTAATGTTGCTGCGGTACAGCTGGCCAAAGATGTTGCGAGAATTTCAAAAGGATTGAATCCTTTATTCTGACCACCTTTGTCAACGGGTTCATCGGTTATTAATGTATTTTCACCGGCAACAACTTCTGTGTAATATTTTGTAGTTCCTAAACTTGCTTTTACGGTTACGGCCATTATTTTTCAGTATTTAATTCAAATGTTAGTGCTCCTGAAGGGCATTGTCTGATCTGATTTTTCAGTTCATCAGAACTTGCATTTTCAGCTTTAATCCATGGTCTTGATTTCGGATTGTAAACGTTCGGCAGCATTTTTACACAAACTCCTGCATGAATGCACTTCTGAGGTTGCCAGATTACATTGAGGTCACCGTTAGAATATTTATGTATTTCCATGATTTTTAAGATTTAGTTTGATTTTTAAAACTTTCAATTTTTTGATTTAAATCTTTCAGCATTTCCGGATTGATGACTCCACTTTCCAAATCAAAGTTTTCATAAAATTTAGACAGTGAAAACGTTTCTTTGATGTCTGCTCCAAAGTTCGGAAGGAACGTTTTTGCCGTATTCATCACATTCCCGCCACCATAACCTCCCGGAGAAGTCGACATAAGAAGCATCGGTTTATTCTGAAAAACTTTTACATTGATTCTCGAAGCCCAATCGAAGACATTTTTAAAAGCAGCCGAATAAGAACGGTTGTGCTCTGCTAAAGAACAGATAATGACATCACATTCTTCAATCACTTTTAGAAACCGGTGCGCTTCATCAGGAAAACCCTTCTTTTCTCTGTCTACTGAAAAAACAGGCATATCAAAATCATTCAGATCAATTAAATTAATTTCATCATCCTGAAAACTTTTCAAAACAAATTTTACAAGTTCCCTGTTGATCGATGTGGAAGAGGTGCTTCCTGCAAATGCTAATATTTTCATGTTTATTTTTTTGATGAATCCTGTTTTACTTTATCAAGATAGTCCTGTTCCAGAACCTGCAATCTTTTAAAATAATTTTCTTTATCCATAAATAATTGGGGATTATAAGAATCTCCCTCTTTTCTCTTTTTATGAAGATCAAACTGACTTGCATGTGAAGCCACCCAAAGATCGAAATTGATGTTCTTCATTGCTTTCAGTGTTTCTGCATAATCATTTTGTATGGATGGATATTTTTTTACTTCAGAAAACGCTCCGTCAATAATGATTGAAGGCAAATTTGCAATCAGCACCTTATAAGTCTTGTTCTGATCTTTTGTTTCAAACAAAAAACTGCAAGAACCCTTTGTGTGACCGGGATGATGAAGCAAAGTAAGCGTCGTATTTCCTAGTTTTATTTTATCATTATTTTTTAAAAGATAATCTGGCTTTACAGGTTTGAAAGTCACGCCATATTTCCCAAGTTCATAATCGGTTTTCCCGCCGCTTTTTAGTTCTTCTGCATCTTTTGCATCCACATAAAGCTTGGCTCCGGTTTCTTTTTTAATGTCTGCCATTGCGCCCATGTGATCGAAGTGAGCCTGAGTCAGGGTAAGAATTTTAATATCCTTATAATTAAAACCAAGCTTTTTAATATTGTTTTTTATTGTTGGAAGTGAATCTGCCAATCCGGTATTGATTAAAATATTTCCTCTATCGGTAACAATCAGATAAGAGGCAAGATCGTAAGTTCCTACGTAGTATAAATTCCCTGCAATTCTGAAAGGTTCATACAATTTTGACCATTCTTCAGGATTATTTTTAGGTTCAGAGACAACTTGTGCTTTGTAGAGGAAGGCAAAAGCCAGCATCAGTATTAATGCGATTTTTTTCATAGGAACTTAGAATTTATTTTTATTTTCTGTTTAAAATTGCTTTTGGAAGCGGTACATATTCCTGATCATCTCCCGGAATTAGCGGGAATGCATCATGATTTTGATCCTTCCAATTTACCTTTGCTTCTTCGATCTTTTCTTTGTCTGAATTTACAAAATTCCAGAAAATGTGTCTTTCTTCAGGGAAAGCTTCACCTCCGAAAAGATAAACAGTGCTGTTTTCATTAATTTCGAACTCACAAAGAGAAGCATTTTTCGCAATCATAAGCTGTTTGGTTCCGTATTCGTTGCCTTCGATGTTTACAGTGCCTTCCAAAACATACATTCCGACCTCACCGAAAAGATGGTGACCGATGTTGAGCTTTTGTTTGGTTTTGCTTTTAATTTCAACAAAATAAAGCGGACTGTGAACAGGAACAGCTGATTTCTTTCCGAAAGCTTCTCCGGCAATCAGTTTATAATCAATATCTCCTTCAGTCCAAGACGGAATTTCTTCAGCTTCGATATGGAAAAACGATGGTTCGGTCTGCTCCAAATCCTTAGGAAGTGCTACCCAAATCTGGAAACCATGTAAAAACTGCGGTGAATTTTTCAGATATTCGGGAGTTCTTTCAGAATGTACAACGCCTTTTCCGGAAGTCATCCAGTTTACTGCTCCGGGTTTGATCTCCGTAGCAGAACCCAGACTGTCTCTGTGAAAAATAGAACCTTCAAATAAGTACGTAAGCGTTGAAAGTCCGATATGTGGGTGTGGCGGAACATCGAAATTCTGGTGTTCTTTCAAACAGGTTGGTCCCATATGATCAATAAAAATGAATGGGCCAACGGAACGTTTTTCTCTGAACGGTAAAAGTCTTCCTACCAGGAAATTGCCTATATCTGCAGCTCTTTCTTCCACAATAAGGCCTATATTTGACATCATAATTCTTTAGTTTTAGGATTTTAAATTTAGTTATTCTTTTTTAAAAGGGATAAAAATCTTTCAGTTTAAATCTCTTATAAAAGGTGGGAAATCTTTTTTAAAGTTTGTCGTAACCTTCAAATCTTTGGTCTACAATACGTTTCCAGTCCGGATTTTTTTTAATGAATGCAAAAACATACGGACAGTAGGGAAGAAGTTTTTTTCCGCTTTCTTCAATATACACTAAAGTTTTTTCTACAACGGCAGCTGCCGCTCCGGTTCCTGCCAGTTCAGGTTCGGCTTCAGTATGAATTAGAGCAATTTGCTTACTCGTTTCTTTATAATTGATAAATGCAAAATGACCGTTCAGTTCGATTTCAAATCTCTTTTTGTCTTCATTTTTTACTGATGGAATGTTTTCAAATTCTGGTTTCATGATGTTTATATTTAAATATTTGTTTTGTAATTGAAAAGATAATTTTAACGCAAGGTGCACAAAGATTTTTAAAAATTTGTTTGATATTACCGTTCGCAAAGGCACTTCGTTCAGCGAATGATAGCAGTAAACCTTAGCTGAGTGAAATCGAACATTCGATGGAGTAAAACGCCTTTGCGAGCGAAAAATATTCTCATATAGAGTAGTATACCTTAGCGAACATTGCGTTTAAAATCAATTATCCTAAATTAATCTTCCAAATACCCGAATTTTCCGGTATTGAAATCTTCAAAAGCCTGCATGATTTCTTCTTGAGTATTCATTACAAAAGGACCATGCGGAACGATAGGCTCATTCAGAGGTTCACCGCTGAGAATTAATATTACCGAATCTTCGGTTGCTTCAATGGTGAAACTCTCGCCTTCATTTCTAAACAGGACAAAATGATTCGTCGGAACTTTTTCTCCGCCGTTTACCAAAATGCTTCCTTCAACAACCAAAGCGGCGGTATTAAAATTCGCAGGAAAATTAAATTCTGCCTTTCCACCTGATTTTAATTTAGCATTCATCAGATTAACCGGGCTGAAAGTAGATGCAGAACCTTTTATTCCCTTATATTCTCCGGCAATAACTTCTACAAAGCCGTTTTCGCCTAAATCAACTTTTTGTATCTCTGTATTTTTAATGGTTTGATATTTTGGCTTGCTCATCTTATCTTTCGCAGGAAGATTTACCCAAAGCTGCACCATTTGAAAAATTCCGCCCTCTTTCGACCATTCTTTTTCGTGATATTCTTTGTGCAAAATACCTCTTGCAGCAGTCATCCATTGTACATCGCCTTCACCAATGATTCCACCGCCTCCTGAACTGTCGTGATGCTCTACTTTTCCTTGATAGGCAATTGTTACCGTTTCAAAACCTCTGTGCGGATGAACACCGACTCCGCGCGGAACTTCTGAACCCTTAAAATGAAACTTAGCATTGTAATCGAGTATCAGGAAAGGATCCATTCTTTTCATCGTTAAAGGATGTGCACCCGGTATAAAATTATGCACTCTAAAACCGTCACCCACAAAATGTGCAGGCTTTGGCGAAACTACGATTTCTATATTTTTAGTTGCCATAATATTGTTTGTTTTAATTTTTAACAAATGTATGACCGCCTGTTTTCTCTCACATTGATGTGTGGTAATTTGTGTTGGAGTGTGTTTTGAGTTGGAGCGTTTGAGGGTTTGAGGGTTTTAGTGTTGGAGTATTTATGTTTCGAACCCTAACACTCTCAAACCCTAATACTCTCACACATCTTATTCTCCGGATTTCATATTTCTGCCGTCGGAAACATGCAATCTCCTGAAAACCAATGATGATAAAATAGTGAGAGCTCCTACTGTAAGAAAAGTGTATCTGAAAGCATTGTGAACTTCGTTTTGAATTAATGCTGTATTGTTTTCGTAAATTTTTAAAACAATCAGTCCAAAAGCAATCCCGAAGCCAATCGCAAGCTGTTGATTTACGGACAGCAAAGAATTTCCGCTGCTGGTCTGGAAGTTTCTTAAATCGGCGATAGAAATCGTATTCATCGAAGTAAACTGAATCGAATTGAAAAATCCCAAAATCGCAATCACAGGAATAAACCAGAAAATAGAGGTGTGAATATCCGGAATTGCCAGACAACAGATCAAAGTTCCGATAACGATCGTGTTGAGCATCAATGTTCTTTTGTAACCGTATTTATTTAAAATTTTAATAACATAAGATTTTCCGAACATTGCCGTTAAAGCCATCGGCGCAATAATCCATCCTGAAATAACTGCAGACTGCCCATAAGCAATCTGAATCATTAAAGGAAGCAACAACGGAACCGAGCTGATTCCTAATCTTGTAGCAAGATTTCCGACAATACCCACTCTAAAAGTTCTTACCTGGAACAGACTTAAAGGAAAAATAGGATTTCCGCCTCTTTTGGCGTGATGGTAGTAGTAATACAGGAATAAAAATCCTAAAATAAAAATAATCAAAACCGGAGTAATATTCTGCATATCGCCAAAAAGTTCGAGCGATACGGATAGTAAAAGTGATGCGGCTGCAAAAATTAAAAAACCTTTCAGATCAAAATCGGTATCTCTTGAATTGTAATTAGGCATAAATTTTAGACCCAAAACAATTCCTAAAATCCCAATCGGAATATTAATGAGAAAAATCCAATGCCACGAAAGATAATCAACCATATATCCGCCAACTAAAGGACCGAGAACGGGGCCAATCAATGCCGGAATAATTGCAAAATTCATTGCTTTTAATAATTCATTCCGGTCAAAAGTTTTTATTAAAGCTAATTTTCCTACAGGCGTCATGAGACTTCCGCCAACTCCCTGAATGACCCTTGAAATCACCAAATGCGTCAGATTTTGAGAAATCGCACAAAACAAGGATCCCAAACTAAACAGCACTAAAGAGAAAACAAAAACTTTTCTCGTCCCGAATCGATCTGCTAAAAATCCACTTGCGGGCATAAAAACAGCCAAAGTCAGAACATAACTGATGATAGCATTCTGCATATTCAGTGGTGATTCATCCAAATCTTTTGCAATTGATGGTAAAGATGTGTTTAGAATCGTAGAATCAAGCATCTGCATAAAAATGGCTGTCGCAAGAATCAGCGGCAGAACTTTTTTTACGGTTTGGCGAGGAGAAGTTGTTGTGGGCATTTATTTTTTAATTGGCTGTGTTTTGGCTAAACCAATTTACAAAAAATAGACCGAACAGCTTGCGATTTGCTTATGAATAATCTATAAACTCATATGAATGATCGGATAATCTTTTCCTGAGCCGTCTTTCTCTGACCGTCCGATTTTTTGAAATCCAAGCTTCTCATAAAATTTGATTGCTTGAAGATTCTGTTCATTCACATCAACTTTCGAAAAACCTGTTTTCTCCTTTAGAAACATGCATAAAACTTTACCCAACCCTTTTCCACGGGAATCATTGTGAATAAAAAGCATTTGGAGCATATCATCAGAAACAGATCCGAATCCTTTGATGTCATTGTTTTCTGAAATCAGATAAACCTCAAAATTCGGAAGATAGTCTATTGGAATTATCTTTTTAAAATACTCAAAATCTGCTTCAGATAAAAAATCATGGGTACTTTTTACTGCCGATTCCCAAATTTTCATAATTTTAGGATAATCTTCGGAAGTGGCAATTCTTATGGATTGAGACATGTTTTAATTTTAAATAAAAATAAAAAAATCAATCCTTACAATTTAAAACTTTATCCGAAATTTGAATAACATTAAAATCAAAACAAAATAGTATGAAGCAAAAGACTTACGTAGGGCAACCTGTGATTACATTGAATAACGGAACATACATTCCGGCTTTAGGTTTCGGAGTTTGGCAAATGGAAAATCTTGAAGAATGCGAAAAAGCAGTTATTAAAGCTATTGAAGTCGGTTACAGAATGATTGATACAGCTGCAATTTACCAAAACGAAACGGCAGTAGGAAAAGCAATCAAGAATAGCGGAATCGATCGTGAGGATTTATTTGTAACTTCAAAACTCTGGGTACAGGATCACGGTTATGAAAAGGCAAAATCTGCTTTTCAGAGAACATTGAACAGATTACAGCTTGACTATCTCGATATGTATCTTATTCATTGGCCTTTCGGAGATTTTTTGGGAGCATGGAAAGTGATGGAAGAACTATATGAGGAAGGGAAAATCAAAGCGATCGGTGTCTGTAATTTTACCATTGAAAAATTAGAAGAATTAAAGTCTCACTCTACGGTTTCTCCGGTGATTAATCAGGTAGAGCTGCATCCCATTTTCCAGCAAAAAGAACTTAGAGCTTATAATCAGGAAAACAATATTATTACGCAACCCTGGAGTCCGCTTGGAAACGGAAATGCTGAACTTTTAGAAAGTCCTTTGCTTAAAAAGATAGCATTTAATCATAATAAATCAACAGCGCAGATTATTCTGAGATGGCATTTGCAGGAAGGTTTCTGTGTGATTCCGAAATCGGTAACGCCTTCAAGAATCGAACAGAATTTTAATGTATTTGATTTTGAACTGACAGAAAGCGAAATGAATATGATAAGATCATTAGACACCGGAAAAAGATTGTTTTTCGATCCTAAAGATCCGGCTTGGGAAGAAAAAATGCTGAATACTGTAGCGGATATTTAAACACTAAAACTTAAGGCAACAAATAAAAAAATAGCTTTCAAAATTTTGAAAGCTATTTTTTTAATAGTATGATATTGTTGTTACTCTTAACAACTTATTTTGCTAGATCCAGTCCTCCGAAATTTCCGGAACTCATCATCATGTAAACTCCCTGGGTTTTATCAAGCAAATCCCAATAGGTATGAAGTTCTTCAGCGTTGGTAAAGACCTTCAGGTTTTCATTTTTGAATTTCTCTTTGATTAATTCAGGAGAAATAGGTTCCATTCTTTTGATTTTTAAGGCATCTTCAGAATAGAAAACAATGGCTTCATCCAAACCGTCCATTGCGTGGTCGTATTGTTCAAGGAAAACAGGATTTAAACTGGAATAGGTATGAAGTTCCAGAAAACCGTACTTCTTTTCGTTTTTAAACTGTTCACAGAAAGCTTTTACAGCGGCTTTTACTTTACTCGGAGCATGTGCAAAATCTTTGTAAAGAATACCTTTATCTTCTCGTTCTACTTTTTCAAGACGTTTTGAAGCACCTTTAAAGCTCATGATCGCATCATAGAAATCTTCATCCATAATTCCCAAAGTATGGCAAATATGTCTCGCTCCTTCAAGATTTAATAAATTGTGTGCACCAAAAACAGAAAGCGGAATATCTCCCATTTCGGTTTTAAGAAGCACTTTTCCGTTGCTGATTTCGTATTCCGGAGTTCTGTACGGCATTTTTCTGAAGTAATTTTCAGCATTTTCTACCACTTTTACCACTTCTGCATCTTCTTCATTATATACTAAAACTCCACCCGGCGTAATGCTTGCTACAAATTTTCTGAACTGCTCGATATAATCATCAAAAGTTTTGAAAACATTGATGTGATCCCATGCAATTCCGCTCATCAAAGCAATATTCGGTTGATATAAGAGGAACTTTGATCGCAAATCGATAGGAGAAGAAAGATATTCGTCACCTTCCAAAACCATGAAATCGTTGTCTTCCGTCAGTTTCACCATACAGTCAAAACCTTCCAATTGTGCTCCGACCATATAATCAACATCTTTCTGGTGAAAATTCAGAACATGAAGAATCATTGAGGTGATGGTTGTTTTTCCGTGTGAACCGGCGATGACAACTCTGGTTTTACTTTTTGACTGTTCGTAAAGAAACTCAGGATAAGAATATATTTTTAAACCTAATTCTTTTGCTTTTGCCAATTCAGGATTGTCTTGGTGAGCATGCATTCCCAAGATTACAGCATCAATATCAGACGTAATTTTTTCAGGAAACCATCCCATTTCTTCGGGAAGAATTCCTTTTTTTTCAAGTCTTGATTTTGAAGGTTCAAAAATAGCATCATCCGAACCTGTCACCTGATATCCTTTATCTTTAAGTGCAATCGCAAGGTTGTGCATTGCGCTTCCGCCAATAGCAATGAAATGAGTTCTCAACTTATTTTCTTAGTTTTTTACGTTGTTATTAATGATTTCCTGAAAACCGGCTGTAATGTTTTCCCAATTGGTTTTAAAATTTGGCATAATCATGCTTCCGTCATTTTTACTGCCTTCGTTTACGCCTTTTTTAACGCTGATTGATGTTGTTATATTATCGTAAACTTTTTTATGATCTTCCTGAATTCTTTTGAAATTATTTTTTGAAAGCGTTTCGTCTAATTTTTTCAGATCTTCATTGGATATTTTAAAGCTCTTTTTGATTTTTTTGCCCTGTCCTTCAAAAGAATAATGAACATCATTTCCTTTGATCAAAAGGTTCTCGTAAGATGGAGTGTAGCCACCACTTTTTGAGTAGCTGATGTCGAAATCAGAATATATCTTCTGACTGTTGCATGAAATTGCTATTAAAATAATTAAAAATACCCCTAAAATCTTCTTCATTGTTATTTTTTAGTTTTGTTGATTGTTCTGTTCAGTCTTTTTTGCTTTGATTTCTTCATCGTAGGTATGCAATACATTGAAATCTTCTGTCTGCTCAATTGCGGTCATGATTTTGTGAAGAATCTGTTGTGCATTTTCTTCGTCGTAATCGATGTCTAAAGCTTTTTTAAATTCCATTGTAGGTTTTACTCCTGTTACTTTTACACGAAGTCCTTTTTTGTCAAACGCTCTTCTGAAACCGTTTATTTTAATAGGAATAACAATCGGTCTTTGATTTTTGATCAGCTTGGCCGTTCCTTTTCTTCCCTGAGCGAAAGCAGCCGTTGTACCTTGCGGAAATGTGGCTACCCAACCGTTATCCAGAGCCTTCATAATGTTGTCGATCTCACTCAGATCAACCAACCTGTTGACATTTTTTCCTTCTGCTCTCCATGTTCTTTTTACGGTAACTGCACCTGCAATTTTAAAAATTTTAGGAAGGATACCTTTATTCATGGTTTCTTCAGCGGCAACGTAGTAAAAATCAATCTTAGGATTGAGAAGATAAATCGGATTTTTAATCGTATTTAAATAACCATTGTTTACGGCACAGAATGCATGATACATTGCAGCAACGTCGGCAAAATAAGTCTGATGATTTGATACGAAAAGCACATTAGAATCAGGCAGATCTACCAAATGTTCTGTTCCTGTGATTTTAAGCTTGTTGAAACCGTTGAATCTTCTGTAGGAAACAATTCCCAGAATAAAAATGATTAATCTTTTTAAGAAATAAGGTGTTCCGAACGAATCGGTAAAAATGTTCTTCTTCGCCATTTTTTAATTAAACATAATAGTTGCAAAGTTACATTTTTTTAATCAACTGGCTGAATTCGCTCAGGATCATGGCTGTAGCGCCCCAGATAATATATCCGTTGAAATTAATGACAGGAACCTCATGACCTCCTGCTCCGGGAAGTGCCATGATTTCCGGGCTGTCCGGTAAATTTAGAAATGAAGTGATCGGAAATTCTATAACTTCTACGGCTTCACTTTGCTGCAGAATAAATTCCGGATTCTTTTTAGTGTATGAAATATAGGGATAAACATAAAAATTACTCGGCGGAATGTATATGGGAGACAATTCACGGATGATTCTTACATAATGTTTTTCAAGCCCTATTTCTTCAGAAGTTTCACGGATGGCAGTTTCGGTAAAATCTTGATCCATTTCTTCGCGTTTTCCGCCCGGAAGAGAGATTTGCCCGCTATGTCGGTCTCTTTCATTTTCAGATCTTACAATCAAAGGAAAGTGCCATTCGTTATCCTTTAAATATAAAACAATATTGACGGCGGCAAATTTCGGATTTTTTTCTAAAACCTCATCATAAGTGAATATAGGGCGAGATGGCGGCGAGAAAATTCCATGCGCATTTGCACCTGCCAGTTCCGCGTTTTTTATTTTGCGTAAAAGATCTTTTCCAAAACTTTCCATAGCTCAAATTTACTAATATATCTTTTAGAAAGGAAGTCAGAAAATGTTAATTATAGATAATTTTAAGATTAAAATTCTTATAGTAATTCTACGGATACATTTTGTAACGTATAACCGTTAGAACCAAAAACTGGAAACGGTTACAATAAAAACGGTGTCCCGTGATTTTTGAAATTTACACTTTTGCGGTGGTTTTTCCTACGATCTGCGCTTCTATCTTTGTCTCACTATTAACCAACAAATTTTTATTAAAATGAAAAATTTAATTTCATGTGTTCTAACACTAGCAACAATGGGTCTTACTTTCGCTCAATCTAACAGCGATACTTCTACCCAAAATGGAAACTTAAACGTAGCAACTGTGAATCAAACAGGATTGATGAATGAAAATTCACTTTTGCAGGACGGGAATCGTAACAACGCTACAATCGATCAAGTTGGAAGCGGAAACTCTAACGAAGTGGTAAGTGATGGTAACAGAAACAACGTAGACGTAGATCAAAGCGGAATCTGGAACTCTAACGTAACTGAGCAATTGGGTAACAGAAACTCTGCACAAACTTGGCAATTAGGTCTTTTAAACTCTGTTGAGCAAATGCAGGACGGAAACAGAAATGAAGTTACTGCTGTTCAGGTAGGTGCTTTCAATTCTATCTGGCAAAATCAGGTAGGTAACGACAACGTTGCAATGGCTGGTCAGTTAGGTGATTCAAACCTTATTCAGCAATATCAGGAAGGTGACGAAAACACTGCTGTTGCTGGACAAGCGGGAGATAACAACTACATCGGACAAGGACAATGGGGTGACGGAAACTCTGCAGCTCACGGACAAGTAGGTGACGGAAACATCGCATTGTCTCTTCAGGGAGGAACTGATAACTCTACAGTGGGGCTGCAAATTGGTGACGGTAACAGTTTATATCAAACTCAGATCGGAACTTCAAATTCAGCAATCAATGTTCAAATGGGAGATGATAACTTAGCTACAATTACTCAAAGTGGTGGTTCTCATAGCCATGTTGGAATGCAAACTGGTAACAACAATACTTTAACTGTAAATCAATCTAACTAATAATTAGAATACATTTTAGTAAAAAGGGGAGAAGCAGCGGCTTCTCCTTTTTTATTTGATGATCGTCCGTAAAAATACTGCATGATATACCAGATTGTAGTGATTTTGTCTTCGTAACGGGAAGGTGTGTTTTGTAACGCACCGTAATGGAGTACCTTTAAATCAAAAAAAATGAAAACTGTAATGAAATTAATATCAAGTGTTGCTCTGCTCGCATTTTTCTTTGCGAAATCGCAACAGATCGACTGGAATAAAATCAACAGCAATACAATTATGGATGTGATTTCTATTCAAAATACTACCCAAAACAATTCATCAGTTGTTGCGCAGATCGGAAACATGAATAATACGGAACTTAATGTAAGTTCAAAAACCAATATCATTGTCCAGCAGCTTGGAGACCAAAACAGCATATATTTTAATAATGCTTTTACCGAAAAAGAAACAAAAGCGGCTGTCACCGTTCAGGGTTACAATAATATTGTGGATGTTACAGGAAGTAACAGTATATCAAACGGAATGGAGATCAATGTAAAAGGAGATAATAAAACGGTTTTTGTAAGAAATTATTAGAAAAATGAGTTATGAAAAGTTTCAACCTGTTAATGATTTTCATATTTATTATTCTCTTGTCCGGATTAATGTATGGTCAAGAAGATAAAAAAATTGTTGCGAAAATTGAAAGTGAAACAGTTGAGAAACAGCTTAAAATAAAAGGAACGGTAACAAATAATACTCCCACTTACGAAGAACTCAATTATCTTTTGGTAAGCATAAAAAGAGGCGGAAACGGAAACCTCTCAAACAACAGACAGAGCGGAAAATTCTCCATCAACCCCGGCGAAACAAAATTGCTGTCTGAAATAAATGTAGGCTTAGAAAACAAAGATGCCCTTAAAGCATTCTTGTACATCAGAGACGAGCAGACTCAAAAGCTCATATCCAAAGACAGTCTGGAAATCAATCAGGATTTTTTTAAAAAGAAAATCAGTCAGGTAGAGAAAGAAGAAGCATTCGAACTGAAGGGGCTTACGATCGATGAAACCAAAACAAAGGTCGGAAGAGATTTCTATGATATGTTTTACATTCAGTACAGTCAGATTCCGGACAAAAGCTCCTCCAGTATAAAAATTTCGGAGCTTCCGACAAGAGGTACAAGTGGACAAATAAACATCGAGATCGATGATAAAATCGTGTACAGCTTTATCACCAATCCCAGCGATGATTATCTGAAAGAACAGCTTGTAAATACCTTAAGGTACATTAAAGAATTTAATGCCAGAAAAAATCTCATCAAAAACGAATTCATTTACTAAAAACCAAATACCATGAAAATTTTAACCGTTGCAATGATATTTTTTGCAGGAATTTTTCTCGCAAAATCTCAGCAACTGGTATATAAACCTATCAATCCTGCATTTGGGGGCGATACCTTTAATTATCAGTGGCTTCTGAGTTCAGCCAATGCTCAGAATCAGTTTGATGAAAAAGCGAATAATAGCAGTTTGCTGGGTGGTCTTAATTCCTTAGACAGTTTTACTCAGAGTCTGAACAGGCAGGTTTTAAGCCAGCTTTCAAATAAATTATTCAACGAGCAGTTTGGTGAAGGAGGAGTAAAGCCCGGAAATTATATGTTTGGCTCACTTTACCTTCAGATAACTTCTACAGCTCAAGGGCTGCTTATCAATATTTTGGATACCGTTTCCGGTGATCAGTCGGAAATTGTAGTTCCGAAATAATAAAAAAACTAAAACTAAAAACTATCATGAGAATTTATATTAATATCAGAATCTTATTCTGTGTAATGCTCCTGTGCATTTTATACGGATGTGGTTCGATGGTCGGGCTTCCTTCTTCAAAAGAAAAATCCACGATCGGAGAGATTACACCTTATACTACAGAACTAAGAAGTTTGCCGCTTCCTAAAGAAAAAATAGTGATTGGCGTTTATAAATTTCGCGATCAGACCGGGCAATACAAACCTGCAGAAAACGGAAACAACTGGAGCACCGCAGTTCCGCAGGGAACCACCACAATTCTTATTAAAGCTCTTGAAGACAGCCGTTGGTTTGTTCCGATCGAAAGAGAAAATATTGCCAATCTTCTTAATGAAAGACAGATTATTCGTTCTACCCGACAAGAATACCTGAAAGATGCCGACAAAAACAGCAGCCAAGGATTACCTCCGCTTTTATATGCCGGAATCCTTCTTGAAGGCGGTGTGATTTCTTACGACAGCAATATTATGACTGGTGGAATTGGCGCACGTTATTTCGGAATTGGAGCTTCGTCACAATACAGACAGGATCGAATTACCATTTACCTGAGAGCTGTTTCTACTTTGAACGGTGAAATATTAAAAACAGTTTACGTTTCCAAAACCATTCTTTCTACCAGTGTAAACGGAAGTTTCTTCAGATATGTTGATACGGAAAGACTTCTGGAAGCCGAGGTTGGAATGACTCAGAACGAACCTATTCAATTAGCTGTAACGGATGCTATCGAAAAAGCGGTTAAATCTTTAGTCATCGAAGGGATTCGTGATAAAATCTGGGGAAAATCGGTTGATTCAACGGTTAATTATCAAAGAATTATTGATGAATACAATACCGAACAGGCAAATAACAACAACAGACTGGTTGGTAATAAATATCCGAATGACGACAGACAAAACCTTTCAATTTTCGGAAATGTTGAGACACAACAGGTGAAAGACGATTATGTAAATCCTGCTACCAATATCGGCGGGAAATTGGGAATAAAATACTTTTTAAGCAAAAATTTTAATCTCGAGGCAAATGCCAATTATTTTAAAATTCAAAACGATAAAATAATATCCCGTTCATTTTTTGTAACCGAAGTTAATCTTGAATTTCTTTTAATTCCGCAATATAAGCTTACTCCTTTTGTTTATGGCGGAGTTGCTACTATGTTTTCACAGGATAAAACAAGATACAAAGCACAATTTGGTGGCGGACTGGAATATCTGGTTCAAAAAAATATCGGTTTAAGACTTTCCTCACAGTATGATATGGGATTCAGTGACGATTGGGAAGATTTTGCAAGCGGAAAAAGAAATGATCAGGCAATAAGGTTTGGTCTTGGAATCAATTTTTATATCGGAAAAAACTAAAAAACTAAACTATGGAAACTCTTCTAAAAATATTTGCCCTTTTCATTCTGCTTTTTTCCTTAGGATCTTGCAGTGAAGAATTGGTAGAACAGGCACAAACCGGTACGCTGAAAGGTAAAGTCGTAAAACGGGGAACCAACGAACCGATACAGAATGCAAAAATTTATACCGCACCGAGTACACAAACGGTGTTTAGTGATAAAGACGGAATGTTTGAGATAAAAGATCTTCCGGTTGGTAATTATTCGGTGAAATCTGAGCTTATGGGCTATTTAATCACTTTTCAGGCGGTCAATATTCAAAATCAGGGGCAAATGGTGACAATTGTTTTTGAAATGGATGATGATGATTCATTAAATTCTCCACCCACAACTCCGGAATTATTAAGCCCGATTGATAATGCGGTAAACCAGCCGCTGACAGTTGAATTGAAATGGAATTCTACAGATCCAGATAGTACGGATGTTCTGAAATACCGATTGATTGTGAAAAATAATATCAATACCAATGTTGTTGAGGTCAATGATCTTACTGAAAAGCATTACACACTCGATAATCTGCAGTTCGGAGTCAGTTATTTTTGGCAGGTGGGAGTTTCAGACGGAATTCATCCTGAAGTTTTGAGTGCTGTATTTAAATTTACAACAAACACAGTTCCCGCAAACCGTTATCATTATGCGAGAAAAATAAGCGGTAATTTTGTGATTATGTCAAGTGACAGCCAGGGAAATAATTTCCAATATACTGCATCAATGTATAACAGTTGGCGTCCGAGAAAAAATAATAATGCGGGACTCATTGCATTTTTAAGAACTGAAGGTGGCGGAACTCATATTTATACAGCAAATCCTGATGGTTCAAATCCTTTTAAAGTAACACAGATTCCGGTTTCCGGTTTTAATAATTATGAAATGGATTTTGCATGGAGTACCAATGGAAGCACTTTCATCTATTCTAACTTTGATAAATTATACAAGATCAATAAAGACGGTAGCGGACAACAGCTTTTGTACACCACGCCGGATGGAAGCCTGATTACAGAATGCGACTGGAGCTATGATAACAATAAAATTGCTTTGAAGACCAATAATTTTAACGGCTACAATGTGAAAGTTTACATCATTGATATGCTTGGAAATGTTTTGAAAAATATTATAAGCAGCGGTTCCGGAGCAGCAGGTGGATTGAATTTTTCCGTAGACGGACAAAAACTAATGTACACGAGAGATGTTTCCGGATATCAGGATTCTAATTACCGACAGCTTGATTCAAGAATTTTTATTTATAATTTAACCAATGACACAATTCTGGATGTATCTGCCGAAAGTGAGAAACCTGTCGGAACCAATGATCTTGATCCGAGATTTTCACCAAACGATTCTCAGGTTATTCTGATGAATACTTCCAACGATAATATTTCTCAGAAAAATATTGTGGTAATTGATCTCAACAGTACGATGACTGATTTTACTAGATCCACACTCTTCACAAATGCCGAAATGCCGGATTATGAGTAATGAATAAAAAAACTCCTGCAGATTATTTTGATTAAAAAGTTTTAAATAATAATCTACCCATTTTCAAAATAATCTGCTAAAACCAAATTAACACATCGATATATTCATATTAATTTTGTACGTTTTTCTTTTCTGTTAAAAAGTAAAAGCAAAAAAAATCTAAACTTTTTGAGTTTAGATTTTTCTTGTTTCAAAGCGGAGATCTTTAGCTGAAAATCTTATTCTCTATCGCATATTTCACTACGCCTACAGAATTTTTTACATTCAGCTTCAGCAGGATTCTTTTTCTGTGCGTTTCCACAGTATTGATGCTGATGAAAAGCAGTTCGCTGATGTCTTTACTGCTCAATCCGTTGCAGATGTGTTTCAGGATTTCCATCTCACGTTTAGTCAAGGGATCTTTAATGTGAGAATTTTGCTTTTCCTGTTCATGGCTTATGTAGTTGATCATCATTTCTTTTGCATATTCGCAAATGTAGATTTCATTAGACATCAGAGCCTGGATTGATTTCAGAAATTCATCATAAGAACTGTTTCTGTCGAGATAGCTTTTAATTCCTTTATTGAAAAGTTTTCTGATTGTTGCGACATCAAACGATTTTCCTATGACAATGATCTTCGTATTTTTATTCTTGATGATAATGTTTTCTATGCAAGAATACATTTCAGTAAGAACCAAATTACCAGAACTGATCATTAAAAATTCTGGCGGATTTTGTTCGATGTGTTCAGAAAGATTTTCATAAGAATTACAAATTTCGATTGAGCTAAAAATCTTGGCTTGAACGAGTAATTTTGACAAACCTTCGGCATAAAGCAAAGGCTCATCATAGATGGTTAACTTAGGTTTCATCATGGTCTAGTTTTCAGTATATAAATATAATGAAAAAATGCCAATATTTGCTATGATTTTACCGATATTTTGCGTTTTTTGAGTAAAATAATCTGTTTTTTTTAGGAAAACGATAATTTAAGATGATTTATTTCACTTCGTTATGATTAAAATTTATTTTGTAACTTTTCTGAATGCTTAAAATGCTTATTAACAGAGGGTTTTGTTCTTTTATTCTGATGTTTTTTAGTTTAAAATTTATTCAAGTAGGGAAATGTACAAATGTGAAAGAAAAGGATGATTTTTTTAAATAATTGAACTTGTGGTATCTGTTTTTTAAAGTACGAAAATTGATTAATTAGAAGTCAGAATTTTTCTTATATAATATTTTGAAAATGCTAAATCAGGAAAAAATACAAAGAAAAAGCCTCCAAATTTGGAGGCTGTAAAAATGTTTTTTAATTAGAATATCCGCTCAATTCTTCTTTATTAGAATTGTAGATTTTGTATTCTAAATACTTAAAAGAATCCCTCGGAATGATGGTTACCCATTTTTTGTACTTCAAAAACCATTTCATCTGAATGCTTTTAATTCCTTTGGTAAGGTAAGCTTCCACGAAAGGATGCACATGAAGGAATAGTTTTCCTTTTTCCTTTTGCATAATGTTTCTGATGGTTTCACCCATTCTTTCTACAATAACAATCGGAGCTACAATTTCTCCGTCTTTGTTAGGGTTTTCTTCTTTGGTGTCGATCTGTTTTTCCGGACGGTTTCTTTGTCTTGTGATTTGTATCAGACCAAATTTACTTGGCGGTAAAATCTTATGACGGGCTTTGTCACGGCTCATTTCGGTTCTGAAATGTTCGTACAGGTCTTTTCTGTGTTCAGGGTTGGTCATGTCGATAAAATCTACGACGATGATTCCGCCCATGTCTCGAAGACGAAGCTGTCTTGCTATTTCTGTGGCTGCCATTTTGTTCACGTTCAGTGCGTGTTCTTTATTGGCTGTGTTTCCGGCAGTAATGTTATTTCCGGAATTCACGTCGATTACGTGAAGTGCTTCTGTGTGTTCTATCACCAGATAAGCACCTTTTGAACTTGGAATATTTACGTGTTTTCCGAAGCTTTGTTTAAGCTGTTTTTCAACGTTATAATATTCGAGGAGAGGAATGTGGGAGTTGTAAAACTGAACGATATTTTTTCGTTCCGGAGCTATTACTTCCAGATAATTTTTCATTTCTTCTACCATTTGCTCGTCATCGCAAAAAACATTCACAAAATCCTGATTGAAGTTATCTCTTAAAATAGACGATGCTTTGTCATCCTCACTTAGAACTTTGGAAGGTACTTTATTCTTCTGAATATTCTTGAAAGTATTCTCCCATTTTTGGATGAGCTGATTCATATCGTTATGAAGATCAGCTACTTTCTTTCCTTCTGCAACCGTTCTGATGATCACGCCAAAGCCTTCCGGTTTTATGCTGTCGATCAGGGTGCGAAGTCTTACTTTTTCTTCAGAACTGCTTATTTTTTTTGAAATGGAAACCTTGTTGTCGAAAGGTATCAAGACCAAAAAACGTCCTGTTAAAGAAATTTGTGTAGAAATCCTGGGTCCTTTTGTGGAGATGGGCTCCTTGGTAATTTGTAATAAAACGATATCATCTTTGGCGATGATCTTATCTACTGTCCCGTTTTTGTCGATTTCAGGCTGAATTTCAAAATTTTTCAGACCTGAAGAAGTCTGTTTTTTAGAAACCGAATCTTTTAGAAATTTTCGGTAGGTAAGGTATTGCGGTCCCAAATCCTGATAGTGCAGAAAAGCATCTTTATCATAGCCGATGTTTACAAATGCGGCATTAAGATTGGGGGCAAGTTTTTTTACTTTTCCTATAAACAGATCTCCGACTACAAAATCATTCTTGTCTTCTTCCTCATGAAGTTCACATAGTCTGCCATCCTCCAGCAAAGCAATCTTTGTAAGATCATCTTCATGCGAAACTATTAGTTCTTTCTTCATTTTAAAATTAAAGATAAAAAGATTGATAATGAAATTTGAGAATCGAACAGCTGTATCTTATCTCAATTTCTGCTTATTTTACATAACAAAATATAGTCGGTGAATATTAATAACTTAAAAACACCAACTATATTATTATATTGAAAAATCCCGTAAGAGATTATTTTTTCTTATGTCTGTTCGCTCTTCTTCTTTTCTTTCTTTTGTGTGTTGCAACCTTGTGTCTTTTTCTTTTCTTTCCGCTTGGCATAATGTTAAATTTTTTAGTAACTAGTTAATATTAATTATTCTTTATTTTACTGCAACTTTAGTTTTCACTTTCTCCACAAAAGATTTTGATGGCTTGAAAGCAGGAATATTGTGTGCAGGAATTTCGATTGCAGTGTTCTTAGAGATGTTTCTCCCCGTTTTTGCTGCTCTTGTTTTCACGATGAAAGATCCAAAACCTCTTAAGTAAACATTGTCTCCATTGTACATAGAAGTTCTGATCTCCTGCATAAAAGCTTCTACAACTTTCTGTGTTTCATTCTTTTCGGTCCCCAATTTATTTGAGATGGTGTTTACCAATTCTGCCTTTGTCATTTCCTTTGTAAATTTTAAATTTTAGGTGTGCAAATTTAGTTAAAAAAAATGAATAGTAGCAAATTCAGGCGAAAAATATTTCAACATAAATAGCTGACAATTTTATGTTTAGTATAGTATACGTCCGAAAAGAAGAGATTTTTTACATACTCGAATTGTAATATCCGTTTTCTACACAGAATCTGATGAGGTGGAGTTTGGTCTTTAAACCGAGCTTTTCTGTAAGTCTGTTGATGTACGTATCGATGGTTCTGGTGCTTAGATTAAGCTGTTCGCCGATCTCTTTATTACTGAATCCTTCATAGCAGAATTTCATCAGCTGGATCTCTGTTGGTGACAGTTCTTCCTGACTCATTTTCTGTCTGTTCATATATTCCTGTACAGCGAGTGGCTGTTGTTGCCAGGATTCATAATAGGCATCGTAGTCAAAATCTTTGGATGAGATCTGTCCTTTTACAATGTCTTTTATCGTATTGCTGTTTTTCTGACAGTAATAGATGTTTGGGATTTTACCTAAAATCTCTGCAATATCTTCCTGAAAAGTTCCCGAATAAGTGATAATGGGAGTTTCGTTGTTGTTTTTTCTGATGAATTTGATGGCTTCAATACCGCTGAGAACAGGCATGAAAAGTTCTATAATGAAAACATCTTCCTGTCTTCGGTACGTTCTGTTGATAAGCTCATGACCATTGTTGCAATCGTTGAGAAGCATATTGAAAGGGTTTTCCAGAAGCGTTTTGATCATTATTTTTTTAAAATAAAAATCGCTGTCTGCAATAGAAAAACGTACTGTATTGGTCAGTAACTTGCTCATTCTTTTTCGTGATTTGGTAGGTAGAAGTAAAATTCTGATGACTAAAATATGAAAATCTTTCGGATCTGAAAATTAAACTTTACATTAAAAAATTGTAAATAGTATTGTATGCATTGAATTTAATTTTGTGCATAACTGTTTTTTTTGTTATTTTCACATTCCAAACCAAATTACAGATATGTCTTCTAACAGAGAAAAAAAATTAAATAAATCTGACGTCAGATCGGGAATATGGAAATTCATATTTTCGTTTGTCATTTTATCTGCTGTTTCATTTACCAGCGTCTTTTTCTTTTTCAAAAGCTATGATACTCAGCTTAAGGGAGTTGATGATGAAGTTGGTCGCTATCGTGACTTGCTGAACAGAGATAATCTTTTGCGTACCCATGTAGACAGTATTTACGCAAGAATGGAGCTTTTAGATTCTGATAAAGCTTATAACGATAATTTTTTACGCACCTATATTCTCGATAATGTTCGGGAAGCACAGGACATTATGGGAGCCGATAGCGCTAATAATTTCAAGCATTATGCTGTTTTAATGCAGAAAATAAAGCCAATGCTCAATCTGAAAAGTCAGATAATCAGTGTTTCTTTCAAACAACAGATTGCGATACGCAACGTTCAGGAATGTCAGGGAAAATCTAATCAGATCAACAATAAAATGAAAATAGATCCTACCAGAAAGTTTACAGGTAGAAGAAGATAGCCATTATTTTAAAGTAAAGAAATTATGCAGGGCCAGATCACACTATCAAAAAAAGAAAAACAATATCAGTTTTTATATCTGATTTTAATGCTTGTTGTTGCGCTTTTGTTTTTAGGAATTATTTTTCTTAAAAGTTTCGCATCTCCTTTTTCAGAAGCAGATACCAATTCGCTACAGATCCTTGAGCAGAAAGTAAAATTCAACCAGCAGCAGAAAGTCGGGCTGGTTTTAATAGACACTGCTTCAGCAAGAGTAAACAGATTGTCTGTAGAAATTCAGCAGCCAGTAGAAAGAAATGAGGCGGAATTTGCTATACAGGATTTAGCCAATACGTTTCAGAATGTTGTTGTTAACGATCCACGTAAACAGGCATTTCCGCAGATCGGAAAATTTTTCAAAATGAATATGATCGATAAAGACAGAATTATGAAAATGAATGAAACAACAAAAACATTTGAAAAGCAGTTTGAAGACTGCCAGTTAGGATACAAAGAAAAAAGCCAGAGTCTCCGCGATAGGAATAACGCTTTAAACGCAAGATAACACCATAAATTATAATACACATCACAAAAAACTACTATGAACTATTTTCAAAAGAACAGGAAAAACATCATCATTGGTGTTATAGCCACATTACTTATCGCCGCACTCGTCGCATTGTGGCTTCAGAAGAAGGTCATCCATTCGGCAGATGATATCAAAGGAGTGGTTTTCCCGTCTTCACTTTTAGTAAGAGATACCTTAACGTTTCAGGATAAAACCGAGTTTGCCAAATTCAAAAGATGGGATTTTGGTGATGGCACTACTTCCGATAAAAGCAACGGAATTCATTTTTATGATAAGCCGGGTTACTACAACGTAACATTGATTATTGACAATAAATACACAAAATCTTTCCCGATTCTCGTTTCGGCAAGAGGAATTCCAAAACCTAAAGACAGTGCATCTTCAGTTACGAAAATTGATGCGCAAACGCAGGCAATGCAGTACGAAAATGTGCAGTTCCGTGCCCTTTCTGATGCTTCTCAATTTACCTGGAGATTTGGGGAAACGGGTAAAATTGATGCTAAAGATAAATTGGCGATTTATGCTTTCCAAAAACCGGGAGATTATGTGGTTACGTTGTATACCGATAAAGATATTGAGCCTATTCAGCACCATATCAAAATTCTTCAGGCTTACAATTCTATGGAAGATGAAGAGCCTACATTGGATGAACTGTATGCTAAAAAGGATAATGATTTTAAATATCACCTGCAGCAGATCGCAAACGGAAACAGCTTTAATATGCATTACAACTATCTCCTGAAAACTTATCTGTGCAACAACGAAAATGCAATCGTAAAAGTTTCAGACAGCAAGGTTAATAATTTTTATCTGTACTGTGCAGGTCTTCAGTTTGATAAAAATATGGTAATACAATCTGTAAAACTCAATTTTGACGACGGTATGACCTGTGTAACCAAAGTAGATATCAACCAAAGTAAATAATTTATGCTCCAGTTTTTAGGGCATTGCACCAATCATAAAGAAAATAAGATGAAAAATAAATTTCCTCTAGCGGCATATTATGTGGGATTATCGGTTTTACTTACCAGTTGTCAGGTAAAATTACCGTCGAGAAAAACCCCTGAGCCACAAAAATACGGGCAGATTGACAACGCTTCAGTAATTAATGGGTATCCTAAAAAATCAGTACCATGGATCGCTATTTCAGACCGTTCCAGAAACACTGCTTATCTAGATAAAAATGATGAAAAATCGTATAAGGAAGTTAAGTTTTTAGAGCCTTTAATGGTTCTGAAAAGCCGGGACGGAATGGTAAAAGTGGCAGAATATATTCCTGATGCATTGATGAAAAAAGTTTCATCAAAACAAATAAAAACTTATGGGTGGATTCCGGAATCTGATCTTTTGCTTTGGAGTAATTCGTTAAAAAATGAAAAAAATGGTTATCCGGTAAGAGTCGCAGTCGTACCAAACAGCCCAAACGTCATCAAAAGTGCTGAAAGGTATTATAAAAATGACTCGATTATGGTTTTTAACTCACCAAGTCTGATCGAAATGGCTGATGTAAAAATTCCAAACGGACAAATGGTTTATGTTTACAAACAGGCTGAAAACAACAAACGCTTTTTGGTAGGGAAAAAACCGACCATCGACATCGATAGCATCAGTACAGGTCTGTACGGATGGGTAAGTTCTGATGTAATTTCTACTTGGGGCGAACGTTCCGCAGTGAAAATGAAAAATACGACGGGCGTAAAAGAAACCACGCTGGGAATTCATGAAGGTGCTCCCGGAGGTGCGGATGCGGATAAACGAACCGCAGTTTTACTTACAGATGTTGATAAAAGACCACCTCTTGAAAATATTTTTCCGGTAACTTTAGCTTTAAATGAAGAAGCGAAACCAGATACGAGAACAAAATATTTTACCAATGTTTTAGATTACAGTAAAAACTTTGTTAAAAATGTTTTGGGAGAGGCCATTTATTTTGACCGTTACAGAGAAATAATTGATAAGAATAAAAAGGCAAATATCGTATTTGTTTTGGATGTAAGCGCATCAAATACACCATATATTCCGATTGTTGGGTCGCTTTTACAGGATCTTCAGCTCAAATTTGAAAAACCTACCTATTTTAATTCAATTAAATATGGTGTAGTTCTTTACAAAAACAATTCTTGTGGGGAGAATGTAGCTCCATCAGTTTTGAGTCAGGATTACAATAAAGTAATTAAATTTATAGAGGATAAAGTAAATGAAATGAATTGCCCTAGTAATATCGGAAATCAGCCTCTAAATGAAGGTTTGATAGCTGCAGGGAATTTACTTTCTAATGTTCCGGATGAAACCAATATTGTGATCACAATTGGTACTTCTGCCAACAGAAACGGGAGTATGTCTAGTGTAATTGGTTCACTTACACAAGCTCAGGCAAAGCTGATTATGTTCCAGACGAATGCTCGTTCTTCTGATACGTATAACGATTTTGTTTTGATGTCGGAAAATATTGTTACCAATACGGCGAAGAATGTTGCTGAATTAAAAAAGCAAAAAATCATCAAGCAGAGTGATGTCTTAACGAAGAATAATTTTAATCTGATAGAGAGTGACGCAGGTTTCTTTTCATTAGATTTTCCTAAACAGAGCATGGCTCAAGGCTTTGTTATTTTTCCTAAAAAAGGAGATATTACCGCTCCTGGTTTGTTGGTGAAATCTGTCGATAGTCTTATTGCTCAGGTTACTTACGATAACGAAATGATTGATAAATCTTTGAATGAGCGTTTTCATTCTTCGGTAGGTGCAGATAAAACGGAGGTTGATTTCAAATACAAATATCTATATCCGGGATTAACGAATCCTGTTCCTTCGGGAATTGCAGCCCAGCTGATCAATTACGGAAATCCGTTTTTGGCAAAAGGTTATATTCCTAAAGAATTAATGGATTATAAGCAGGGAATGGAAAAAGGAATTTTGATTTCAGAAACTGAATATGATCAATTAAAAGCTTTCTACAGAGAAGTTTATGAAAATACCGGAGCTGCAAGAACCGATTTTAAACAAGGAAGAGCTGTGAAAGAATATATTAAACTTCTGAAAAAATATAACCCGACCTTGCAATTTTTAGATAAAGGTGAACTCTATAAACAGCCAATGTCTTATGCTGTAGCGGTAAGCACAGGTTTTGATAATTCTGAAGAAGAAAAAATGTCAAAATATATGCTGAGAGGTTGGACGAAATCAAATATTATTACCAACGAGGAAGCTAGAAGCTATTTTAAATATTATAAAGATTTAGCAGACAGAATGCTTACGCATCGAAATAATCCTGCGGTGAAAATTAAGCAAAACGGTCAGGAATTTTACTGGCTTAGTGAATATTTTATGCCGACAATGCTTCCGGTAGAAGAGCCGGAATACACTAAGCATTAATTGTTTACTGCATAACAAAAAAACGGAAAATTAATTTTCCGTTTTTTTTATGTTAAATTACTTTTTGTTATCTTTGAGATACCAAATATCACAAATATGTCTACTCAAGCATCATCTCATGATGGCAAACACTTTGTCGTTCAAAAGGGAACATGTCAATGTGATCAGGGAGATCAGTTTCCTAAACATATCGTAAGTACACACAACAAACATTTCTGGAATGATTCTGCAGGAAGTGCAGATTATCTGGCTGTCACAGAAGACGACCTACAGTTTGATCCACCCGGTCCAAGTTTTGGAAAATGTAAACTAAAACCAAGCTCAGGCGGTTATCTTCCCTGCGCATATGCACCTGCAGGAAAATGGCAGAAAACTTATGAAAAAGTTTTGGTAATGGATAAAAAATGTGTGACTGAAGTTTCTGAACTTCAATGTACAACTGGTGGCAAAATAACCATTAAAGATCACGGGCAGCGTGGTGAGATGAGCAAACAGAATGTGAAAAATGCAGATGAGAAAATCATCAGACACATGAATCCTCTGGTAAATGTCGATGACTTCAAAGAAACAGCGATGGAAAGCGAAATAGATGCTTATTAATTTTAAAAATTTCTGAGATGTCAAAAAGAGGAGTTTCAAAAATATCAGGTAATACTTCTCCTAAAGTAGGGGAGGCGACGAATTACACTATTGCAGACTGGTATCCTGCGACACCACAAAATCAACGTAATGCAGCAGGTGTTACTTGGGAATTGTTCAAAAAAAGATCCGACGGCAGATTTACAACAACCAACATAAAAAAAACAGGTACAGGAACTTTTACTTTTGGTGAAGTTGCACAAAAGCATACCTATCGCCTTGAAGCTTATCTTTTCGAACCGGAAGGAAGTGGAGCTTCTACCATTGAAATCACTCCGCAACCTGCAGCAGTTCCGAAAATTGAAAAAGTAGAACTGCAATATGTAGATGATTCTCCCGGAACTGAATTTAGTTTTACTGAAAAAATGAGAGCTCGTGCACACTGCGTTAATTTGGCGGGTAAAAAATTGAAATTTTCTCTTTGGGAAGATGATCAGACTGGGGAAGGTCATGATGTCAAAAATCTTTTAATTGAAACGAAAGAAGCGTCTGTAAATGCAAGTGGCGTTGCTGTAGCAGAATTTACTTTAACAAGGGCATTGATGCAAAAAGCAATGCAGGGCGAAACAGATCCCGAAAAGCTTGAATTTTATGTTACCGTAGAATATTTTTCGCATACGAAACATGCAACGGATAATGTTAATGTAAATAATCCGCTTCATGCTCCGACTCCGGTAACCAGACCGCAACCAAGACCACAGCAAACAAATAATAATTCTTCATCGCAGACAACACCTCCTGCTCAGACAACACCTCCTCCGAGAGCTCAAAACTCTCCTGCGGCTGCAAAACCTCAATCTCAAAAGGAAGAAAAAGGAATCGTCGACAGAGTTACAGATTGGTGGAACAAGCTTGAACTTTGGGATTACAAAGAAGCTCCGGGAAAAATTACAGCCCAGAAAACACCGACTCCACAAGCAGGCGGCGGGAAAACAGTGAGTATTGTTCAGGATTCTTCTGTTGAGAATTTAACGGATGCTTATTTTGCTAAAAAAGAATACACAAAACTTACAGGTGAAGCAGATGGAAATCATGTGTACACATTTGGCGGAAGAAAAGCCAACAACAAAACTTCTACTGCCGATGAAAAAGCAAAAGTAGCCGATACTGTTCTTAAAAGAATCGCAGGCGAATTAAAAGCTGCAAAAAAATATACGACAAAAGAAACCATTATTCAGGCACTCACAGCAAATGAATATGGTACTGATACGGAAAATAACAAAACCGTTACAATTCCTGTTTTTAAATTGGGGGCAGAATTCAAAAAGATAGAGAAAGCACCTTTAGATTCTAAAGTTTATCTTGTTGCCCGTGCAGCAGGTTTGAACGGAAAACAGGCAACCATTATCATTAAAGAAAAAGATGGTTTCCTAAAAGGTTCTGCAGGAGCAGTTTTACCGGTTCTTGAAATTACGGAAGCTCAGATGGAGCAACCTGCACAGGCAGGAACAGAAGTTCAGGGCACAGAGAAAACAGAATTTAAAGCCACTATAGAAAATGGAATAGCTAAAGTTCCTGTCCATCTGAGACCTAAGTCTAATGATGATTTTAAGCAATGGAGAGAAAAATTAGCAAAAGGAAAAGAAGATGGTGAATATACTTATAAATTCGGTGGAGATACTGCCATCGCAAATGATAATGATAAGCGAAGAATTGCCGATATTATTTTAACCAATGCCAAAAAAGGCAATGCCAACAATCCGAAAATTGCTGAAGATAAAACAGCTTTCATTGCCGATATTGAAAGTATTTTAGAGGTGAAAACCTATAAGCAAAATGATACGGTAAAGTTTAAATTGTACAAAAAACAATCTGAGCTGTTGTATCTTCAGGTAAAAGCACAGGGAGAAAAACAGCATGAAAAAGACTTCCTGAAAACGGATGGCGCCTATTTCCAATTAACGAAAACAAAACCGGTGATTTTCCCACTCAAAGTAAAACCGGAAAATGATCTTGGCAAAACCTGGGGACAAAATTATTATTGGGCAGCAAGTCAGGGTAATAATATGACGACTTTCAATTCAAACAGAAGCAAAGGAACCAGAAAGCATGCAGGTCGAGATCTTTACACGCAGCCGGAAACCGAAATTGTTGCCATGGCAGATGGTGTAGTTCTAAAAACAGCACCTTTCTATGCCGGAACCGATTATATTGCCGTACATCATAAAACCAACGACGGACGTGAGTTTATCATCAATTACGGTGAAGTTGCGCCAAGCAAGAAAGAAGTAAAAGAGGGAGATCAGGTTGTACAGGGACAAAAACTGGGAGTTACCGGTTATCTTCACGGGATTACAGTGATCAGCGGTCATACTATTTATATGATTCACTTCGAGCATTATACAGGAACTGAAGGTTTTGATTTAGATAAAAATCATATCTTGTCGGGCGACAACAAATATAAGCGAAGAAGCGATCTTGTAGATCCGCTGGAAATTTTGAGAGAAGGGTATAAAAATACTTTCGATGATGATACAGGTGATGACGAACTATTCACAGAAGAAGACGGTAAACAAGCTATTACCGATCTGTATAACCGATATAAAAACCAAACTTGGAAATGGAAATGGGAAGGTTCGGAAGAAGAAGTTGAGGTTACAGGCAAACAGCTGGTTACCATTGTAGAAAAAATGTACCGATTAGAGACTTCTCATTTCAAATCAAAACAATATCAGCATTGCGGAACAGGAGGTATGGAAGCGTTTGGAGAACCGCCTTATTACGGTTGGGATTCTTCACTTTTCATCGAGCAGCCAACAGGAACATGGAGTGCTTTTGAAGGTAAAGGTTTGAGTGGAGCAGGAGGAAATGCACAGATTACCGATAAGCAGAAAGAGTTTGTAAAATTACCTTCTGTACTTGCCGGAATGGAATACAAAGCAAAATACATCATCAAATACAACGGAAATTATGCACGATGGTTTAATGCGAAAGATACAACCGCACAAACGGCTTATCAGGATTCTTTAAAGAATATCAGAGCCAGATTTATAGAAGCCTTGTAGTTTATATTTAAATTTATGATTAAAAAAATGAAGCAAAGCGCAATACTATTTTTTGTTTTATTCATGTTTGGATGCCAGAAGGCGTCCAATAAAGCAGAACCGATTGCTGAAGTAAAAAGTGCAGAAGTTGTTCAGCCAAAAACTGTTGAGCAAAAGTCAGAGATCAATTGTGAAGAGTTTTTCCGACAGCTTGTTTTGTCCAGCAATCTTCCGGCGGTAAAAAATTACAAGGATGTTTTTATCAGAATTGAAAGCAGTTCTGATGATAAAATTGTTTTGGAATTATATGTAAAAAACAATCTTTCAGAATCTTCACAGAATATACAGGTAGTAGAAAATGCAGTTGCGTGGCTCAATTTTGTACCCGGTTCAGAAAAACTTTTTGATATTACGGCTGATCCAGAAGAACCTGTGGAAATTAGTTTCAAAAAAGAACTTCTTACTCAATATGATTTCAGAAAAGTTTGTGGTATTACAGCCGGAAAAAACGAAAAATCAATAGCCAATATTGCTAAAACTAATTGTAAGGAGCTTACTGGTGAGATGATGTCGGGTGAGGAATGTATCATTTCTTCCAATTCGCTCGAAGATGTTTATCAGGAAATTATTAATCAGTCGTTGGTAAGAGATTCGGAATTTCTGCTTAAAAAGCTTCCGAAAACCAATACTTCTGAAAAGGTAAATAAAAATGGAATCGTTGAAATTTCTTATAAGATCAATAAAAATTCGGTCATCATTGAAATGCTCTACGAAGGCGGAGTAACAGATATAGAATTGTATAACCAGAATCAGTCTGTCAGGAGAAAAATTGTTTATAATGCCGATTAATTTTAAAAATTTTTTGAAAAGAAAATAATATTTATAAACCTTTACGATAATCTGAAATCGCAATTTTCTAAATGAAGCTCTAAAATTTATGATGATTCACTTTATACTTCCCGGAGATACACTGGAAAACATTGCAGAAAAAATTAAGCTTGAAAATCCTGTATACGTTAAAGAATTTCACAATACCTACTGCAGACATGAAGATTTTATCGAAAAAGAGCTCGTCCCCGGAAAGAAGCTTCTTTTACCTGATTTAAAGAAAATAAATGATTACAACGCAAGAAATGATGCGCCTTTCAAAAGTTTAGAAAGAAATCCGGAAATTATATTTGATCCGGTTGGGTTTTCCAATGATTTTAAAGTTAAAATTAAAGAATCAACCAATGACGGTGGTAAAATAATCGAGAACGCATTCTCTTATGTCGCATCTTTACAATGGATTAAAAACGAATTCAACGAACATCTTTTTCATTTTTCAAAAGATCAGTTTTCGAATCTTCATGATACCAAAATGAGCTATCTTGCTGTCGAAAGCATGAATTGTTTAGGTTCGGTGGAGGTTTATGTTAATTCTAAAGGAGAATTAGTTAGAACTGCTGTAAAAAATAAGATTTTGAATGATTTGAATGGAATAATGGCAAAATTGTATGATCTGTTTCATGACAAATATGCTGCAATTTATCTTGAAGAATTTAAATATGTCGTTCAGAACCCTGTACTTTTTGATCAGAAAATGAAGCAGGATTACTTCTTGAAAACGTATTTTTCCTCATTCCGAAATCCTTTTAGAAACGGAACATCTTTTTTTGAAATAAATTTCAATTCTGATTCATTACCTATTCAGCAAACAGTAAATTCATTGGAAAATCAAAACGAAATTTCTCTTGTCCAGTCTTTAGCTGATGACACTCAGAATGATCTTAGTTTTACAGGAAATCTTACTCTTTCAAAAGATAATGGATTGATTAAAAATATGAATGTCTGCCAATCATATAAACAATATGATATAAAATATACGACCGACTTTAGCTTTGAAGCTGTCTGATTAAATCGTCAATTTATAAAAATGCTGTCCGGAAATTCAGGACAGCATTTTTATTGCTTAGTGATAATAATTACAAATTATTTTACGATAAATTTTAAGGCTGATTCGTCAAGTTTTAAAATGTAAGTTCCCTGTAATAAGCTTTTAATTCTAATTGAATTTTCCTTTCTGAAAGGATGATCAAAAGTCTGCATTACTTTCCCTTGAAGGTTATAGATCTCCGCTTTTTTGATGCTTTCAGTTTCACCTTTTACAAAAATTTCATTATTCACAATTGGATTAGGATAGATTTTTAATTCTTTTGCTTCCGCATTAAAACTTGGGGTCTTCGCTTGTCTTGAAGCTGTATTATGACAAGTCCAGCTTAAATTATCAATCGCTACTCTGTTACTGGCAGAATTATTAACTAAAGTTATCACTACATTTCCGGAAACATTGATGTTGTTAATGGTTGTAGTCGTTGCAGTTGTGCTATATGGTACAGTGCCGACCGTTACACCATTTACCTGAATATTAAAAGTACCATTGCTTCCACTGAATTTCAGTTGAGTTGTAACGGTTAATGAGCCAATTCCGTTTGCTGAGCTGTTTGATTTTAATGATCCGTCTCTTATGGTTATGGCTTTATTTGTAATTGTTTGATCGGTTCTGGAATCAGTTGCAGTCCATGTAATTCCGTTGCTCGTCCATGTCCTTGTAGAATACGATGATGAGCTTGCCGATGGAATGGTCTCGAAATTTTCACTTACACAACCTGTCGGGTTAGGATTGGTTGTTCCAGCATTTGTTGTTGCCGAAACAGTTGAGCTGTTTGCAGAAACATTTCCTGCTGCATCTTTCGCTTTTACATAAAAATTATACGTTGTAGAGGGGTTTAATCCAGAAACAGTTGTAGAAGTTGATGCAACATTGGTTTTTAAGCTACCATTCATATAAACATCGTAAGATGATACCCCTACATTATCGGTGGAAGCATTCCATGTTAAAGAAACTGTATTGGTTGTTTTACCGGAAACCGTTAAGTTAGTAACAGTTGACGGGGTCTGTGTGTCTGTTGTTGGAGCTTGTCCGCCCCAGATTTGATTCACATAACTTGGGTTATCAATAAACGGGTTTCTGTTTCCCTGAAAAGTATAAGAAGCATTATTTCTGTTAATTTCAGCCTGAGAAACCGGATCCTGATTGTGCCAAGCTAAAAGTACATTCAGTTCCCACGTTTGAAGTCCCGGAAATGCCGAAGATCCAAGCATGTTTCCTGTAGAGAATGTAGAAAGTTTACTTTGGTATCTCGTGACAAAATAAAAAACCATTCTGGCTACGTCACCTTTAAATTCATCAATCGGTTCAAAAACTGTCCCTGAAAATCCTGCAGAAGAAGAGCTTCCAAGCTTAGAACCATTTAAAGAAGTAAAGCTTGCACTCCCGACTTTCCCGAAAGGATAATTGGAACGCATTCCGTTTACCTTTCCGTCGGTTGCTCTGATGAAATGGACGTCAGATTTCATAGGAGAAGCTTCACTGAAGAGACTTTGAGGAACGATGTGTTCACGGTTGTAGCAATTTCCTTCGGTAGAATACGTTCCGCATTGATTATTTCCGGGAGTATATTTATAAGGATCTGCAGAACTTGGTCTTTCGGAATAAATGTCGAGAATAGAGCCGTCATTTTCGTAATTTTTATCAATATCGGTTGTCTTGTAAGCGGTCCAAAGTCCGTTGTAGCCTTTGTCCTGATGTCCGTTAGTGATGATATTGCTTAATGCAGTTTTAAGCTGAGCTCCTGATAATCCGTTGGCTGAGTTGTAATATCCTGCAGGAGCCTGTGCAAGAGCCAGCTGCGAGAATGTAAAGAATAAAAATAGTTTTTTCATAAAAATATAATTTGCGGTAAGATTAATACAATTTGGTGAATGTAAAATTACATTATTATTAAAAGTAAGACTCACTAATATTAAATTTTACAACGTTATGCACAATATTTATTGTTTGATTTTGAAACAGTGGTATTTGTAAATTTTATATTCTTTTATTAAAATTAATTAAGTTTAATATAAAGTATGAATGAATTTTTAATTGATATAAATCATAATTATTTATAAAATGGCAATAGAATTTATATTTATTTTTGTGATTAAATTTATTTAGAATGATTAAAAACAATTTTCTTTTTGCAGGTCTTATTACTGCATCTGTCGGTTCATTTTTGAATGCCCAGTGTAATGCAGTATCTGAATTTTCTGAAAATTTTGATACGCTGTCATGCTGTAACATGGGAGTAGTTCCTTCTTGCTGGAATAGTATTCTTACAGCAGGTGGCGGAAATCAGATTATTTCAAGCACTTCTCCTGCATCCAGCCCGAGTAATGTTTATCAGACAGGATATAATAAAGTTTCCATTGTCGTCATGCCGTCACTTACCAATATCAATGCGGGAACGCACCACTTTAAATTTAAGGTAAGAGTAAATTCAGGACCGGGACTTTTAGATTTTGGGTATATAACGGACGTTGATGATGCAACAACTTTTGTAACACTGCAATCGATTACAATCACTAATAGCACATATGATAGTACTTCAGAAAGAATTTTTGATGTGCCTACAACAGTTCCTGCAAATGCAAGACTGGCCATCAGAAATCCCGGAACAACCTGGGCTGGTCACTATTGGGATGATGCAGTCTGGGAACCGAAAACGGCATTATCTACCAGCGATTTAAAATTAAATGATTTTAAAATCTATCCAAATCCTTTTACTGATGTGATTACCCTTTCTGACACAAAAGAAATAAAACAATTAAAAGTCACAGATGTTTCCGGAAGACTGATCAGAATGATAGAAAAACCATCTTCGAAAATAAATCTAAGCGATTTGAAAGCAGGAATTTATTTTATGACGATAGAATTTAAAGACGGAAAATCACAGACTGTTAAAACCATCAAAGAATAATTATTTTTAAAAACCCTTATTTTTAGTGTGTAATCAAAAAAAGTCAACACAAAATTTGTGTTGACTTTTATATAATTTAAATTGAAAATTTTATTATTTCTTCATTCCCGGAGGATAGTTAGCCATAATTTCACCCACGATCTGAGGAATCTGTTTCTGCTTAGCTTTTGGTCGGTCTACAGAAATTCCGCTTCCAATTCCCTGCCAAACCAGCTTTTGAGATCTTGCATCAACCATATCAACGATTATTGCTCCTTCATTGTAGTTGCTGCTCCAGGTTCTGTTCATTCCGATTCCCCATCCGAAACCACCGCCCCATCCCCACATTCCGCCAGGATTGGATGTCGTAATATCAGTAACTTTTTTGTGATTTGCTTTCACATTAACGATCAAATCAGGGTTTTCTCCAGACTGGAGACCTTTCATCTGCAATTGCTTAGAAAGCTCGTTCAAAACCCTGTCTTTATCAATATCGTTCAGCTTCAGATCATCTATTCTGATTTTATACGTTTTGTATGACGAGAAATTAGCTGTCTGCGCGTAATCTGAACGCACTTTGAAAGGGCTGCATGATGACAAACCTAAACTTGCAGCAAGCAAAATAAAAATATATTTCTTCATTTTATTTATTTTTTTTATTGGTTTTTATAAATGTGTCTGTCTTTTTATCATATCCGTACGGACAGTGTCTGCATCCGCTTTTACAGCAATGTCCACGTTTCAGATGAAATTTTTCTGTAAAAACCTTATAGCCCTGCTCGTTATAGTAAAAGTCTTCACCTTCTTTGATTTGAAAAAGTGCCATAAGTTAAATCAAAACTTTTATATTTGTTATTATGATAATTGTATGCCAAAGGCTCCTCAAAAATACAAAAATAAACGGCATTACACTCTTTCCTTTTATTTTCATCAAGAATCCTGAAGATAAGAAGAATAGAGTATTGATTAATCATGAAAAAATTCACATCAGACAGCAATTAGAACTGTTGATCATATTTTTTTATATTCTTTATATGGTGGAATATTATTATCATTTTTTCAGGTTGAAAAATGCTTATCAGGCTTATAAGTCAATATCTTTTGAAAGGGAAGCTTATGCAATGGAGCATGATTTAAATTATCTCAAAAAAAGAAAATTTTGGAGTTTCACAAAGTTTATGAAATGAAAATTAAAATATTATTAAAATAATTAAAAATCTTAATTTTGTAGTGTAGTTTTAAGCTGTAATGTTAAAAATTCTATCAGAGAAAATTCCGATTCAGGAAATTCCCGTTCAGAAAAATATTAAACTCTTTATCAAAAGGGAAGATTTAATACATCCTCAAATCTCAGGAAATAAATACTGGAAACTTTTTTTTAACATTAATCATTATCTTGAGAATCAACCTAAAAACCCTCTTATCATAACTTTTGGCGGAGCATTTTCAAATCATATTTCAGCTGTTTCAGCAACAGGAAATTTGGCTAAGGTTAAAACTTTAGGAATTATTCGTGGAGAAGAATTAGAAAATAAATGGACGCATAATCCGACCTTGGTGTTTGCTAAAAGAAATGGGATGAATCTAAAATTCGTTACCCGTGAAGAATACCGCCATAAAGATAAACTCACCGAATTTTTACAGCAGGAATTTCCTGAAGCGTTGATTATTCCTGAAGGCGGAACGAATATAAATGCGGTTCAGGGCATAAAAATGATGCTCAATAACGATACAAAAGATTTTGATTATCTTTGCACAGCAGTTGGAACCGGCGGAACATTGGCGGGGATTTCAGAGTTTTGTGAAGAAAATCAGAAAGTTATAGGATTTAAGGTGGTTGATGATTCTTCTTTGGAAAACAAGACTTCTGAACTAACTTCAAAACAAAATTTTCATCTAACCGATGCAGCTTTTGGCGGTTATGGTAAAATAAATGATGAAAATGTGCGTTTTATCAATGATTTTAAAATGAAGTTTGATATTCCGTTAGAGCCTATCTATACAGGAAAAATGATGCAGAAAGTTTTTGAAATGATTTATGCGGATTATTTCCCGGAAGGAAGTAAAATTCTCTGTTTTCACACTGGTGGTTTGCAGGGAATTGAGGGAGTTAATCTGATGCTGGAGAAACAGAACAGAGATTTAATACTATAAATGTAAAAGTAAAACACTCTTATTAGTTATTCGAAGTGTTTATTTATTCAAAAAAATAAAAAATGAAAAGACTTTTCTTACTAATTAGCCTTTTAGTTTTATCAAAATTCTCAGCTCAGACCTGGGCAACAGAAGATCAGTACATCCAAAGATTTGCACAATACGCTGTTGAAGAAATGGAGAAATACAAAATTCCGGCTTCAATTACGCTTGCACAAGGACTTTTGGAAACAGGTGGCGGACAAAGCCGTTTGGCTCAGGAAGGGAAAAATCACTTCGGAATAAAATGTAAAGAAGACTGGACCGGGAAAACAATGAAGCACACCGATGATGCTCCGAATGAATGTTTCCGTGTGTATGATGATCCGAAACAGTCTTACGAAGACCACTCAATATTTTTGGCAACCAGAAAATATTACACCAAACTTTTTGACCTTGATATGAAGGATTACAAAGCTTGGGCACATGGTTTGAAAAAAGCAGGTTATGCAACAAATCCCCGTTATGCATCGATTCTAATCGGGAAGATTGAAAAATATAAACTGTATGAATTTGATGATGTCAATTCTAAAGAAGTTCTTTATGCAGTACTAAAAAAATACCCGGGATTGCAGGAAGACAGACAGTTTATGGCTCAGCTGGAACCTGTTAAGGAAAAGAAGAAAACCATCGCTCCGACTCCTAAAACTCAATCTCAGCCTAAGGTTTATGCTTTAGCTCCTGAGAAAAAAGAAAGAGTAAAGACCAGAACGGAGATTTTAAATTCAATTTTAATTAAAAGTCATCCGAATGGTGGTTTAAAATATATCGTCATTCCTGAAGATACAGATATACAGTTTATTGCTAAAAAATTCAAGATCAGCGAAAGCAAACTTATAAAATGGAACGAGCTTGAAGGAAATGCACTGGCAAAAAATGAAATTGTATTTCTAGAATCTAAAAACTCGGCAGGAAATACAGCAACGTACAAAGCAGAATATGGTGAAGATATGTACGATATTGCCCAAAAATTCGGAATTAAACTCAATAAATTATACGCAAAAAACAGAATGGATGAAGGTCAAAAACCTTCTTCCGGGCAGCTGATTTATTTGATCGATAAAAAACCTAGAAACTAAAATTGGTTGTTGGGTTTGGGTTGATGGTTGTTTGTTTTATAACAGCAAATCTATCAACGATCAACAACTGACAACTGTCAACTAAAAAAATGAAATACCAAAGAAGTTCGGCTTTATTTGAAGAAGCTTACAAATACATTCCCGGTGGTGTAAACTCTCCGGTTCGTGCCTTTAAATCAGTGGGGGGAGTTCCCGTTTTTATGAAATCGGCGAAAGGTGCTTATCTTACCGATGCGGATGATAATACGTATATAGATTACATCAACTCTTGGGGACCTGCCATTTTAGGGCATACGCATCCTGAAGTTTTGGAAGAATTAAAAATTCAGGCGGAAAAAGGTTTTTCTTTCGGCGCACCCACTGAATTAGAAACTGAAATTGCAAAGTTTATTACAGAAAATGTTCCTAATATCGACCAAATCAGAATGGTTTCTTCGGGAACGGAAGCCTGCATGAGTGCGATCAGACTGGCAAGAGGTTTTACCGGGAGAGACAAGTTTATAAAATTTGAAGGTTGTTATCACGGCCATTCTGATTCGTTTTTGATTAAAGCAGGAAGTGGTGCAGCAACTTTTGGGAATCCAAATTCTCCTGGAGTAACACAGGGAACAGCAAAAGATACTTTGTTGGCAAGATATAATGATTTTGAACAGGTTCAGGATCTGTTCAGGCATAATCACGGTGAAATTGCTGCGGTAATTATCGAGCCTGTTGCAGGAAATATGGGTTGCGTTTTGCCAGAAAATGATTTCTTACAAAACCTGAGAAGAATCTGTGACGAAAACGGAGCTTTATTGATTTTTGATGAAGTGATGACTGGTTTCAGACTGGCTTTTGGTGGAGCTCAGGAATTATTTAATGTGAAAGCTGATTTGGTAACGTACGGAAAAGTTATCGGAGGCGGACTTCCGGTTGGAGCTTTTGCGGGCAGAAACGAAATTATGGATCATCTTGCACCAAAAGGTGGTGTTTATCAGGCAGGAACACTGAGCGGAAATCCGTTGGCGATGAGAGCAGGTTTAAAAACTTTGCAAATCATTAAAAATGATCCTGAATTTTTCAACCGATTAGAAAAAACAACAGCAACTTTAGATTTAGAGATCGGTAAAATTTTAAATGAGAAAGGAATTGAGCATAGAATCAACAGAAAAGGTTCGATGATGTCGGTATTCTTTCATATCAATGCGGTTTCCAATTTTGATGAGGCTCAAAATGCCAATCATGCACTGTTCAATAATTTCTTCCATCAGATGTTAACCAACGGAATTTATCTTCCGCCAAGTGGGTATGAAACCTATTTCATCAGTGATGCGATTAAAGACAGAGAAATTGATATGACTCTGGAAGCGGTAAGAAAATTTGAATATTCTTAGATATAAAAATAAATATTTTAAAAGGATGAGGTTAAGCTTCATCCTTTTTTTGTTATAAAAGAACAAAGATTAATATTTCATTAAAGATGATAAAAGCTTTCAAAATCTGTTAATAAATAATTCATACAAGCAATGTAATAAAATATACAATTATAAAGTTTTGCTACTTCCTAATTTTGTATGATAGAAATTTAGAATGGTAAAATCCAATAACATTTCACGAAAAGATTTTCTCAAAAATTCTGCTTTAGCAATGGCAGGAATAGGTTTGTCACCTGTAATGATGAATGCAGAAACAGTTTATGGAAATAAAACTTTATCATCTAACGGAAAATTAACTTTAAAAAATGTCCGTCTTGAAACTGGTTTTGAATATGAAGAAGGTGAAGTAATTGGTACTAATACAGATTTGTTTTTAGTTGAAACCGAAAACGGAAAAATCACAAAAATCAGCAAGAATGATCCTAAAGCAAAAGCGGTGGATGCAAAAGGATTTTTAATGCTTCCTGCATTCAGAGATATGCATATTCATCTGGATAAAACTTTTTATGGAGATAAATGGCAGGCTGTAAGAAAAAGAAAAGGCGGCGTGAAAGGAATGATTGAACTTGAAGAACAGATCATGCCCGAAATTCTCAAAAATTCTACTTATAAAGCAGAAAAAATGATTGAGTTGCTACAGTCAAAAGGAACTGCTTTTGCAAGAAGCCATGTGAACATCGAGCCAACTTCCAAATTAGATTCCCTGAAAAATCTTCAAAAAGCCTTAGACAAGAAAAAGGAAAGTTTTGGTGCTGAGATTGTGGCTTTTCCACAGCATGGCGTTTTCTACAGAAATTCTGTGCCTTATCTGAAAGAAGCTGCAAAGATGAATATAGATTTCATCGGTGGAGTCGATCCTTACACAATCGACGGAGCAATTGAAAAGATGATGGATTTTACCGTTCAATTGGCTCTGGATCATCAAAAAGGAATTGATATCCACTTACATGAAACCGGAGAATCGGGTTTGAAAACGGTGGAATATTTAATTGATAAAGTAAATGAAAATCCTGCACTGAAAGGAAAAACTTTCTTAAGTCATTGTTTTGTTTTAGGAAAATTAGAAAAGATAAAACAGGAAGAAATTGCCGAAAAATTAGGAAACACACAAATTGGTATCATCTCTACAATACCAATCGGGAACCTCATCATGCCTCTGCCACTTTTAAAAAATCACAATGTAATCGTTTATACTGGAAATGACAGTATCGTAGATCATTGGAATACCTACGGAACAGGAAGTGTTTTGGAAAAAGCAAATCTTTATGCTCAGCTTTATGGGCAGTCAACTGAATTTTTACTTTCGAGAAGTCTGAAACTTGCAACGGCTGATCTTCTTCCTTTAGATGATAAAGGAGTTCAACAGTGGCCAAAAAATGGTGACGATGCAGATTTTGTATTGGTAAATGCAAGTTGTTCTGCAGAAGCGGTATCAAGAATTTCAAAAGTGGAATCCCTCATTTATAAAGGAAATATTGTTTATTAATTTAAATAGCAAACTGACGAAAGTTTTAATTTTCTTATTATTTCTTGTAATTGAAATGTGCTTTTCTCAGTCTGTAAAGAAAGAAATGGTTATAAATAAAAGTATAATTGAACTTGTAAAAAGTAATGATGCAGAGGGCGTAAGAGCAGCTTTGGAAAGTGGGATTGATGTGAACACAAAAGATTCGAGGGGACGTTCTTTGCTATTACTTGCTGCGGTAGGAAAAAAGATCAAAATTTCAAAACTGCTTGTAGAATATGGTGCAGATGTCAATTTGCAAGATCAGCAGTTAGACAGTCCATTTTTGTATGCAGGAGCAAATGGACAAACAGAATTGGTGAAATTATTTCTTCAGAACGGTGCAAGATTCGATGTTTTCAATCGGTACAACGGAACTGCTTTAATTCCTGCCTGTGAAAGAGGTCATGTAGAAACGGTGAAATTTTTGGCTTACACAAAAGATTTTCCGATCAATCATGTGAACAGGTTGGGTTGGACTGCTTTAATGGAAGCCGTGATTCTTGGTGATGGTAGTCTTAAATATCAGCAGATTGTTCAGATTTTAAAAAATGGAGGGGCAAAAGATATTGCAGATAAAGACGGTGTTACTGCTTTGGAACATGCGTACAGATTGGGATTCAGTCAGATTGCTAAAATATTGGAATCGTAATCCTTAAAAATAATAATGTTAAAAATGATTTCTTTATTAAATTTTTTTAATTTTAAAAGCAAATCATTTGGATGCATCATCAGTCTGATCACTTTCCGGTTTTGGGAATTGAGGATTTCCGAAAAGACCAGTCGTTGGACAGTAATTTACTGTTCAATGAGCTGTATGGTGAGCGTTCAATTGATCATCCGCACAAGCATGATTTTTTTGTAATTAATATTTTTGATCGGGGAAAAGGCAGCCACACGATCGATTTTGTAGATTATGAAATCAAAAATAAACAAGTTCATCTGGTTTTTCCTGATCAGGTACATCAATGGAAAATTGAACCCGGAACTGTAGGGTATCAGTTGATGATCAGCCGAAACTGGTTTGAAACGTTAGTTCCCACTTTGAGATTTTCCCAGTCTTTATACCAGAATCATCCGGTGATTGATCTTTCTGATGATGCATTTACATCAATCATTTATGAATTTAAGGCAATCAAAAAATTACTGGATGAAGAAAATATTTTTTGGGAGATTATCAGGAAGAGAAATGAGGTAATCGGATTGTTATTGAGCAAGGCCGTTGAGCTTACATTTAACAATGATGATCAGAATCATTACAATCCTATTTTTTCAAAATTCTTACCTCTTATTGACGAGTATTTCAAAGAAGAGCGATCAGTTTCATTTTATGCTGAAAAGCTTAATATTTCGCCAAATTATTTGAATGTCATCTGCAAAAAAAGTATCAATTCTTCGGCTTCATCATTGATTCAGGATCGAATTTTGCTTGAAGCCAAACGTCTTCTCAAAGTGAGTGAAATGTCTGTGAAAGACATTGTTTTTGATCTGGGATTTTATGATCAGGCAAGTTTTTCAAAATTTTTCAAATCACAGACGGGGATGACGCCTTCTCAGTTTAAAGGATGATATGTAATAAAAAAATCCTCAGAAAAAATTTCCAAGGAATTATTATTAATTTAAATCTAATAGATTATTGTAATCCGGACCATCCAATTGCCCAAGTTGGAGTAGTTTCTCCATTTCCGGCTCCACTTGCATCGGTTTTCTCGGTATAAGTATTTGCTACAATAGTTACTGCTGTTCCTGCGCTTGAAGTTGCCGATGCTTTTGTTGTAACATTTGCATTAAACAGAATGTCCTTTATTTTGCTCTGACCATTGAAATAAGTCACTGTCGCATCACTTTCAAGATTAAAGCCTGTTTTCCAGCTAGAGATGACAAAGTTCTCGACAGTTGCCTGAGCTCCTGAAGATAATCTTACAGCATTGGTTTCACCGGTATCGTTACCTCCTATTATTGTTGCATTTTTAATGGTTGGGTTTGATCGGGGAGAAGCATCGGGATTTGTAGCGTTGTTGATGCCTTTGATTCCGTTATTTCCTGTGCCGTCGGTTCTTCTTTTAGTGAAAATATTAGAGGCTGTACCCACCCATCCGTCTTTAAAGCTGAAAGCATTATTCGTATTGCCGATAGAAACAATATTAGCAACAGCTACTGTTCCGCCATAAATTTCGATTCCGTCATCGGCTGTATTAAATAGAGCTACATTTTCAACTCTTGTTCCGCTTCCTACTCCAAACAGAGAAAGTCCGTTGAATTTTTTATCGGTTCCGAAAGGAGCACCTGCATTTTCGATTTTCACATAATTCAGAATACCAGAATTATCGACCGCATCTGTTCCTCCATAAGGTGAATTTCCTATTTCTGAAGTTCCGGAAGCACCTGTATTGATGGGTGCTTTACCACAAATAATCAATCCGCCCCAGTTTCCTGGCGCTGCCGTTGCTGACATCAACATTACCGGAGATCCTGCTGTTCCGTTTGCAAATATTTGTCCGCCCTGTTCTACGAGAATATAAGAATCTGCTCCTGCTGTAGCAACAATCCTTATACCTGCCGGAATCACAAGTTTTCCACCGTTTTTTACTTTTACCGAACCGTTCATCACATATACCTTTGTAGGATCAAGAGTTACGACTTCGCCATTGGTAACCTCACCTTTGAAATTGTTCGGATCTTGAGCAATCCCTGTCGGAATGATAGAATTGATGGTTTCTTCGTCTGTACTGCAAGACTGAATACCCAACGATACAGAACTTATAATAAAAGCAGTTATGATTAATTTGAAATAATTTTTCTTCATAATATTTTGAATTTCTTCCTGTAAAAATTCTTCGCAGAAATCTCTTTTGTTTGAAAAGACCAAATTACCATTTTCTCTTTACTCTGCCAACGGAAAATACAAATGAATATTTGAAATTTAATATAAATAATTTTGAGCTTAATAAAAAAACAAACACGCCCGGAAAGAATCTTCCCGAGCGTGTTTTTCAATTTGATATGAAGAAACTAATTACTTGATTATAATGCAGAAAGAAGGTTAACTCCGTCTACAGTTGCCCAAGCTCCTGTTGGTAGAGATACTTTAGTTACTGTAGTAGCATTTGTGAAAGTTTTTCCTCCATTTGGTGTGAATGCATATCCCCAAACCAATGGATTGTCTGAATCTAAATATGTCATTGGAGAAACTACAATTTTTCCTGTATTTACCTGTCCGGTTTCAGTAGCACTATCCTGAATAAGAACAGAGTAAGCTTTTTGTGCGCCAATGTTTTTATATCCACTAATATACACATTGCTGAAAATTCCAGAACCTTGCTTTTTAAATTGAATAGCTGTAATTTCTGGTGAATTTGCAGCTTCAGGATTTGTACCTGCAGCTCTAATTAGTGTTAGGTTATTTACTTTAGGAGCTACATTATCCGCATTACTGGAAGCTTCTATTTCCATTCCGAAATTTCCTGTTCCAACCTGATAAGCAAACCAGTTTGAATTGTTTTGCCCGCTCCATGCATCTTGCCAGTCGAAAGAATCATCAAAGTTACCATAAGATACTAAGTTTTTAGCACTTACCGTTCCTCCGAACCATTCAAAACCATCGTCTGTTCCTTTATAAGCTACAAGGTTTTCTAAAACCGTTCCTGCACCTACTGAATAGAAGGTAAAGGTGTTGGTTTCTGATGTACCGTCTCCGATTTTTTTACCTGCGTATTCTACGCGTACAAATTTCATGATTCCTGAATTATCATTTGGATTTGTACCTCCATAAGTTAATGCATTTCCATCTTCAGACACAGCAGTTGTATTTCCATTTAAAGCTTTGATAGGAGCTTCACCATAGATTGTGATTCCACCCCAGTCTCCAGGAGTTTTAGTAGAAGTGGTGAAGACGATTGGCTCGGTTGCTGTTCCTTGTGCATCTATTAATCCGTCGTTTAGAATTACCAAAGCACTTGTTTTTGTCGTTACTACATTAAATACAGCTCCTGCTTCGATAGTTATTTTTGCACCGTTAGTAACTTTTACAATTCCGTCTAAAGTGTAGTTTCCTTTTTTGAAAACCACATCCTTTGAAATAATTCCTTTTAAAGTTTCGTCACCTGAAATTATTGTTGGAGCTTCTTCAATTCCGTCATTCACTTCAATTGTACAAGATGTCATACTGAATCCTGTAATTAACACAGTTGCTAAAGGTAAGAGTATTCTTTTCATTTTATTTTATTTATTTTTTTAGAATGTATATCCTACAGTAAAGTTGAACGTTGTACCTCTGTAGTAATTAGTGTATTGAAAGTTATTGTTAGTATTTACGTTATAGTAGCTTTTGTCTCCCAACTCAATTCTATACTGAGTGTTTAAAATATTCTGAACGCCGAATTTTATATTCCAATTTTTGGTAATCTGTTCCTGATAAACAAAGTCTAATTGATGAAATGGTTTTTCGTAGAAATTATCCGTACCTGAAGAACCTACTGCAAATATTTTAGATCCTGAAACATTATAAACAAATGAAAATGTTCTGTTAAGAGAGTTCCTTTTTTTAATCTCGTATTTTAAATCGGCATTAATAGTATAAGGCGCAGCACCCTGTAAACCTCTTTTATTAAGCTGATCTTCAGTAAATCCATCAGGCTTTTCAAGCTGAAGCTGTTCCGGGCTTCTTTCAACATTAGTGTACATAAATGTCGCATTTGCACCAAGACTGAATTTATTTAAAGCTTCAGAAATTCTTGATAAACTCATCACCCCTTCCAGTTCTAAACCAATCAAATCTGCTTTTTTCGCATTGTAAAAGGTTATTGCCACACCATTGGAGTTACCCGAAGTTCTAAAAGATCTTTCAATAGGGTTATCAATTCTTTTTGCAAACAAATTTACCGCAACAAGTTCTCTGTTGGTAGGGAAGTATTCGTATTTTAAATCAATATTATAGTTTTCACTATTCTGGATGTTTGCGTTTCCAACAATGGTTTCGTTATCAGGATTAATGTATTCAATCGGCATTGTTTCGATCAGTACAGGCCTTGTCACAGTTTTGCTGAAAGCTAATCTTAAATTACTTCTATCATTTAATGCTTTTTTTACTGCCAATGACGGTAAGAACAAGTCTCTGTTTTTTTCGATACTTTCTCTTTTTTCACTGCCTTGTTTGTTGTATCTGATTAAGCTTAAATCATTTTCGTAGCGTGCACCAATTAAAATATCCCAGGTATCGTTTGGTTTGTAGTTGAAATTCAGGTATCCTGCATTTACGAATTGATAAATAGAGGTGAATGGCAAATATGCATCAGAACCTTCCTGAAAATAGAAAAGATTGTTTTGCATATCTCTGTCAAATCCTGCCTGAGGTTTATTTCTGTCGATGATAAATCCTTGTCCCGCTGTTCCATTTGGATAGGCGAAGATAAAACGGTAAGAAGTTTTTCTAAGATCGGCAAAACCATTATATCCTAAACTGATCTGAATCGGATATTCTTTTTTATCTCCTTTTTCACCCAGTGAGACAGTATATTCACCAAATGCGGAACCATAAAACCTTGAATTTACGTCAAGATATTGTCTGATGATATTGTTTCCACCATAAGTAATCAATAGCTGATCGTCACTAAGCATATTTCCTTGGTTATCTTGTCGGGAACCTTCCATAATTTTACGGTCGGGTTGCTGGTAGTTGTTCATTACATAACTTACACCTGCCTTTACATTATGTCTGTCGTTGATTTTATGAGAAGCGGTAAGTTGTAAATCGAGAAATCTGGAAATATCAAGCTGATTTACTCTGAAGAATCCGATATCTTCATTTTGAACCTGCTGATTCTTGTATCCGAAGAAATCTTCCACAATGTTATTGGCATTTTGTAGATAGATTGCATTCAGGTTTATCTGGGTTTTTCTGCTTTTATATCCTAAGCCTAGTAGGGCAGAAGATTCCAGCTCGTAATTGTAAGATTTTCTTTGAAGTTTATTATTAAGTACAATTGTTTGTCCGCCATTATCAAGGAACTGATTTTTCGCACCTTCTCTAAAAGAAAATTCCGAGCTTTGGTTGAGTGAGAATAAAATTCCAAGGTTTCCGTTTTCTCCGGCTTTAATTTTTTGTGCAGTCGTAAATCCTATGCTAGTATTGGGCATTGATTTTATTGCGTCCACATTAAAATTGTCTTTAAAATAGCCTCGTGACTCATCTGTGCTGAAACGATAATTGGAAGGTCTTATATTATCAAGATTTTCAGGAAAGCGTCTATCTCTGCTGTTAAGTCCGAAATATCCTTTCATACCATCAGTGTTTTCAGACACCAAGAAGTTATTTCTGAAAGTACTTAAAGTATTTACTCCCACACTGAATTCAACCTTGGAAAAAGAGCGGTCCATTGTCAAAGTTTCAATGTCGAAAGTTGCACCTGCAAAATCTCCATAAAGATTCGAGTTGAACGTTTTATAAATATTCAGTTTTCCCACAACATCTGTAGGAAACTGTTTCAAAGCAATGATTTTTTGGAAAGGGTTATTGGATGGTGATCCCAGTCCGTTTATTAATAAGTAGTTATATCTCTCTTCTAAACCTCTTACAAATAAACCTCTTCCGTCTACGGTTGTAATACCGGTTATCTTAGTAAGACCCTGTTCAACATTAGAGATACCTTTTCTTGAAATTTCTTCAGCACCTATTGCCTGTTTTTGAATGACAGCTTTTTTTTGATCCAGTAATATTGCAGTTTCAGTTTTTTTATTTGTACTTCCCTGAATTACTACTCCTTCAATTTTCTTTTCATTCTTTACTGTATCTTGCTGGTTTTCCTGTGCATAGAATACAGATCCGGATAAAAATAGGACTGCAATGCTGAGTTTATAAATTTTCATTCTTTTACTTCCTTTAGTTTGTATATTCTTTCGGTGCAAAGGAAGAAAAGTTTGATGGTGTAAATGGTTTAGAGAATTTTAAATTTTTCTTAACTAAATATTACGAAAACAATATTATTGTTAACTTTATGTGAACGATAACCCTTGTGTTCATCCATCATTCAAAAATTGTTAACTTTGAACCGTAAAAATTGAAAATGAATCAAAAGAAAATTCTTCTTATAGACGATGAACTCGATATTTTAGAGATTCTGTCTTACAATCTGGAAAAAGAAGGTTACGACATTTACACCGCCACAAATGGTAATGAAGGGATCGATAAAGCCAAAGAAATTATTCCTGATCTGATCTTATTAGATGTCATGATGCCTGAAAAAGACGGTATTGAAACTTGCCAGGAACTTCGCAAGATAAAAGAACTTCAAAAATCACTTATTGTTTTTCTATCGGCAAGAAGCGAGGAGTTTTCTCAGTTGGCGGGTTTTCAGGCAGGTGCAAACGATTATATTGTAAAGCTTATCAAGCCGAAAATTCTTATTTCTAAAGTTAATGCATTGCTTCAGCTGACTTCTCAGGTTTCTGATAATGCTAAATTGATTGAAATTGGAGATCTCGTTATTGATAAAGATAATTTCAGGGTTTCAAAAAACGGACAACAGTTTTTATTGCCTAAAAAAGAATTTGATCTGCTTTACCTTTTAGCTTCAAACACCGAAAAAGTTTTCAAAAGAGAAGAGATTCTTGAGAAAGTTTGGGGTAATGATGTCATTGTTGGTGAAAGAACAATCGATGTGCACATCCGAAGACTGAGAGAGAAATTAGGAATCAATACCATTCAGACCTTAAAAGGGATAGGATATAAACTGATCGTTTAATTCAGAAAATTCCTACCTTTACATTCAACCCCAAAATTTTGTAAAATTGAAATTTTACAGACTCACCTTCGTCTCATCATGTTTGCTTACTCTGGTAATGCTCATTTTGGTAATCGTTTTCGATTCGCTAAAAGATATATATTACAATACTTCCCAATTCAAAATTGGCTTTTTTCTTTGTGTTTTTTTAATGTTTATTATTAATTATGTGGTTCTCGAACTGCTTTTTAATTATTACGCCAAAAAGCAGGTCAGAAAGATCTCAAAAATCCTTCCCGAAGAAATTGTTTATAGTGATCAGAACAATATAACGCTGAAAGAGCTTGGCGAAAGATTTTCAGATTTCAATCAGCAGCAGGTAACAGAAATGGATATGATGAAGGAAATGGAGAGCTACCGTAAAGAATACATCGGAAACGTTTCTCACGAGCTTAAAACTCCGCTTTTTTCCATTCAGGGGTATGTAGAAACTCTGGTTGACGGCGGAGTAGACAATATGATGATTCGCGATAAATATTTAGAACGAATCGGTTTTTCTGTAGAAAGGTTGATCGCCATTGTCAACGATCTCGATATGATCAATAGACTGGAAGCCGGAGAAATCAATCTTAATGTTTCTAAATTTGATGTCAATATTCTTATAAAAGAAGTTTTCGATCTTCTTGATCTTGAAGCAGAGAAAAACAATACCGCTTTACAGCTGCAGACTTTGCACAGCCAGATTTTTGTGGATGCCGATAAGCAAAAAATTTCTCAGGTTTTTATTAATCTCATTTCAAATGCCATTCATTATGCCAACAGGCAGGAAGCAAGGGTAGTGGTAAAAACAAGTGTTCTCAGAAACAAAGTCCTTATTGAAGTCATTGATAACGGAATGGGAATTAAAGCCGAACTTTTACCAAGAATTTTCGAACGTTTTTACAGAGTGGAAACCAGCAGAAGCAGAAGACAGGGCGGTTCCGGTTTAGGTTTAGCTATTGTAAAGCATATTCTGGAAGCACATAACGAAAATATTACTGCAGAAAGCGTCTATCTTGAAGGCACAAAATTCAGTTTTATGCTCGATAAAAGTAAATGATTTTGGTGAAATGTAAGAAAAAAAAAGTTTCTAAAAAATTATTAAATATTTTTTGTAAAATCTCATTTATTATATATTTGCAACAAGAATTTATCATAATAAATATAGGCAAAAAGTAATTGAAATACTGATATGGTTTATAAGATCCGTGTAATATTAGATACAAAAGAAGACATTTTCCGAGATGTGGAGATCAAAGGAAAACAAACACTCTGGAACTTACATTTGGGAATTAAAAGTGCGTTCAACCTTAGCGGAGATGAGCTTTCTACTTTTAATCTTCTTGAAGAGGATGGTACTGTTGTAAAAAGTGTGCCGTTAGAAGATATGAGTGATGATGGAGACGGAGAGATTATGTCTGATGTGTACATCGATGAAGCCTTCGAATCTGCAGGAGATAAAGCACAGTTCCAATATGGTCTTTTGGATCTTTGGGAGTTTTTCTGCGAATTGGTAGAAGTTGTTGAAGAGACGAAAGGCGTAAATTATCCGATCACGACTTACAGATTTGGAAACGCACCTTTAAAAGCACCAACCAAAAACGGTTCTTCAGGTTCCAAAAACAAAAAATCGGCAATGCCATTGATGGATGATGATTTTAGTTTTGATGATGATTTCGGAGGAAGCAACAACTTTGTAGATGAAGATGATGATTTTGATGATGAAGAGGAAGAAGACTATAACGATGACGTTTTCGATGATGAAGACGATGACAACGAAAGATAAAATTTAAAATACAACCCTGAATTCAAGTTCAGGGTTTTTTGTTTTAATAAAATTTAAAACTCAAATTCCTATTTTTGTAAAAATATTTCCTCTCGCAGATTTTACGGATTAGACTGATTTTTATATCACAATCTGCTAAATCTGCACAATCAGTGAGAACTTATATTTGATTTAAATTATAAAACTTAAAAAAGATTTACCAAACAGAACATGTTTCTTAGATTATAAAATGAAAATGAATATGGATTTACCTCAGGAATGGAAACACACCACCAATATATACGAAGTCAATGTAAGACAATACACCAAAGAAGGTACTTTTAAAGCATTTGAAAAAGAAATGCCCCGCCTCAAAAATATGGGTGTAAAAACGTTGTGGTTTATGCCCATTACACCGATTGCCCAACTCAATAAGAAAGGAAATCTCGGAAGTCCTTATGCTGCATCAGATTATACTTTGGTGAATCCTGAATTCGGAGCTTTGGACGATTTCAAGCATTTGGTGAATGAAGCGCATCGTTTAGGTTTTAAAGTGATTATCGACTGGGTTGCCAATCATACGGGTTGGGATCATATCTGGACGAAAACCAATCCCGAATTTTATCTGAAAGAAAACAATACTTTTAAAATGGCTTCTGGTATGGATGATATCATTGAGCTGGATTATCAGAATGAAGAAATGCGCCTAAAGATGATCGAAGCGATGAAATTCTGGATTAAAGAAACAAATATCGACGGTTTCAGATGTGATCTTGCATCGTGGGTAACGGTAGATTTCTGGGAAGAAGCAAGATCCGAACTTGAAAAAATAAAACCTCTGTTTTTTATAGGCGAATTTGATGAGCTCGAAAATCCGGAATATGGTAAGATTTTCGATGCAAGTTACTCATGGAAATGGATGCATAAATCGGCCGATTTTTATAAAAATAATGAACCGATCAGTGAACTTGTAGATTTGCTCAGAAAATATTCTCAAATAGGAGATTCTTCAATGAGAGCATGGTTTACAACCAATCACGACGAAAATTCATGGAACGGAACCGAGTTTGAAAAATATGGCGACATTACAAAGCCTATGGCTGTGTTTTCTGCAACCTGGAACGGAATTCCTTTGCTGTATTCAGGTCAGGAACTTCCCAATTTAAAAAGGTTGGAATTTTTCGAAAAAGACTCTATCGACTGGACGAATGATTATAAAATGGCCGATTTTTATAAAACTTTATTAAATCTGAAATCTTCAAATCCTGCTTTAAGAGGAGGAGATCCGAATGTTGTAACTTATCTTTTACATACATCTGCAAATAATAAAATTTTTGCTTTTATCAGAAAAAACAAATGGAATGAAGTTTTGGTAGTATTAAATTTTTCAAAAGAAGACGTTGAATTTTCTATTGAAGATGAAAATGTAAGCGGAATTTTCAATAATGTTTTTGATGGTGGCAAAAGAGATTTTAGCAATGGGAAAAGTTTTACTTTTAAGGTTTCCGACTATGCTGTTTTTGAAAAATAAAATTTTAATTTTTAATATTAGTATAAAGCCCGCTTTCTAATTAAAATAAATAAAAGGCTTTAGCCACAACCTAATATGAACAAATTTTCACTCATCAATATTATCAAAGAAAAGCTTTCAGAAAAAATCAAAAATTTCGAGAAGCTTATTGCTGAGACCCGTGCTTCAAATAATGATACAAAAAGCTCAATGGGTGATAAATACGAAACAGGAAGAGAGATGCTTCAGCAGGAGATCAATAATCTTCAAGGACAGCTAAATGAAGTACTGAAACAGCAGGATTTCTTGAAAAATATTATAGTAAAACCTTCCGATAAAGTAGAAAAGGGAGCAATTGTGAAAACCGAAAAAGGACTATTTTATATTTCTGTCTCATTAGGCGAAATCATTTTTGAAAATCAAAAAATAATCTGCATCTCTCCCGAATCTCCTTTGGCAAAAGCAATGCATGGGAAAATTATAAACGAAAGTTTTTCTTTAAACAATATCAGTCAAAAGATTATTTCGATCGAATGATTTAAACGGGAATTAGTTTCAAAAATATTATTGCTTCAAAAAGAAACATTTATGAAATAATTAACTGTTATTAAAACCGATTTGCATCTTTTTTGCAGTTTAAAAATCATAATTAATATACATTTATTATGAAAATTTTAGACAATAAAGTAGCATTGGTTACAGGTGCAGGTTCAGGAATAGGACTTGCCATTGCAAAATTATACGCTAAAGAAGGCGCAAAAGTTATCGTTTCAGACATCAACGAAGAACACGGAAAATCAGCTGTTGAAGAAATCAAATCGCAAGGCGGTGAAGCAACTTTCGTAAAAGCAGATACTTCAAATCCCGAACAGGTTGAAGCACTTGTCACCAAAACTGTTGAAACTTACGGAAGATTAGACATTGCCTGCAACAATGCAGGAATCGGTGGAGAAGCAAACCCAACCGGAGACTATACTTTGGATGGCTGGAAAAAGGTAATCGACATCAATTTGGATGGCGTTTTTTATGGCTGTAAATATGAACTGTCACAAATGGAAAAAAATGGCGGTGGTGTTATTGTCAACATTGCATCCATCCACGGAACGGTTGCAGCACCACTTTCTTCAGCTTACACTTCTACAAAACATGCGGTTGTCGGACTAACAAAAAATATTGGTGCAGAGTACGGACAGAAAAATATCCGTTGTAATGCGGTAGGTCCTGGTTATATTGATACTCCGCTGCTTAATCAGCTTGATGAAGAACACAAAAAAGCTTTAATTGGAAAACATCCGATGGGAAGACTCGGGAAATCGGAAGAAGTTGCAGAATTAGTCTTATTTCTCAGCTCAGACAAATCTTCTTTTATGACCGGAGGTTACTATCTTGTTGATGGTGGTTATACTGCTGTTTAAGTTTATATAGAATTAAATTTTAAAAAGCATTCATGATTTTGTGGATGCTTTTTTTCTATCACTAATATTTCTGTTTTTATCTGGTTTTTAATTTTAAAATTCTTTATTTTGTATTCACAATTATTCGCCTCAAAATGCAAAACTACCTCGATTTACTTCAGCATATTTTAGATAACGGAACCGATAAGACAGACAGAACAGGAACAGGAACGCGCAGTGTTTTTGGATACCAGTTACGTTATGATTTGTCGAAAGGATTTCCTTTAGTAACCACTAAAAAAGTTCACCTGAAATCTATTATTTATGAATTGCTTTGGTTCATCAAAGGAGATACGAACATCAAATATCTTACGGATAACGGTGTTTCAATCTGGAACGAGTGGGCGGATGAAAACGGAGATTTAGGTCCGGTTTATGGTGCACAATGGAGAAGTTGGAGTGGTGCAGACGGAAAAGTGGTGGATCAGTTTTCTGAAGTCATCGAGCAGATCAAAAAAAATCCGGATTCTCGTAGATTGATTGTTTCTGCATGGAATGCTGCGGAAATTCCAAACATGGCTTTAGCACCTTGTCATGCTTTGTTTCAGTTTTATGTTGCAGACGGAAAATTATCGCTTCAGCTATACCAAAGAAGTGCAGATGTTTTTCTGGGGGTTCCTTTCAATATTGCAAGCTATGCGCTTTTATTGATGATGGTTGCACAGGTTACCGGTCTGGAAGTGGGCGATTATGTTCACACTTTTGGAGATGTTCATATTTACAACAATCATTTTGAGCAGGTTCAGAGACAGCTTTCAAGAGAACCAAGAGCTTTACCTACAATGAAAATAAATCCTGAAATCAAAAATATTTTCGATTTTGATTTTGAAGATTTTACGTTGGAAAATTATGATCCGCATCCGGGAATTAAAGCACCTGTAGCGATTTGATTTTTAAAATTTAATCATTAACTTTGGTTAAAATGCTGTAAGTATGGAAATTAGAATTAATATTAACGAATATGCAGATGTTTCTTACATTAAAAAACTTCTTTCAAAAGTAAAAGGAGTTGTAAGCGTAGAAACTGATGAAGACGTAACTTATTCTTGGAGTAAAATTGAGAACTCTGATGAGTTTAAACAATTAATTGAACAAAGCAGAAATGAGATTAAAAATGGGGAACACGAAGAATTTTCGCAAGAATTAATTGATTCGATTTTTAGTAAAAAATGAAAATAGTTTTTTCAAAAAATGCGATTAAAAGTCTTCAGGAAATAATTGATTTTTTGAACCATCGCTGGAATGATAAAGAATTATATTTGTTTAAAGAAGATCTTGAGAAATTTAAACAATCATTAAGTGATAAAATAATTTCGTATCCTAAAATTGATTCTGATAGTAAATTACGATTTGCATTATTGGGAAAGAAACAGGTGAAAGTATATTTTGATATTCAAATTGATTCTGTTGAAATTCTTTTATTTCTACCATCAAAAGGCAACCCTGACAATTTAATAAGACTACTTAATAAAGACTAAGTGAAGCGCAAAACTTCACTTTTTTTGTAACTTTCAGTACTGAATTCCTACCTATCTACTATGAAATCACTTAAAATCAATATCGAAGAAAATACGGATGTCGAAAAACTGAAAGAACTTTTGCTTCAGGTGAAAGGTATTAATGATATTCAAGTTATCGACGATGAAAATCCGGAAAGTGAACTGAAGAAAGCTTTTGCGAAAACAAAAGAACAGCTCAAGAAAGGTGACTACGAAACATTAGTCAATGATATATTTGACATTCTGATCAAAAAATAATCTTAAAATAATAAAATAGGCTTCAGAATAAACATTAGGTTTTCCTGATAGTTTCTGAATGCTGTGTAAATAATTAATAATGAGAAAGGCGATTTTATCAATTGCAATACTCGGAGTTTTATTCTCCGCAAATGTATCTGCACAAACTGAGACTTCCGGAAGAAACGAAGTTTACAGAGCTACCCATACCAAACTTACAGAATTAAAGCATACCAAACTGAAAGTCAATTTTGATTATCAGAAAGAACAGATGAATGGGGAAGAATGGCTTACCGCTTCGCCATACTTCTATGCGACAAACGAATTGACGCTTGATGCAAAAGGAATGTTGATTCACGAGGTGGCTTTGGATCAGAATGGTAAAAAATCGCCGTTGAAATATAATTATAAAAATGATATTTTAAAAATCACTTTAGATAAAACATATACCAGAAACCAGGATTATACAGTTTACATTAAATACACCTCTCGTCCGAATGAAGTAAAACAAGAGGGAAGTGCCGCAATCAATGATGCGAAAGGACTTTATTTTATTAATGCACAAGGTCAGGATCCGGATAAGCCAACACAAATATGGACTCAGGGTGAAACAGAATCTTCTTCAGCCTGGTTTCCGACCATTGATAAACCCAATCAGAAAACAACGCAGGAAATCTTTATGACCGTTCCTGATAAATACGTTACGCTTTCAAACGGAATTTTAAAAGAATCAAAAAAAGAATCCAACGGCGAAAGAACAGATCATTGGGTGATGGATAAAAGACATTCAACTTACCTTTTCTTTATGGGAGTTGGTGAATACGCGGTTGTAAAAGATAAATGGAAAAATATTCCGGTAGATTATTATATCGAAAAAGAATATGAGCCTTACGCAAAGCAGATCTACGGAAATACTCCTGAAATGATCGATTTTTTCTCTAAAAAATTGGGTTATGATTATCCTTGGTCGAAATATGCACAGATTTCGGGAAGAGATTACGTGAGCGGCGCAATGGAAAATACAACAGCAACGCTTCACGGAAGTGACATTTTACAAAAACCAGGTCAGTTGATCGATGAAAATAAATGGGAAGATACGATCGCTCACGAATTATTCCATCATTGGTTTGGAGATCTGGTTACCGCAGAAAGCTGGAGTAATTTAACGGTGAACGAATCTTTTGCCAATTACTCAGAATACCTTTGGAACGAGTATAAATATGGTAAAGATCAGGCAGATTATCATCAGATGGAAGATGTAGATCATTACATCCATAATCCTGGAGATTTCAAAAAGAATCTGGTACGGTTTGACTACAGTTCCCGCGAAGATGTTTTCGATCTTGTTACGTATCAGAAAGGAGGCGGAATTCTGCACATGCTGAGAAACTATCTTGGTGATGATGCATTTTTTGCAGGAATCACAGACTATCTTAAAACCAACGAATACAAAAATGCCGAAGCGCATCAGCTTAGACTATCATTCGAGAAAGTTTCAGGAAAAGATTTAAACTGGTTCTTCAATCAATGGTATTTCGGAAGCGGAAACCCGAAATTGAGTTATACTACATCATTTGAACCAGTAAAAAAACAGGTTACCGTTACTTTGAATCAGTCACAGGATCTTCCGTTCGAATTTCCCTTGGCAATTGATGTGTATGATAATGGTAAACCTAAAAGATACAATGTTTGGGCAAATGCTGCCGCAAAAAATACATTTACATTTGATTCGTCTAAAAACCCGGATTTAATTAATATAAATGCCGACGGAATTTTACTTGCCGATATTACCGATTCTAAAACACCGGAACAAAATCTTCTTCAGTTTACCAATTCTAAGGAATTTAAGAGCAAATACAATGCGCTGAACGGTATCAAAGATCAGGTAGGTAAAAATCCTGCTGCCACAAAATTATTGTCTGCCGCTTTAAAAGATTCTTTTTTCAGAATCAGAATTAAAGCTTTGGAATTAATGGATTTAAGTATTCCCGAACAAGCGAAAACTTTAGCCGGAGACGTTGAAAAATTAGCCGTAAATGATCCAAAAACATTGGTTCAGGGAGCTGCAATTGCCTCCTTAGCGAAAACCAAAGACAAAAAATATGTGGCAATTTTTGAAAAAGGGTTAAATGCAGTTTCCAATTCGGTAAAGGTAAATTCTTTGGCTGCTATTATTTCTGTAGACCCGTCAAAAGCCAATACATTTGCTGATAAAATAGATTTACAGGATGCTTCAGAAGAAATGCTGAATCAGCTTTTACCTGTTGTGGTTAAAAATAAGGTGACTTCTCAAATGGCGAATTTAGCTCCTGTTGTAGCTTTTTATCCTTTTGTGAAATTCCAGGATCCCGAATTGGGGAAAGTTGCTGAAGAAGGCTACAACTGGATTATGACTTCCGATAATCTGAAAGCTACAGAAAGTATTACAAAGATTTTGGGACAGGCAAAAGGTCAGATGGGAGACAATCCTCAAGTGAAAATGATGATTACCCAAATGCTGAAAGAAGGATTAAACAAGAAAATGGAACTCCTTAAACAAAATCCTCAGAAAGCGGCAAGTATCAATTCGCAGATTGATGCTATAAATAAGGCTATCGAAAATTTTAAATAGTTTTAAAAAAAATTATAATTAAAACCGTTGTGAAAGCAGCGGTTTTTTTGGTTTTAATATTACTTTGTGAAAATTAATTTTTTAACGTATTGTTTAAAATGTTATTTATTTGATAATTTTAAAAAATATTATTTATATATTTGATATTAAAATAACTTAAATTATAATAATTATGAAAACAAAAATATTTTTTGGTTTTAAAATAAAGCCTTTATTATTTGCAATAGCTGTTGCTACAGGTGTTTTTGCAAATGCACAGATTACGACATTTCCCTGGACTGAGACTTTTGAGGACAGCTCTCCTACAAGAGCAGACTGGACTCAAATTTATGAATTAAACAATATGTCCTGGACATTTGCAACTTCTGCAAGCACAGGAAGTTGGGGTGTTACAGCTTATCAAGGAACAAAATTTGCAAATTATCCCGGAACTTCTCATGATTTTGACAAGACCAAATTGGTAAGCCCTCCTTTGAACTTATCGGCTGTTACAAGTCCTACCGTAAGTTTTTATTATATTAATCCTTATTGGAGCCCTGATCAGAATTGGCTGAGAGTTTTTTACAGAACGTCAGCAACTTCAGCTTGGGTACAGATTGCAGAATTCCATTCTGATATTACTGCATGGACTTCATCAGGATCTATCGGTATTCCACCGACAACGTACCAGATTGCTATCGAATGTGAAACAGATTACGGATATTCTACTTTGGTAGATGCAGTGGTAGTTTCTGGTAGTAATTTAGCTGTTAAAGATCTTCAAAAACCGGCAAAATCGTCAATCAGTTATTATCCTAACCCTGTTCAGGATGTTTTAAATTATAAGAGCAACGAGAAGGTTCATGAAATTTCTATCTATAATATTTCAGGTCAAAAAGTCGGTCAATATGAAGCAGGCGCGAATGAAGGTAGAATCAATGTTTCTTCTTTGGCAAGCGGAAACTATATCGTTAGTGGAAAAACTGATCGCGGTACAGAATCCTTTAAAATGATCAAGAAATAAGACAATTAAAATTTAATCAAATCAGATATTCATCTTAAAGCATCTCGTCAGGGATGCTTTTTTGTTTAATCATTAAAAATTAATGTAATCATCAGTGATTTTTTGCATAATCTTTTATAAATTAGTTTAAAATTTAACGATTATGGGTTTTGGAATTGAGGCAGCAAGCTATTATGTGCCTTCTTTGTATTTGGAAATTAAAGATTTAGCAGAAAAAAGAGGAATCGAACCTGCAAAACTGGAAAAAGGACTAGGACTGCATAAAATGGGATTTCCCGATGTTCATGAGGATGCTGCAACATTTGCTGCTGAAGCTTTACTAAAGCTGATAAAAGATTATAATTTAAATCCAAAAGAAATATCTAGAATTTACTTAGGAACAGAAAGTGCAATCGATGCCGCAAAACCAACAGCTTCTTACGCGATGCAAATGGCAGAAAAAGTTTTGGAAACAGAATTTGGCGAAAGAGGTTTTAAAAATTGTGATGTTGTAGATATGACTTTTGCCTGTATTGGTGCAGTTGATGCACTTCACAATTCATTAGATTTTGTAAGGGTAAATCCGGAAAAGAAAGCAATCGTGATTGCAAGTGATTATGCAAAATACGAACTGGCTTCTTCCGGCGAATATACTCAGGGTGGAGGTGCTGTTGCCTTACTGGTTTCTGCAAAACCTGATTTAATTGAAATTGAAAACAATTGGGGAGTTGCCACAGAAAGTGTTTTTGATTTTTTCAAGCCAAGACGTCATTTCAAAAAAGAAGATTTAGAAAATTCTCCGGAAAATTTCCCTGATAAAATTGAGATTTTTACAGATGAACCTGTTTTCGATGGGCAATATTCCAATCAGTGCTATCAGGACAGGATAAGAGAAGCTTACAACCATTATAAAGAAATTACAAAGAGAGATAAACCTTATGAAGACTGGAAATATTTGATCTTCCACCTTCCGTATGCTTTTCATGGAAAAAGAGTTTTTACAGAGATTTATAGCCTGGAAAATGGGCTTTCTTTCGAAACTCCTGATGATCAGAAAACTGTGGCTAAATCTGAGGATTATCTGAATTTTATCAATAATAAAATAGAGAAATCTCAACGTGCTTCATCAGAAATAGGAAATATGTACACGGCTTCGATTTTTATGGCTTTGCTTTCTGCCGTGCAAACTTCTTTTAATGAAAATGAAGAATTAGCAGGTAATGAGATTGGGTTTTTAGGATACGGTAGTGGCTCGAAATCTAAAGTTTTTGCCGGAAAAGTTTCAGAAAACTGGAAAAAAGTTGTTGAAAAATGGAATTTATTTGAAAATCTGAAAAACCGTTTGGCCATTGATTTTGATACCTACGAAAAACTTCACAGAAAACAGTTGGAATATTCTGTAAACCCTGATTACAAAGGATTTGGTTTGCAATCTGTAGAACTGGAGAATCCTGTGTTGAAAGGAGCGAGATATTATGGTTATAAAGGTTAAAATGATAAAAAAGCACTTCATATGAAGTGCTTTTTTTATTTTGATTAAAAAATCAAACCTTCACAAACCGATTTACAAACATTGCTGCGACAATATCACCAACTGCATTTAAAACTGTTGCCAAAGGATCAACCAATGTTCCGATGATGATAACGGCAGGAACAGCTTCTTGTGGAAGGTTGTAGACCGAAATCATCAGCATTTCTCCAATATATCCGCCATTGGGAATTCCGCCTGCGACAATGCTTACAAAAACAGTGATTCCTAAAGCCAAAAGAAGATTCGACGGTTCAAAAAAATCTCTTCCGATAATCTGAAATGCTACATAAATTTTAATAATTGACGACATCGACGAGCCATTTTTATGCAGTGTTGTCCCAATCGGAATAACCAAATTGGCAATCTGACTCGGAATACCAATTTTTGAAGCCGCCACCAAATTGGATGGCATCGTGGCAAAGCTGCTGCAGGTACTCAACGCTGTTAATGTTGGGTAGGTAGCATGTTTCCAGAAGCTTTTAATTCCGTTTTGTCCGTTTGCCATGAAAGCATACAGCGTAAAAAACACAAAGAAGTAAACAATTCCTGCAATATAATACAAACCGAGAGGCTTTGCATAAAATCCGAAAAGCTGAGGTCCAAGTGTGGCAACCTGAAAGGCAAAATAAGCACCCAAACCAATCGGAGCAATTTTCATAATCATTAAAAGCAATTCTTTCATCACCTCATATCCGGAAACAATAAAAACTCTGAAAGGTTTGCCACTTTCTCCTGCTTTTCGCGCTGCAAAACCAGTCAGGAATGCGAAAATGAGCAAAGCCAACATATTTTTCCTTGAAAACAGTTCGGTAAATTCTCCCACCGTGAAAAAGCTTACAATCCGGTCGCTCCAATTTTCTTCTTTAGTTGCTTCCGCAATCAGTTCCGAACTACCAGAGATCGAAGAAACCGGGAAAAGATAAACTGCACCAATTGTAAAAACTGCAGCAATGAGTATGAATAAGAGAAACGTAAAAGACATCATCAACAGGATCTTCCCAAATTTTGAGTCCTGTTCGAGAGAAGCTATAGAATTAGAGACCGCAAAAAATACTAACGGAACAACACTTACAAAAAGAAGATTCAGAAAAATGTCACCTAAAGGTTTGATATAAGAAACTACTTCCGGTAAAAAGATTCCGATAAGGCTTCCAATGGTGATTCCCAAAAGAAGAAGAATGATTCCCGAATAATTTTTTAAGACTTCTTTCATGGTTGATTTTTATCAAAGATAGATTTAATTTTTTAATATTTAAACAGACAATTTCGGTCTCAAATTTGTTGATCTTATGGAAAATTGTTTCTATGGCTTATATAGATTATTATAAAATTTTAGGCGTAGACAAAAACGCATCACAGGATGATATTAAAAAAGCATATCGAAAATTAGCAAGAAAACTGCATCCTGACTTGAACCCCGATGATAAAGAAGCGGAAAAGAAGTTTAAAGAACTGAATGAAGCCAATGAAGTTCTCAGCAATGTTGAAAACCGCACAAAGTATGATAAATACGGCGAAAACTGGAAGCATGGTGAAGAATACGAAAAAGCTCAACAACAGCAAAGGCAGTATCAAAGCCAAAGCGGAAACTTCGGAGGCGGATTTTCCGGAGCTGACTTTGGAGAAGGTGAAGATTTTTCCGATTTCTTCCAAAATATGTTTGGTGGAACAGGAGGTGGCTTCGGAAGGAGCTCGAGAGGAAGTGCTTCAGGAAAATTTAAAGGGCAGGATGTTCACGCAGAGTTGAATTTAAACTTAAAAGATGCTGCAACAACGCATCCGCAAACATTTGAAATTAATGGTAAAAAAGTAAGAATTACAATTCCTGCAGGAGTGTATGACGGGCAACAGATAAAATTGAAAGGTCACGGAAATCCGGGCTTTAATGGCGGTCCGAATGGAGATTTATACATCACCTTTAATATTATAACAGATTCGAATTTTGAAAGAATTGGAAATGATTTAAAAACAAAAGTTATTATTGATTTGTATACTGCAGTTTTAGGTGGCGATGTGGAAGTGAATACTTTGGATGGAAGCGTTAATCTGAAAGTGAAGCCTGAAACCCAAAACGGGACAACTGTGAGATTGAAAGGTAAAGGTTTTCCTGTCTATAAAAAAGAAGGGCAGTTTGGTGACCTGTTTGTGACTTACGAAGTAAAATTACCGACAAATCTTACGGATAAGCAGAAAGAACTTTTTGAACAACTTAAAAATTCCTAAGCCATGAATGAAAGAATATCGCGAGAAGAACTCGTAAAAATATACAAAGTTGAAATCACTTTTTTTGATGAGCTGGTTAATTCCGGTTTGCTGAATGTTCAGACAGAAAATGAAACTCGTTACCTGATGTATGAAGATTTACCCTACTTCGAAAGATTTGCCAATTGGCATTACGACTTAGAAATCAATCTTCCGGGATTGGAAGTTATTCATGAAATGCTTAAAAAAATGAACGATTTGAGACAAAAAAACCGTGAACTGATGAATAAGCTTTCTGCAATAAATGATAAATATGAAGATAGGTAGCTTTAAGGTTGAGTTTGAGATTGAAAGAGTCCTGAAAGGACGATTTTCTAAAGGATAGGATAAAATCCTATTAAAAATATCCATTAGAGAAATCTTAAAAAGTTATCTTTACGGGCACAAATTAATCAGCATGAATCAGAATCAGGATAAGATTATCAATTTAAATATCAACAGGAAAGATTTCGAAGAAGTATATTTTGCGGGAAATCAGGGAAATTTGTTTTTCTCTTCCACTACGAAAGGCAAAACGGTTACGACCATTGTTGTAGGTTTGATTTTAGTGATTCTTTTTATTTTTAAAGATGATTTAAGTAAAGAAAAATTCGGAATTCTGTATTTTGTGAGCTTTTTGTTCTTGCTTTGTGCAGTGTATCTTTCTTTAGCAATCAATAAAGTTTCAAAATGGAGAAAAGAGGTGATTGCTTATTTGAAGACCTTAGAAAATCCTGAAATTTACCAGATTAAATTCAATAATAAAGTTTTTAAGGTTAATTTAAATAATAAAAAAGAAGCAAGTTTGTGGACGGAATTTACTTCGGCGGAAATCGGCGAAAAATTTATTGCCTTGGAAGGGAAATTTAATTATATGTTTCCGAGAAAAGCAATGAGTGATTCAGATTATCAGTTCCTTAAAGAAGCAGTACAGAAGAATGTCAAATAAATAAAAAACTCAGAGCAAATTACTCTGAGTTTTGTTTTATAGTTTGAAAACTGATTAGTCTAGCCAACCCATTTCTTTCATCCACTCATCGTTGTAGATTTTTCCAACGTATCTTGAACCGTGATCGTGAAGAAGTACAACAATCACATCATCTTTGGTAAACTGATCTTTCATCTGAACCAAAGCTGCCATCGCACTTCCCGCAGAATATCCACAGAAAATTCCTTCTTCTTTTGCCAGTTTTCTTGCGTAAACAGCACCGTCTTTATCAGTAACTTTTTCAAAATGATCAATCACAGACATGTCGTAGTTTTCAGGAAGAATATCTTCGCCAATTCCTTCCGTAATGTACGTATAAGCATTTCCCAAATTGATTTCCCCTGTTTCGTGAATTTCTTTCAAGATCGAGCCATAAGTATCAACTCCGATTACTTTAATGTCTTTATTTTTCTCTTTAAAAAACATTCCACAACCTGTAATGGTTCCTCCGGTTCCTGCTCCAACCAAAAAGTGAGTCAGTTTTCCTTCCGTTTGTTCCCAGATTTCAGGCGCAGTAGACTCGTAATGAGCGGCTCTGTTCGATAAATTATCGTATTGGTTTACATACCATCCGTTTTCTGTTTCTTTTGCTAATCTTTTTGAAACTGAATAATAAGAACGCGGATCAGTCGGCTTTACATCTGTCGGGCAAACAATTACTTCAGCTCCAACCGCACGAAGAATGTCGCATTTTTCTTTTGATTGTTTAGAATTGGTTACAAAAATACATTTGTAACCTTTGATGATTGCTGCAAGAGCCAATCCCATTCCGGTATTTCCTGAAGTTCCTTCGATGATCGTTCCTCCCGGCTTCAATCTTCCGTCTTTTTCGGCGTCTTCAATCATTTTCAGCGCCATTCTGTCTTTTACCGAATTTCCGGGATTGAAAGTTTCTACTTTTGCCAAAACCAATGCCGGGAAATCTTCACCAAGAACTTTGTTAAGTTTCACAAGTGGCGTATTTCCTATGGTTTCGAGTATATTTTCTGCGTATTTCATAAATGTCTTTTCTGCATCGCAAAGATACATTTTTCAGAATAATTGATGGTCTATATAAATGATTAGAAGTAATTTAGTTTAAGTGCAGATTTTACAATACACTAAAATAGCTGATAAATAATCGGTAAATCCTTGTCTAATTTATTAGTGATATGATTTTTAGGAGCTTTTTCCGGTTTTCGCTACTCGCTTTTTCTTTGGTTTCTGCGGCGGCTTTGCCGCCGCAGAAACCAAAGAAAAGAGCTCAAACATACCGCTCAATCCGGGCTAAGACATATTTAGCCATAATTCAAAAGTTTAGAATAACCAGAAAAATTCACTTCGAAGCAAATTGACAATTCACAATTCGCCATTCACTAATTATACTTAATCGCTTTCACCGGAGAAATTTTACTGATCAGATAACTAGGAATCACCAAAGCCAGTCCCGAAATGATCAAAATTCCTACAGAAATTGAAACAATCAGTAAAGGATTTAGATCAACAGGAACAACGCTCACATAATAATCCTTAGGATTTAATTTGATAATCCCGAAAAACTTTTGAGCAAATAAAAGTCCAAGACCAATTGCATTCCCATATAAAAGACCGGGAATCATGATGATCAGAGTATAGTTAATAAACGTTGCACGAATCTGTCCGTTGGTTGCGCCCAAAGTTTTTAATAATCCGATAGAATTGGTTCTCTCGATGATCAGAATCAGCAAAACCATGATGATATTAATGATCACCACCAAAAGCATAATTGAAATAATAATTCCGATATTGGTGTCGAAAAGACCGATCCAGTCATTGATCTGTGGATATTTATCGGTTGCTTTTTCAGCGTAATTTTTATACCCGATAAACTTTTCAACTTTCGGTGTATCCTGATCAATTTTGTTGATGTTTTTAAAAAAAATGTCAAGACCGCCAATTTCTTCTGGTTTCATATCCTGAATTCTTCTTACATGATTAATGTCGCCAATGACGAACTGGTCATCAATCATTTTAATATCGGTTTTATAGATTCCGGCTACCTCAAAGTTTCTGTAGATCGGCTTCTGATCGGCTTTTGAAAAGATGGTAACAATACTGTCTTTCACCTTAAGATGCAGATCATTGGCAATTTTTTCCGAAATCACAACACCATTATTATACCCTTCTCCGCTAAAAAACGGAGTTTTTCCTGCAATTAAAAACTTTTTAAATCTTAAACTGTCAAAATCCTTATCTACACCTTTAAAAATAATTCCCGCAAAGCTATTTTCGTTTCGCATAATTCCCGTAACCATTGCATATTGCTGAACTGTAGCAACATCGGGAAGAGCCTTGATATTTTTAATATTGAGACCTTCTTGGTCAAGAACCGAAGTGTTATAAGAAGAATTTGACTTGGTAGATTTTATGGTAATATGTCCGCTGAAATCACCAAGCCTTTCTTTGATCGCTTTTTTTGATCCCAAACCTGTAGAAACGGTGATGAGAGAAACGATAATCCCCAAAGCCACAGAAAGTCTGCCGATGAAGATGATAACCCGGGATAGGTTATTTTTGTTATCTTTGGAAAACGCTATTTTTCGGGAGAAATATAATGGAAATTTCAAGCTTATGAATTTAAATTTCAAAATTAAAACATTAGTTCTTATTTGCCTAATTTTTTTAGGAGTATTCAGTCGATATTATTCTCAGACTTCAGATAAAGACGGTTTTAGAACCGGCGCAGACCGACCGGAAATTTATCTTCCTCTTTTGAAAAATAAAACAATAGGAATTGTAACCAATCAGACCGGTTTGTTGAAAGATAAAACGCACCTCGTGGATTTTCTGGTTAAAAATAATGTGAAAATTAAAACCATTTTCGCACCTGAACATGGCTTCAGAGGTGATGCAGATGCTGGAGAAAAAGTAAAAAACGGAGTAGACGTAAAAACAGGAATCCAGATTGTTTCACTGTATGGAAATAATAAAAAACCAAAACCTGAACAGTTAAAAGGAATTGATATTGTGGTATTTGACATTCAGGATGTCGGTGTGAGATTTTATACATATATCTCAACACTGACTTATCTAATGGAAGCCGGAGCCGAAAATAATGTTGAAATCATGGTTTTAGACCGACCAAATCCACATGACGGCTATATTGACGGACCTGTTTTAAAGAAAAAATGGGCAAGTTTTGTCGGAATGCATGAGATTCCTGTAGTTTATGGTTTAACAATAGGTGAATACGGTAACATGGTGAATGGTGAAAAATGGCTGAAAAATAAGGTTCAGGTTAAATATACTTTAATAGAAATGAAGGAATATCATAAGAAAAAAAGATATGCAATTTTAGATAAACCTTCTCCCAATTTACCGAATGATAAATCTATCAATTTATATCCGAGCTTATGTTTTTTCGAAGGAACTCAGGTTTCTGTAGGAAGAGGTACAAATCTTCCATTTCAGATTTATGGCTCACCTTGGACAACTTCTTTACCGTATCAGTTTACTCCAAAACCGAATTTCGGTGCAAAAGACCCTTTCCTGAACGGTAAATTATGTTATGGGGAAAATCTTTCAGAATACAGGCAAGATTTGCGTGAATTGAATTTGGAATGGTTACTCAGAGCATATAAAAATTATAAAAACCCGCAACAGGATTTCTTTCTGAAGAATCTCTTCTTCGATACTTTAGCGGGAAGTGATGAATTGAGAAAACAAATCGTTGGCGGAAAATCAGAGAAAGAAATTAAATCTTCCTGGAAACCGGGTTTAGATAAGTTTGAAAAAATAAGACAGAAATATATTGTTTATCAGGATTAAAAAAATGTCAACTGTAAACTTTACGGTTGACATTTTTATATATTTCTATTGATCTTAATCAAAATTCTGTGGCGGATTTTTATCATCCTTTCCTTTGTTTAAAATAAACAAACCTATCGTTAGTCCGATTACTCCTGCTAAAGCTGTCATCAAAGCACGTTGTAACTTATCCGCTTCTTCGTTTCCCAAATAATTCATCAGAAAAAGTATTGCAAACGTAATAATAGAGATGATGATGTGGTTTCTTCCTAATAATTTCATGTTGTTTACTTTAATCTGTAAGAAATCATTACACCTCCTCTGTAAGGAATGATTTCACCGCTTCTGTTGTAACCGTCAGGATTTTCATCATATCTTTTTCCGGATACTCTGTCATAGCCTTTGTAAACGTCTTGGGAAGTTCCAATGGTTCCATATAATTCCATTCTCCAGTTATCGGATAATTTAAACTGATAGCCTGCTGTAATTCCGGCTAAAAAAGAGTATCCCTTTTGATATAAATTTGATTTTGTAAAAATAACATTTTCTTCATTTTTACTTTGATAAGGATCATCGTTCCAATAATTCCATTTTTGTAAAACAAAAGACGATGCTCCTATATTCGCTCCTAAAAACCATCCGTTAAAAGCTTCTTTAAAATAATATCTTCCTTCTATTGATACAGAATAATATTGCAATTCATGACCGTCAAACGATTTCCATGGAGAGATGAAAACATCTCCCTGAACCGTTATTTTATCAGTAATTTGGTGTTCGAGACCAATATTAACAATTCCAATAGGAATAAATAAAGCATTCCCTTTTATATATACTTTCTTCTCAGATTCAGGTTTTACCTCTGTAGTCTGAGTTTCTTGAGCGTTAATATTTATGATTGAAAATAAGCTTACTGCGGCGATAAAAAATTTATGTTTCAAATCGTAAGTTTTATTTAATTTGGTTTAATAATGTTTGAGCCAAGCTCGCATCTTTACCTGATTGTGCAGCTATATTTTTAGATTGTTCTGCAAAATTCTTTGCTAAATCTTTGCTTCCTAAATTGAAATAAATTTTAGCCAGAATATAGGTGTTTTCAGAGGTTTCTCCGCGCATCACAGATTTTTCTGCCCATTCTGCTGCTTTCTTCAATGAAGATGGGTTTTTGATGTTGTCAGAAAAAATCCAGGCTGCTTTTAGAAGTTCATTAGGTTCAAAAGAATCGGCATTTTTATAATATTCCAACGCCGCTTTTTCGTACTCGGCAAAATTAGCATTTTGCTCATAGTACGCGAGCTTTGTTTGGTTTAATTTTAAAATTGCTGCTTCTTTTCCAACTAAAGGTTCGGCGGTTTTCAAGAAGTAAATATCGTTGATTTTTTTGTTCTTTTCATCAATAGATTCCTGAACAACTTTTCCCAAAATTAACTGACTGTTGAATTCATTATAATTTTCTTCGGGTAAGAATTTAATAATCTCAGCTTTTCTGGCTACAAAAGTTTTATAGTTCGGATCTTCCGAAGATTTAAGAAAATAAAATAAAAATCCGGCATCATCTTTTGTAAGTTCTTCATCTTTAGGTTTATTTCCAAAATACCTTTCTGAAGCTTGTTTGGAAAACTCATAATCCGAGTTTGAGTGAAGTTTCATGATGTTTTTTAAAAATTCTGGGCTTTTTTCACCTTTGGCAAATCTTTCTTTAGATGAACCTTCTTTAGAATTTACAGCATTTACATCTTGTGCCATAGAAAGAAAAAGGCTTGGTTCCATATAACCGTAATTTTGAGAAACCAATTCCCCGTCGCCATTTAGAAAAAGAAAAGTAGGATAAGAACGCACCGAAAATTTTTGAGCAATCTCTCTTCCTTCACCTTTTTCCATATCGATTCGAGAACTCACAAAGTTTTTGTTGAAATAATCTCCTACCGATTTTTGGGTGAAAACATTTTTGTCCATCATCTTACACGGACCGCACCAAACTGCGTAAGCATCAATGAAAATAAGTTTTTTTTCTTTTTTTGCTTTTGCTAAAAGATCCTTAAAAGCACTTTGGTCAAATTGAATTCCTTCCTCTTGGGCTAAAATGAGTATGCTGAGAAAAATAAATAATCCGGAGATCAATTTTTTCATGATGAATAAAATTTTAAAAAAACGAAGATACTTATTTTTGATTGTAAATAAATGATGAAATGCTTTAAAAGATTGAAAAACAAAAAACCACCCTTGAAAAAAGAGTGGTTTTGTGGTTTCTCCAGGAATCGAACCAGGGACACATGGATTTTCAATCCATTGCTCTACCAACTGAGCTAAGAAACCTTTTGGTTTGTGCTTTATCAACTTTTGAAAAGAAAACCGCCTAATGAAAGGCGGTTTTGTGGTTTCTCCAGGAATATATGTTTTGTTTCAAAATTCTTTCTTATATAGAGTTTAAGAAAGATGATTTTTTTAGGTAACCTAATATTCCACCTCAAACATTGAACGTGTTTTCGCAAATTGTTTAGTAAAAGTATGAAGTTTTTTTTTATAATTCCAATTAATTACTAAAAAAATAAAAATATATGATGATAAAATCTGTTGCTATACCGTAATTAATTAAATATAACTTAATTAATAATCTGCACTAAACACAATTTAGACTTTTAAGTATAGAGTTCAACGATATTGAATATAACTATTATCTCGAATATATAAACGATTACCAAGACAATGGATTAATATACCTTATTATTCAGGAATCATGACGATTTACGACATCTGGCTTTCAAAGAAAAGATGCATTGAATGAAAATCTGATCCTTCTACATTCCAGTGCGCATTTCTTGTTTTAGTGTACAATACAAATTCATCTGCCAATAATTTAGACAGGATGTCAGCCACAGCTTGTCTGCTTTCACTTTTAATTCCGATTTGTGTATCCATTTTTTTATTTTTTATAGATTTGAATTTTTATATTTATAGAATTTCATTACATAGTCATACCACCATCTACTGCAATTGCCTGCCCTGTGATATGTGGAGCTGATGCTAAAAATACTACAGCTTCTGCTATATCTTCTGCACTTTGATCTACTCCTTGCGGAATCAATGTTTTCTTGTTGCGTTCCCAAGATTGAGCTTCAGTTTCGCCAGGTTGTTTCCAACGGTCTGCAATACCTCCTTCGCCACGCCACATTCCGGTTCCAATAATACCCGGACAAATAGCATTGACCGTAATACCTGTTTCCGCAACTTCTTTTGCAATACTGTTGGTAAATCCGATTACCGCAAATTTTGATGCAACATAGTGTGATAAATGCGCCATTCCCATTTTACCGGCTATTGAAGCAGTATTGATGATTGCCCCGCTTTTTTGAGGTTTCATAACTTCCAAGGCAACTTTGGTACATATAAAAACACCTTTTGCGTTTACAGAAAGTACTCTGTCCCATTCCTGTTCATCAATTTCTTCAATACTGCCAATGCCTACAACACCTGCATTATTGACTGCTATATCTAAGGTTCCGAAAGTCTTTACTGCTTCATCAACTGCATTTTTTACAGATTGATATTCGGTCACGTCTAATGCTAATGCCAATGCTTTACCTCCCAATTTTTGAATATCTTGTGCCAAAGGCTCAACAAATTCTTTTTTCACATCAGCCAAAACTACATTTGCTCCGACTTTTGCAAAGGTCATGGCAGTAGCTTTTCCTATACCCCCACCAGCTCCTGTGATAAATACTATTTTGTTTTTAAACTTACACATATACGATTGTTTATTAATTTAATCTTTTAGTGTAATACGAATTTACTGAATTTTAATAGGAATTATTTTGTAGAATAATGATAAAATGATGTATAAATATTGTACGTTTTTCGAAATTATCCGAAAATCAAATCATCAAAAATTTCATTATGATATTCCAAAATCCAGTGGTAACAAATCCTACCAATATGCTGATGCCAATGATGAGGTTGATCAGCTTAGTGTTTAGTCTGAATTGTTCGGCAATAATGCTGGAAGTAATGAGGGTAGGCATTGCGGCTTCAAAAATGCTAATCCGGGCAACCTCACCTTTTACACCTAAAATCAGAGCTGCTACTAAAACCAATGCAGGTGCGATTATTAATTTATAAAGCATTGTCATTGAAATCTGGGAGATTTGTTGTCTCCACCCTTTGAATTTGAGCTGTAAACCAACTGAAAACAACGCAAGAGGTCCTACAGTTGCTGCTAGTTTATCAAAAAATGGTTCTGCTATGCTGATGTCTGTTACATTTGATAGAATAAGAGCACTCATACAACCAATGAACGGGGGAAATGTTATCAATCTTTTTACTAGTACATAAGGCTTGACTCCCTCTTTATCAGAACGGTTTCCTTTAATGGCACAAATAATCCCTACTGTTGAAATAAGAACAAACATCACCTGATCGCAAATAATCGCTATACTAAGATTCTGCTCTCCATAATAGGCCATAATCAGTGGAAATCCTATAAAGGATGTATTACTGTAACCGCCTGCAAGCTCCAGTGTGCTTCTGGATCGCTGAGCATAACGTTTATGGCGGCAATACAATTCCATGAAAATCCAGCTTCCTGCCCACACTATCAATGGGGAGAGGGCAGGGAAAAGCATCTGGCTACTCCATTCGATCTTCGGTATATATTTGAAGGAAACTGCAGGGAGTGCTAAATATAGAATCCAAGTGTTGATGCCTTTGTGTGCATCCTGCGGAATCAGTTTTGCGGATCTGAATGTCATCCCCGCTGATATACAGAAGGCTATCATTATAAAGTTAACCATTATTTTGTAGGTAAGTGTTCCATTGCAAAATTATTATAAAGTCTATTTTTTTTACTTGTACAAAAGATATAAACGTTTGTATATTTATGATATTGCTTCCTGAACTTTTAATAGTTTTCGGGTATTTCTATTATAATTTCATAATTTTGTAGGAAATTAAGACGTTTATATGAAGGAAATACAACATATCTGTCCAAGTATTCTTGCTTATTTTTTTCAATATAATATGTTTTGCACAAGTACCTGCTGGTCATCAGAATTCTAATTTTGCCGAACTAAAGAAAATTAAGGAAAACAATAAACTTTTAAAAACAAAAGATTCTATAAGAACATCAATTCTTAAGGATGAATTGGATAATATTATCAATTCAATGTCTAAAGAACTAGAGAAATATAAATCTGAGCTTAAAAAAATAAGAACCAATGATTCACTGGGCATTGCCGTTCAAAAAGAAAAAATCAATGCTTTGCGTAAAAAGGTTAAACCTTATCCCGTAACGCTATTTGGTAGAAATATTTTTAATATTTACGGAAATTTAGGACCATACTCTGCATATGACAGGGCACAGACGGCAGAGCACCATATACAGCAAATTTACAGTCAGAAAATATATGTTAAAGATTCTCTAAAATCTCAAATTAATAGGGATTACATTGATATTCTATATGCGGGCAAGATTATTACAAGCATCGGAGAGGAGGATGCACTTTGGGAAAATGCCTCTCAGGATTCTTTGGCAAAAAGATATTTGTCAGATATCGATGCCCAAATTGTGAACAGCAGGAAGGATCACGCTTTAGAAAATCTTACCTCAAATTGGCTGACGGCATTGGGGATTGTTGCCGCATTTTTTCTTTTAGTCTTTTTTATTAATAAACTTTTCCGAAGGTTGATTAAAAAACTGATTTTATGGAAGACTATTGATAAAAGTGGTCTTAAAATTAAGAACTACCAATTTTTATTTGCATATCCAGCTCTAAAAATATTATATTTATAATTTGCAAACATCCTTTACAAATTTACTTTTAAAATATTAAGAGATTTTAGATTTAATGTTAAAAGTTTATGAATATTTTCCAGAGCATCGGAAAATCAGATGTTGAAAAATTTTATTGCTGTAAATATCCTTTCATAGTTTTAAAGTTCATCGTAACTAGATCCCCAAAATGTAATCAGTATGTCTTGGCTATAAATCTTCTTATGCAGAATTACTATATAACTAATTGTTGTAAATTGTATCAATAGAACATTGATTTGTATATTTGTAATACCAAAATAAATTACTCCCAATGAAGTTATATAATCTCAAAAACTATACAGATGCCAGCATTTATGTAAAAGCTTCGTTGCTTACTTTGGTAATTTTTATCTCCTATTTTTTTGGACTTGGTATTAATATGGTTCTACAGCTTTCTGATGACTATCTGAGCGGTATATGGTGCGCCATATCTGCCATTGTAGTTTTTGATGATCTTCCCAAAAATGCTAAAAACCTGATGAAAGATAGAATACTAGGAACTTTTATTGGTGCTTTTCTAGCAACGTCAATAATTTATTTTACCAATAATCTATTTTTGTCAGTGGGTATTTCTCTTTTTCTGACTTGTATATTTATCTCAGTTTTCAAATGGACAGGAGCATTGAAGATTGGTTGCATAACTGTAATTATTGTAGGGTTAAGCACTCATGATCAGACTTTTGATATTGTCTGGCAGTCTGGTTTGATGCGGTTTTTAGAATCCGTAGCAGGCGGTACAGTTTCTTTGATGGCAACAATTATAATTGAGAGGATAAAACATAAAAAAATAGAAAACCCCCAAGATTGATTCTACACAAGTTTATATGGCTCAACTAAAGCAATTCAATACATTGGAAATACTTGATTTTGAGGAGAATGATTTTCATTTGACAGTTCACAGACAAAACTATTTTGAGCTGGTATACATTTATAATGGAAGGGGAATTCATCAAATAAATCAAAATGATTTTTTGTACACATCAGGAGATTTGTTTGTTATCTCTCCGGAAGATGAACATAATTTTATAATGGAAGAAAAAAGCAGAATTGTATGCATCAAATATACAAGTACTTATTTCATAAGTAAAGAGTATTGGAAATTTTCGAATTATATAGACAATACTCCTGAAAAAATCATGAATAATAAAATTCTAAAGGAGATAAAACTAGAGTTTAGTCCAGAAATCCACAAAGTATTAAGGAATACAGTAGATAATATATTGCTTTATAATGAAGTTCATGCTGTAGCATCTTCCCCAGTTATTTTTCACCATATACTTTCTATTTTCGGTATCATAAAAGAAACCATGCAGGATATGTCGCTTAACGGAAAAGATAATCTGCAGGAAAAAGAACAACTCATATCTTACATCCATCATCATATTTACGATCCTAATAAAATAAGAATAAGGTGTATTGCATCCCAATTTAATATTTCATGTACTTATTTCAGTGCCTATTTTAAAAGAAATTTTGAAATGGGCTACAGGGAATATATTAATCAATATCGGATATCACTTATTAATAAAAGGTTGGAAGCAGGACATTTTACTTTAAAACATATAGCTGATGAATTTGGTTTTAATGATGAAAGCCATTTTTCTCATTATTATAAAAACAATTTGGGTGTAAATCCTTCATCTTGTGCCAAAAGAAATAGAAAAGAGTAAGAAAGAGTTTTTAAAGATGCTCAGTTTTTATACGATAATATTGCCAACTGTTGCACTGGTGACAGCAATTAGCTCATTAGGATTCAGCGTTAATTGCGTTCCTTTTTTTCCACCGTTGACATACACCAGTTCTTGATTCAAAATAACATTGTCAACATAAGTGGGAAATTGCTTTTTCATTCCGATAGGGGAGCAACCACCACGGACGTAGCCTGTAAATTTTAACAGATCTTTTGTCGGCAACATTTTGCAGTTTTTGTTTTGGCTGAGCTTGGCAAGTTTTTTTAGATCAAGAGTTGCATTGCCAGGTATTATCGCTACAAGTAGATTAGTTTTTTCGCCCACCAATACCAAGGTCTTATATAAAGTGTTAATATCGATTCCATTTATTTCGGCGAGATGAACAGCACTTAGATCATCACCATCTATATGGTAGTTATTAAGCTCATAACTTATCTGTAATCTGTCAAGCGTTCTGGTCGCATTGGTCTTTTCCATTTTTGATTGAATTTATAAATACTTTATTGTTTCTCCCAAATACCAAATAATTATTAAGTTAGATAGGCAATAATGGTCTGAAGTGAACATACACTTTTTTCTCTTTGATATAGTAGCAAATTAAAAGAAATAAGATTGCCAGCGAAAGCCAGATCATCAAAGAATAATAGTCCATAATAGATCGAAGCAAAATCTGGTTGTCAAGCTGGGTTTTAAAAACCTTTTGAGTAACGTGTGGCAGATCGATCTTTTGTAAAAAATGGTACTTGGCATGTAAAATTTACTCCCAATAATGAGAGGTCATTTGATAAAAAAATAGATGCCAGACTTAGTGTGAGTGTTTACAGAAGGGATATGCTCACAATAGTAAATCCTACTATTGTTGTTAATTTAAGTGGTATTACTACGGGAGTTGCTACCGCAAGCAATCCGATTTTACCTTAGCGGAATCTTATACAAAATAGATAAAGCTAAGGAGATAAAGTCTATAAAAATTTATAATTTTAGGTAATATGGTCAAAAATAGATGGTGTTTTCATGAAAAAATAATTCGTATATTAACTGTTGATTGGAAGATTAAGTAAGCAATGCCAATGAGCTACTTACAAACAATATAGTCAGCGCTGTAAACAACAGCATTGAGGAATAGCTTTTGTCATTCTTTTTTTGAAAATTATTGAAACAGCTTTGTGGCTAAAGTTTCTTTTCTTATTTTAGATTAAAAAAAAAGATGTCGCTCAATAAACTTTTTTCGCAACTTTTGGTAAACTCTCGAAGAAATATTAAGATTTGCTTTTAAATGCCCCTATTAAGTTGGAAATTTTCAAGGTATTTCAGAATTTTTGGAGGAAAGCAAATTTCCATTCACTTCATATTGTTAAACCAAAGCATGGTTTTCTATATTATGCTCATATTATATTTTTCTTGGTTTTTGGAGCGAAAACTTCCTTCTTCTAATCATCCAACATATTTTTCAGCTGACTGCGGAGTCTCGACTCATCAAGATCCATTTCTTTTTCTAATTTTCGAATATTTTCAGAAGTATAAGAGCCTTCTCTGTATAATTTGAGCAATATTTTACGCTTAAAATCTGTTACCACAAACTGAACATGAATAACTTGTTCAAGGAAAGAAAGCTCTTCAATTTCATTTTGAGAATTTTTTCTTACCTCATGAAAATCTCCACCCGTTAACCAGGCAACTCTCAGTTCATAAAGTTTTCTAACCTCTTTGACACTATCTGCATTTTTTCCATTTTTAAAGGTATCGTTAATAAAATCCAGAGCACTACTATTGATTAATAAACGTAATTTTTTTTCTTCTTCAATTTTGTTGGTTCCAGACTGTATTTTTAATACTTTAACCCGTAGTGCATTATCACACAATAGCTATTTTAATATTATTCATTTTTCTTTTATAAACAAAAACATTTATGAATTGGATAAATGTGAGTGTCATTATTTTACTTAGTATTCTTGTTTTGAATCCA